>NZ_JARLJK010000066.1:0-388978 GCF_031291215.1 Silvimonas sp.
CACAGTTCCTTGAGCGGAATACCCGACTCGGCCTCGCGCAGAAAGCCGATGATTTGTTCTTCCGAATAACGCTTCTTCACGTCCAGTCTCCTTGGATAAAAGGGATTGGACTCTAAATCACGGTGCTACTCAAATCCGGGGTGACGTCGGCAACGCGCCATATTCAGTTCATGCGGTCGCCATATACGGTTTAGCTGGCATTGACCGGTTTGGCATCTGGCACACATGAATTCACCGGGAACACGCATGTGGTTCATGCATTGCCATATATGAAACCACATTAGCGAGATGCCGGTTTCCATGCATTAGACCCGACATATTCAAGCTACATGGGTGCCACATCCGGTTTTGCTGGCATGCACCGATTTCCTATCTGGCACACATGCATTCGTCGGCAAAACACATATCTGGTTCGTACATTATTGCATATCAAATCATATCGGCGAGATGCCGGTTTCCACGCATTAAACCCGACATATTCAAACCCCATGGGTGCCATATCCGGTTTTGCTGGCATATACCGGTTTCCCATCTGGCACAGATATACTCACACCAGGTGGCAACACATGACCTCACATTGACCCCCCACTCAAACCACATTCAGATGTTCTACCCGTCAACAGGTGGCACTGAGTCCATTTAGCTATTTATGATAGCAACAGAAAAAATTGCAATAAAGCCAGTTGAACACCTCGAGAATTTCGTCAGCGGCTGCCTGCGGAATCAGCAATGAAAAATGCCCCAGCTTCAGCTTGGGGCATTTTGCGTTGTTGATTGCATCGCTAACCACCAACAATCCAATCTGCAAACATTTAATGTCTGACATGATTTTTTAGCTTTCACCACGACCTTGCCCCATTCAGGGCAAGCCCGCGTGCGGTACAGCAGAAGCTAGCTGTTCAAATTTTTCTATATATATAAATAAAACCTGTTAGTTCTCTGGGAGTTTGGCTAAACGTAGTCTATATACTCTCTTCGTAGACAGTATGCTACGACCTCAGCTTTTCCTGCTTGATCCATGTAAATTCCGTGCGAATAGTCGGGATGGTAAACCCTAGGCTGAGAATATAGCAGCTCGGCATTATCACCAATTTTTCGAGCTGCCAACGCCATTGCCAGCGCATGGGGCTTAGGTCCTAAAGGTATCATATCTATTGGCGCCGAGCTATCACGCGCCAACCCGTCAATCCATTCCATAGCTGCAAACATATCTATAGCATGAATGCGTTGGATGTCAGTCTGAATGGAAATGTTCGGAATTAATTTTCGCAATAAATCCCAATTCCTACGAAATCCTGGAGACCCTGGAGGAAAAGGAAATAAAAATTTAAGCTGCCTCCCCCGAGCTTGCTCTAGAAGATCAGTTAAGTTAAAAGCCATATAACCGACACTTACAACCATCGTAGTATCACCACCGTCTGAACTTACCCTGGCGAAACCGGGTAACGCCGATGGTGGCTCCGCATCCTCCGTGAGCAAGCCCTCTTTATACCCTTCGGCGCGGGTATAACATATGACCAGATCTCGTAAATTCTTTGAAGCGAGCAAGCGGGAGACTATAAACAAAAAAAATCTTTTTGGCATAGCTGTAATATCAAGAACCAGCGAACCTGAAACCAAATCTAATTCTCTAACAAATTGATGTATCAATGATGGAGAATCTAACAGGCCACTTATATGTAAGTGGACGTCTTTTCCCAAGGCTGAAAATATTTTTCCTTGATGATAATCCGTTCTCGTTCTTATTTCGTCGGTAAATCTATTCGGCGGATCATCTATCCGCAGTACAAAATGCTTACCACCTCGAATGTTCGAGGACACCCACTCAGATACAGCGGTACATCTTGGTTCAAAAGATGTGCAGCATGCACTTGACCACTCCCGGGCTCCGATACGCGGCATAAGCCAATTCACGTTGCCCCAAGGACGAATCACAGCCACCTCTATCTCCTAGAAAAGCTCTGTTTGGGTCGGGCCATCATCATGCTGATATTTAGAGGATCTTGGCTCAACGAGAGAATCGTTATATACGGCAGTTAAATCGCCTATCGATACGTATATAGGCTCTTTCGTTCTTACGTGAGGAATTCGGAAGTTTGGACTAAGAAGCGGGTTTAGATACCACTTCTTACGCGGCTTTGCGTCTTTCGTCTTAGTTGTGTGAGATGACTCTATTAAATCACCTTGATCTCTGCAGGATCGTATTAAGTCGCTAATAAAATTTTTATTGTCGAACTCACTCACCAATAATGAAATTCCATTATGTCCAGGATTTGATAGTGCCTTATCGCCTCTAATTCTGCGTGAAAACCATGCGCCTAGGGCAGAGATAAACCGTGCGCGCTTATCCCCATCGGTTCCTTCTTTCAATTTGTCAGCCCAAATCCTGCTGGCCTCTGCAACGCCAATAACTTGCTCATCAACGCCAATACGGGGAAATTCAATACTTTCTAACTCTGCATCAGATAACTTCCTTAGCCATGCGGCCCAAATAGCACGGCAGATAGTCATAAATGCCAAGATATTAGACCCGGACAAGTCGATCAAATGACTTTTTCCGCTCCAAATCAAGGTCTCATTACATTCGCCTGCAATCTGAACCAGCGCGGCTTCATACCTTTCCTTTCTCCAATAAGGCCGATCCCTCCATGGGAATGTACCAATTTTGGATGCGTCCCGTGCAATCCCGCTTCTTTGCTGCGCACGTTGACGAAGCCATGCAGCGCCAAGCATTGCATCCAGCGGGTCAGACTCCCATAGAGCGTCTAAGACTTTTTGCCATTCCGGGGCATAACTCCTAGGCAACCTGATTTGTGAGGGTTTACCTTTCACGTACAATTTAGCACGCTCGATGGGTTTTATCGAATCACCAAAAACCTCAAACAAAAGGCCTTTAGGGTAAGGCTTACTAACATCCAACCCATAAACGCCCAACCGTCGACGAAAAACATCTTCGGCAAAATCCTTAAATGGAAACCCTAAAGCCTTATTTTCGTTCCTCTTCAAGATTGAATCAATATCAATCATGGAATAGTCTCGCATATTCTCCAAATATGCGCCGCTACCCCATACGGTCATTTCCTCAGTCCATGCGTAGTGGCGTGTTCCAATTCGATAAGCGACGCGACCATCTCTCATAGCCAACATTCGGTTAATAACCTGCCTAAACAGACTTGCAGTTCCACTACTGCGCTCTAGTTCGTATAATTCCTCATGCTGATCTATTTTAAGATAAATTAAAGCTTCTCTTGGAAGAACACCTGACTCGCGCAGGGCCTCTGCCAGAACGGCCACTGGTTCACCGATGTCCGTTTTTGTTTTTTCAATTTCTGCATTGAGAGAATTTACACTAAAATTAAAATATCGCCGATATTCCGAGAGTCGGAAAGAAACACGCTTGACGATTTCTTCAATAGATTTGCAGCCCTCAAAAAAAATGCCCCACACGTCGGATAATAGGAGTATTTCAGTCAATTTACTCTTATAGGATCCCGACCAATTTACAGGAAGCTCGTTTTCAAGAGCACCGGTGCTAATTTGCTCTTCAGCCAAATAAATAACGTTTCTCAACAAGTCCTGAACAAGCAAATAATTAACATAATCCGCAAATGTAGCAGCAGCCCAGCCTCTTCGTATTGGCTCAGGAAGCTCTGACAATCGCGCAGTCACAATTCTTGCATTATCTCGGGTGAGATTTATGCCCGCCGCAATAAAAGCCTTATAGTCATTTGGTGCTGGATACTCTGTGCCCGAGTTGGCGTATGCAACTCGTGTTTTGGTGTTTAGCAGCCCAAGCAGCATGCTCTTGCCACTTCCTTGCCTACCGCGCACCACCACATTTCCCGTCCCAAACAGCTCCTCTGCATGTGAGGCGACCATAGGACTGAACATTTTTACGAATTCTTTAGGGTCAAGGATCTCCGTGACCCATAAATCATGAAAAGGGTTATCAAATCGGTTCACGACTTCTTCCTTTGCGGTTCCCTAATCGCCCTCGGAAATAATGGCTGCCAATTGGAGCTAGAATAATGATAAATTGGTGGTGTATTATTGGGGCAATTACTATGCATAACCATCAGGCTACCGGTGGCCTCCCATCCATAGCCTTTCCCATTTAATTCCTCATTTTTTGCTATTTTTTTATAACCTGCATCCATTGCACCGCGTAGTTCTGCGAAAAGCTTAGGTTCGCTACTTTGAGGAATTTCACTAATTAAACAGCTATCCTCAATCACCAAAACTGGATTATAACTAATATCTTTTCGTCTCGAACTTGATATTAACTCCCTAATTTTACGATCTCCCGGAGCGCAAATAATTAACGGAACTAGAAAAATTGGGCCAGTAAAAACCTCAAAAGCAAATTTCAGAACTCTCACTACCTGACCACCGCTTCCGACGAAGTCTTCAAGCAGAACCAAATATTTTATATTCTCGGTTTTTTTGTATTCTTCTATTTTTTCTTTACAAGAAAACTGCTTCAAACTGGCCCAATCCGGCCTATATGGCTTTCCACTCATACGTGATATATGTAGAAATGCGCTGATCCTCAAACTGTCTGTCACCGGGCAGGGCCAGCATGCACATAACTCAGAATCAATTTGAGTTTCTGCATCAATTCCGAAAATATCTATTTGTGCTTGATCAATGAGCCAAGGAACTATCTTATGCTGCAACGCACAACGATACAACTCTTCAAATTCATCTTGCCCCGCAAAGAAAAGGTATTCCACAGATCGGAAAGCAGCCCACTGCTGTTCCTCTGTATCGAAGTTGCATAGCCATATATTTAACTTTGAAAGAAAACCCCTACTGGTTAAGCGGGCTTCCTTTTTAATCGGCTCATATTGCTGAAATAGTTTTTCTGCTAACAACTCGTAATGTGTACGAAGGCGGATTGCCAAGCGCATTCGCTCTCCATCCACTGGATGGCCAACACGCTGCCACTGTTCAATTAAGTTAAGCTGCATACTCATAAACACAATCCACGCCTAATCATCTTACCAATGGACAGGCCCATTGCCGGTGGAACCGCGTTGGCCACCATTTTAAATTGATCACTTTGTGGTCCATGGAAAATGTATCGATCCGGGAAGCCTTGTATGCGTGCAGCTTCACGAACGCTAAATCCTCGTGGTTCATCGGGGTGCAGAAAGCAGGTAGGATCACCAAATCTTGAATCTACGGTATGTGAAACACCGTTTGGACATGGTCGACGATACTTACCATTGAACGTATGTTTGAGATCAAGAACCCCGCCAAGGTCGCGCAAATAATTTTTCTGCAAAAGAGATTTTACATCTGCAGCGACGCATCTTTTTAGTTCTGCCTGCAACACATCTAAAGGAACTGGATCCGCATCGCCAAAGTCTCTAACTCTTCGCCTGCGGCGTAACCCCATTAGAGAACGAAGAATTTCAATCTCAGGGTCCGATACGAAGCCAAAAACCTCCGGGATATTCCAGGTGTGAACTGATGCACTTCCGCCGCGTACATTGCAAAGCTTTTGTCCTGATCGAATATGCGAAGCTACTCTATACTCGTTGGAGTCTTTAGCAAGCAATCGGGGTTCATGATTTTCACAAGACTCGGCGCCATGAATTACCTCGGCAAGACTTGGCATGGTACAAATATCTAGTTCTGGGCGAAAACTAGCTCCAGTGTTCCAAGCGATCAAAACCACACGCTTACGCAACTGAGGCAGGCCTGTTTCACGTGCATCCACCACTAATGTGGTTGTTTGATACCCAGCAGATCGAATTGAGTTGCACACAGTGTCCCAATGTATCCGGTGTTTACCTTGAATCACACCTAGTACGTTTTCAAACACAATTACTTTAGGCCGAGCTTTTATCGCAATCGCAGCAGCCGCGTGTAAAAGATTATTCCGCGGGTCATCAAATTGACGTTTACCCGCGGTGGAAAACCCTTGGCATGGAGAACCTGCAAGAACAACATCGCAGACAATGTCCGCTGGAAGCATTCCGGTAGATAAGTCATATACGGCACCATGGTCTCCAATATTTTTTTTGTAATTTTCTATGGCTAATGGCCAGATATCGTAAGCAGCAAGAGGCTCAAATCCCGCCTCAATGAAGCCGAGGTCTAATCCTCCACATCCTGCGAACAAACTTATAAAACGTGGCTGCTGCATTTATGTTCCGAGATTATTTTTTTTACCCAAAAAAAGGGGGCGACATCAACACTGTAAACATAATGCGTGACTACCGTAAGAATTACTTCATCCCACAGCGTTTATGCCCTAATTTTACCGCCACACTGCTACATGGCGCCACCAGTGAAGCGACGGTTTATGTATGCCGCGGCGCATTAGCACAGTGACGCTGTAGCACCGCCCGGGTTCAAACGCGTGAATCGAGCCTGAATAGGATGGATGGCGGAACATTCATAGAGCAAACAACTCGGGAGCTTTCATCACAACCTGAAACTCACAACCTGAAACGACCAAAATAGCAGGAAGCTGCGGACACAGCCTAAACTAGTTTCAAATTTTTTTAAGAACAAGCCGATGACACCTGAACGATCAAAGCCTGTCGGCAACCCCGCCATGGTGGCTGCATGTTCCACGATGATTCTGGCTGAAACTGTACGTGCCATCCCCGCACTTGGCCGTTGCTCCATCCGGCGCTCGACCACTCTTGGTATGTGCTGGTTTGTGAACGGTGTTGCCCGCCTTGTTGACGTAAGTGCCCTGTTCAACCAGGTCGTTATCAGTTGAAGGTGCTTGAACTGTTTGAGACGCAGCCGGGTACTTGGGGGGGACTTGGCGAACACCGGCTGGATTGCCAGCGAGAGAATCAGTAACGCTTCGGCTAGCTTCACAAATTATCGTTTTCTAATTTGATATTTCAGGAATCTAGCAGGCCGTTCATTCTGGATGAATGGTCAAATAGCGTTCATGATGTAATTACAACAACTATTTTTTATTTGTCTCCTAGCTTTCGCGCATGGAGATCAAGATGAGCGAGCGCAGCAACCGAGGTGTACTAATCCACCCGGCATATTCCCAAGCGTGAGCGATGGCTACCGACCCCTGCGGCCCCACCAACGAAAGCGTGTTGCATTGGCAACCGTTGAAGGTGTTTCCAATGAGGGCATCAAGCGACAATGTAAATTCACAGCTTTCACCACGACCTTGCCCCGTCCCGAAGCAAGCTCGCGTGCAGTAATGCAGAAGCTAGCTGAACAAATTTTCTATATATAAAAAAACCTGTTAGCTGCCTGCAGGGCATCAAATACTTCATGTATTCATACACCCAATATTGTCATATCAGGACTTCACATCAGCATGGTCGCCGCGCTCGCCGGATTGGCAGCCGGCGGTGTCGTTCGCCGCATCCCCATTCTCGCCCGCCGCTTGAGCATTCCCCGATTGCGCCTGTGGTGTGGGCTAGCTGCGGCGATTGGCTACAGCCTGTTGGCCGGGCTCGGTATCCCGACGCAACGCGCCGTCCTCATGCTGGCTGTTGGCGTTCTGTGCCTGGTCAGCGCGCGGCCGATGGCACGCAGCCTGATCTGGCTGTTGGCGTTGTTCATCGTGGTACTGGTTGATCCTTTTGCCGTCATTTCTGCCGGGTTCTGGTTATCGTTTCTGGCCGTCGGCGCCTTGTTGTGGCTGAGCGGCAACCGTTTGCAACAAGCGCGAGGCTGGCGCGGCTGGGCGTCTATGCAACTCGCCGCAACGTTAGGCACCCTGCCCATTCTGCTTTGCGTATTCGGCCGCATGCCGTTGATTTCTCCACTGGCCAATGCCATCGCCATTCCAGTAGTCAGCATGGTGGTCACGCCACTCACTTTGGTCGGACTACTGGACCCCACTGGTTATGCGCTGCAGGCGGCGGAACGCGTGTTTGCGTACACCAACTTTGCTGTGACATGGCTGAGCAGCTTGGCACCTTCCCCGGTTTTCGTTCCGCCATCGCGCTTTGCTGTGGCGTTCGCGCTGCCGGGCGTGCTGATCTTGCTGTTGCCGCGTGGGCTGCCCGGGCGCTGTTTTGGACTGGTGATGCTATTGCCCTTGTTCGTTGTTCCCGCTGTCCGAGTAACTGAAGGCGAATTCCGGGCAACGGTAATCGACGTCGACCAGGGCTTGTCGGTATTGATCCAGACCCGTCAGCACACGCTAGTGTTTGATACTGGCAAACCCGGCCAGGCGCAGCGGGCAATCTTGCCGGTGCTGCAAAGCAACGGCGTTTCATCACTCGACACCTTGGTGGTGTCGCACAAAGATAATGATCACTCCGGCAGTGCCGAAGCGCTGATGCACGCGATTCCGGTGAATACGTTGCGGGCGCAGTTGCCGACGGATCATCCGGCCCATGCGCTGGCCCGACACGATGAACCTTGCGCAGCTGGCGACGCGTGGACTTGGGATGGCGTGGAGTTCACCGTGTTGTGGCCAGTGGCCGGAGAACCCATGCCCGATGAAAATGCTCGCGGTTGCGTACTGGAAATCGAAACCGCCCATGCCCGCATGCTGATTACCGCCGATGTGGGCGTCGCCCAGGAAGCCACCATGCTGGAGCGCAACTGGCTAGGGCATTTCAACGTCGTGGTCGCCGGGCACCACGGCAGCATTACTTCGTCATCACTAGCATTTGTCGAGACGACACACCCGGACTGGGTGGTGTACTCATCCGGCTTTCTCAACCGCTTTCGTCATCCCCGGCCAGAAATCGTCGCACGTTACGCCGCGCAAGGTGCGCAGGATTTGCGCACCGATCGGGATGGCGCCGTCATCATCACAACCAGCGGTAGCGAAGTGGCCATTGAGCGCTGGCGCGAAACGCATCCGCATTACTGGTTTATGCAGTGGTGATAAGCTAGCGCTCTATTAGTACATCCATATCTGCAGCGCTTCGCCGCTTGATTGCGCACTTGCGAGACTTCCATGCCCACGCTTTCTGCCATTTATCGTTATCCGGTTAAATCCACCCAAGGTCTGTCGCTACAGACCAGTGAGTTGTCCCCGTTGGGGCTGCCCGATGATCGCGCGTGGATGGTGACTTCAGCCGATGGCCGCATGATTACCGGGCGTGATTGCCCAACGCTGGTCAAAGTCGTCACCGACGTGGACGAGCACAGCCTGACCTTGTCCGCTCCTGGCATGCCGGTCCTGAGCGTGGAACGCGCATTGTTTAGTCAGGCCTGCCCGGCATCGGTGTGGAAAGATGATTTTGCAGCCTGGTCTGGCGCCAAGTCGGCAGACGCCTGGTTCAGTGATTATCTGGGCCGCGCGGCGCGGTTGTTGTATACCGGCGAAACCCAGCGTCGGGTGCGGCCTTTTCCGGATGTGCCACTGTCTTTTGCCGACGGATTTCCACTACTGTTGATTGGCGAAACTTCACGCCAGCAACTCAGCGAATGGGTTGGCCGGGATATGGAAATGGCACGGTTCCGGCCCAACCTGGTGATATCCGGCGCGCCCGCCTTTGCCGAGGATGGCTGGAAGCAGATCCGCATTGGCAATGTGATGTTTCAGATTGCCAAGCCCTGCGGGCGCTGTGTATTCACCACGGTTGATCCTCAAACGGCCGAAAAGTCAGCCGACCAGGAACCGCTGCGTACCATCGCCCAGCGGCGTAAAGGCCCGGAAGGGGCAGAGTTCGGACAAAACGTGCTGGCAGGCAATGTTGGGCGGGTTGAAGTAGGCATGCCGGTTGAGATTCTGGAGTAACCGTCCGCCTGCGGGGTGCTAGTTAGCGCTCATGCGCCAGCCAGAGACACCCGTGCCACGACCGTATTGCCTTCGCCCTGATATTCGATCTGATCAAACGACAGCATGCGCGCCATGGAAATGCCGCGCCCGTGCGGATCAAACGCCCGCTCCGGTGAAAACTCCAGGAATGGCCGCCAGTCAAAACCCGCGCCCTGATCGGTGATCACGATGGTGATTGCCGACTCACCCCGCTGAAACTGCACCCTTACGCGGCGGCCGGCGTAGTCCGGGTGGCTCAGCCGGGACTCAATTTCATCCTGCCAACGCCCTAACTGCAACAGCCGCGTTTTTTCGCCATAGCGAATGCCTAAATTGCCATGCTCAACCGCATTCACCAGCAATTCGGACAAACCCAGCGCCACGCGTTGGGGTTCCGGGCAGGCGTGCGATAACACTAGCGTGAGTTGCCGGGCTTCTTCCAGTGAACGGAATTCGAACTCGGCATTGATCAACTGGCCATAATTGCCAGCTTGCGCCACCAGTTGCTGTTCCAGCCGGCGCTTTTCGCGATAGAAATCCACCGCCGCGCTGACAATGGCCAGCAGCATGTCGCGCTGAAATGGCTTTATTAGATAGTAATACGCCCCTGCGGTAAGCCCTTCCCGCACGTTTTCCGCTGCGCCAACTGCCGTTTGCATGATCACGGGGACCTGCATCAGCTCCGGTTGCTGCTTGAGCCGCGCCAGCAATGCCATGCCATCCATCCGCGGCATCATGCGATCCAGCAATATGGCATCGAACGCCCGATCAGTTGCCAGCAAGTCCCATGCAGCCTCGCCGTCTTCGGCAGTAATGACTTCATAATCAGCGTCTTGCAGATGCTCGCTCAGGATTTCGAGATTGAACGGCTCGTCATCCACAATCAACAAACGGGGTTTTCTATCGATACTGCCGGAATTCATGAATACAGCACTCCTGAGTCAAATCATGCGGCGAACACACCTGGGCCGCTACTTTGCCAGTGATTGATAGAGCTCGCTAAACGCTTGCGCAAGTTTATGTCGTGGATCCAGTTGCACCAATGGCATCGCCCGCTCATGCGATTCGCGGATTTTGACCGAACTGGATAAATAGGGCTGCAGTACCGGCAGCCCTTGGGCGGCGAGTTCCTCGACCATTCGGGTCGGCAAACTGGCGCGCGCCTGAAACTGGTTCACGATGATGCCTTCCACTTCCAGCCGCGGATTGTGATCCGCCTTGATTTCCGCCACTCGCCCCAGCAAACCGACCAATGCTTCACGCGAAAACGCGTCGCAATCGAAGGGAATCAGGCACCGATCGGCGGCAATCAGCGCTGAAAGCGTAAAGAAGTTAAGCGCCGGTGGCGTATCGAGCCAGATTTCGTCGAAGCGCCCGCCAAACTCCTGCAACGATTCACGCAGCTTGTAGATCTTGTAGCGCGCTTCCAGCTTGCTCTGCTGCTCGGCCAGGCTGTCGCCAGCAGGGAGAAGAAACAAGCCCTGGCACGGCGTGGCATGGACGAAATCATCCATCACGTGAGCGTAAAGACTGAAATTAAGTGTTTGCTCGAAGAACTCGGTCAGCGTCGGCGTGGCCTGCGCCAGCACCTCGCCCAACAGGTAGCGACTGGTGTTGGCTTGCGGGTCGAGATCGACTACCAGCACCGAACGACCGGCTATGGCGGCCGCTGCAGCGAGATTGACTGTGATGGTGGACTTGCCCACCCCCCCCTTCTGATTGAACACCACACGACATACCATGGGCAGTTATCTCTTACCAGAGCCTTGCGGGAAGTCAATATAGCACGCGGGTATGTAGCGCGTTAGGTCAAAAAAATTCCGTAAAAATTCACATTATGCCGTTGGAAATAGTTACGGGTGTGCCAGAAGCCCTCTCCTTAAACTGCATCCAAGTTTGCGGCCATGCCGACAAGCCAAACAAGACGTGGATTAAGACAAAGGAGAACACATTATGAAAATCAAATACACAACACTCGCAGTTGCCCTGGCTCTGGGCGCTGGCGCTGCCATGGCTGACGTGACCATCGACGGTAACATCACCGGTGGCGTGCAATACCTGAAGGCTGGCGATACCAAGTCCGGCGGTGTTTCTTATGATGCAATCATTGGTGTGTCCGGTAGCGACAAGCTGGATGCCGGCGGCAAGCTGATCTGGCGTGTTGAGCAAGAAATCCAGAACCAGCCAGGCGACCGCACCCAAGGCGGCACCGCCAACTGGGGCAACCGTCAAGCGTACATCGGTCTGACTGGTGACTACGGTACGTTCCGCGCCGGTAACATGCTGACCCCGACTTATGACACTCTGGACGCTCTGTACGGCAACACTGGCGCAGAATGGCTGGCACGTGACTACGGCGTTGGTCAATCCAACTACGCCAAGAACGTCGCTCGTTACGACACGCCTAACCTGTACGGCTTTAACGCTTCGGCAGCTTACCTGTTCGAAGACCAAGGCGTGCAAGGCAACAAGGGTTACGACGTTGCTGCCACCTACAAGTGGGAAGGTCTGGGTATTCAAGGTACTTACCAAAAGCGTGACAACGTTCAGTCCTCCACGACCGACGTGACCTCGCAAGACGTTCTGCCTGATGGTACTAACACCAAGAACTGGTATGCCGGCGCGAACTACAAGTTCGGTAACGGTATTGGCGTGAAGGGTGGCTTCAAGCGCTCTGAAGGCAGTCTGACTGGTACGGATGCCAAGCAAGACATGTGGGTTGCACAAGGTTCGTACGAAACCGGCAAGCACGGCGTATACCTGAGCTACTTCAATCTGCGTGACACCAAGGTTAACGGTGTCGATCAGAAAGACTCCGGCGCACAAGCAATTGATGCACGTTACAACTACAGCCTGTCCAAGCAATCGCTGGCGTTTGTTGACGCTCGCTACGTGAAGAACCAGGACAACGCATCGTTCAGCGCAGCTGACGACGCCCTGTACTACGGCAACGTTGACACTGCCGCTGCTGGTCAAAACAGCTACCGCGTCATGGCTGGCGTGAAGACCTACTTCTAATCAACCGGTCTCTCCTGGTAATTTGAAGTTAGCCGGGCCGCAAGGCCCGGCTTTTGTTTGCGCGTCATTTGGGCAACTGCGGGATTCATCATTACCGATAATGCTGGCGAAACTGCCTTGGGGTAATTCCTTTGGTGGCCAGAAACTGGCGATTGAAATGCGCCAGATTCCGATAGCCCGCAATCTCGGCAATCACCCCAACGGGTTTGCTGGTCTGGATGAGTAGTTGGCAAGCATGCCCGATGCGCAACTGCGCCTGATACGCCGTCACGGTTTTGCCGGTATGGCGCTTGAAGAAGCGGTGAAACGCCCCGACCGACAACGCCACCTTGCGTGCCAATTCCTCCACCGGCACTGGTTCGGCAAAACGCTGATGCAAAATATCCAGTACCTTGCCCAGCCGTTCACCACTGCCATCCGTACTCGCCCGCATGATCTGTGCAGATAATGTCTGCGCGCTGGCGTCCTGCGCCAGATCAAGCAACACATCCAGCAATACGGGCATGCGCCGCCCGGCATCCAACGCATTTAACGACAGCAATTTGGGCTGCACGCGAGCAGCCGCTTCGGCAGAAAAAGCCAATGCTTGCAACGCGTTATCCGCCAGTCGCTGGATAGGCAGCAACTCCGGCAAATCCGTCACCAACCGCGTTACCCAATCCCGACTGAACCACACCACAACTGCCAGCACCGGGCGTGTGCTTTCCAATGCCTGCGCGGCGGACCAGGTATGTGGCAAGTTAGGCCCGACCAGCACCAGATCTCCATCGGCAAAGTCGCCCAGGTGATCCCCCACATAGCGCTGGCCGCACGCGTTAACCGTCAGCGTCAGTTCGTATTCGGGATGGTAATGCCACTCAAAAGGCAACTCCGGTAGCTCGCGCCACAGCAACGCCCAGGATGCGCCATCGGGAACAGTAACGTGCTCTAGTTGCGGCTTCACTTTTGTACCTGCACTGCGCAATGAAACGTCACAATAGTATCAAACTGCGCCAGCTACGGCGCAATTCACCGGTCTTTGCCCGTGCACAATCAACCGTCCACACCGGAGACCGACATGAATGACCGTTATCAATACGGCGACAATCGCCCAGGCAACCCATCTGTTGCTTATCTTGAACAAGTCCAATTGCGTGATCTGCAAAAGCAGCTACCGTTGCGAGTGTTGAGCGAGGCTGACTTCGCTCACTGGCAGCGTTATGGCTTTGTAATCATCAAACAGGCCATCACCCCGGCCGAGGTCAAACGCACTACCGATTTTTTATGGGAGTTCCAGGAGTTAAGCCCGCAAGACCCGGCCAACTGGAGCAAGCCCCAGTTGCGCGACCATGAAATGAAAGAGCTCAATGGCTCCGGCATGGTCGAGGCATACCAGAACCAGACCATGTGGAATAACCGCCAGAACGAGCGCATCTACAATGCGTTTGTGGATATCTGGGACCGCGAAGACTTGTGGGTCACTATTGATCGCGCCAATCTCAATCCGCCCAATCAGGGCACCCGCAAGTTTGGCGGATTCATTCACTGGGATTCCGACACCACGCTCGATCCGCTGCCAGTCAATGTTCAGGGCGTACTGGCGTTGTCTGACACCACTGAAGAAGGTGGCGGTTTTCAGTGCATTCCCGAATTGTTTGAACACTTTGCCCAATGGCGCCAAAGCGCCCCGGCGGATCGCAATCCGTGGCAACCAGACTTGGCCACCGTACCGTGGTCGCCGCGGTTTATTCCGATGCAGGCTGGAGATTTGTTGATCTTCAACAGCTTGCTCGCCCACGGTATCCGCCCAAATACCTCAAGCAACAAGGTGCGGCTGGCCCAATACATTTCATTTACCCCTGCTGACGAAACCAATACCGAGTTGCGAAATTGGCGCGTCGCTAGCTGGTACCGCCGCGAACCGGCGCGGGGCTATGCCTTTCCTGGCGATCCGCGCAATTGGGAGCAAACGCGTTACCCGCGTGCTGCCCTGTCGTCGCTGGGCGAGAAAATTCTTGGCTTGCGACGCTGGAGCGATGAACAACTGGCCGTTGAACCAGCAACGCTGCAACCGGTCACTCAATAATCCAGGCTTTCCTTGCACTAGTTTGGCCCCGCTTCGGCGGGGTCTTTTTTTGGGCCAGCCATTTGCATGTCGGCATCGCTGGCGTCCAACAAAAAACCACCCGCCGGTGGTTGTTTGTTGTTTGCATGCATCCGCAAAAGCACAAAGCGAAACTCAAGCAACCGGTGGCTTGGTCAGGTCTTTGGAGCTGAAGAATGCGTCGGAGAAGAATTCATCTTCCGGCAAGCCGCGCGAAACAAAATTCTTGAAGGCCGCCTCCACCATCACCGGTGCACCGCAAGCATAAACCTGCCGCCCGGCCAGACTACCAAAGTCATCCATCACCGCTTCGTGCACCAAGCCCGTACGCCCCGACCAGTTGTCTTGCGGCAATGGGTCTGACATTACCGGGACAAACTTGAAGTTCGGATGTGCTTGCTGCCAGTCGGCAGGCAGCTGCGGCATGTACAAATCCTGCAAGCTGCGGCAGCCCCAGTACAGGATCATCTCGCGCTTGATGCCCTTGTTGAAGGCGTGCTCCAGAATGCCCTTGATTGGCGCAAAGCCGGTACCGGTGGCGATGAAGATGATCGGCTTATCGCTGTCTTCACGCAGGAAGAACGACCCCAGCGGGCCGGTAAAGCGCATGATCTCGCGCTCTTTCATCTCATTCCAGACATAGTTGGCAAACTCGCCACCGGGCATGCAGCGGATGTGTAACTGCAGGAATTCGTCATCATGCGGGGCATTGGCAATAGAGAAACTGCGCTTCTTGCCACCCTTGGTATGCAGGTCGATGTATTGCCCGGCCAGAAACTGCAAACGTTCAGTCGTCGGCAGCTTGAACGACAGTACCGCGACGTCATGCGAGATTTTTTCGATCTTCTGCACCCGGCACGGCAAGGTTTTGATCTGGATATCTTTGGTGGCCGAGACTTCACGGCATTCCACCGTAATGTCGCCCGTGGGAACCGCGCAGCAATACAACGCCATGCCACGCTCACGCTCCATATGTGGCAAAGCGGATTCGGCGTAACCATCTGGATAATCGACTTCGCCACTCACCACTTGGCCCTTGCAAGCACCACATGCGCCGTTTTTGCAGCCATAGGGCATGCTGAAACCGGCAGCAATGGCGGCATCAAGGATAGTCTGGCCGTCTTCCATGGTGATTTGCTGGCCAGCGGGGAGGATGGTAAGTTGCTTGGACATCGTAAAATCTTTCCAGATCAATCAAGTGTTGCCAATAAACAGAAATAGATCGCGTCACCTCATGCGCCCCCGCTTGTTGATAGCCGGTTGTGGCGACGTCATTTCGCGCGCACTGCCCTGGTTGCTGGCACGGTTTCAAGTCTTTGTGATCTGCCGCCGCGAAGATCAGGCCGTCGAACTGCGACACGCCGGTGCCCATGTATTGCGGGCCGACCTTGACGATGCGTCTACACTCAGCCGCCTCGGCGGCCTGCGCGCAGCACTGATTCATAGCGCGCCGCCTGTTGCTTCAGGTGAGGCCGATTTGCGTACTCACAAGTTGCTTGCTGCATTACAAAAATCGTCGGCAAGACCACAGAAGCGGCCAATTTTAGCATACCCAACCCTGGCGGCTGTCTACATCAGCACGACCGGGGTCTATGGAAATGCCGACGGCCAATGGCTGGACGAATGCGCGCCATTGCGACCGGATTCCGCACGTGCCCGGCGACGAGTCAGCGCAGAACAGCAAATGCGGACTTGGGCGCGGCGCGCTGGTCGCCGCTTAAGCATCCTGCGGGCGCCTGGCATCTATGCCGAAGGCCGTTTGCCAGTAGAACGGGTTAGGCGGGGCGATCCTTCTATCAATCCCGCAGAGGACAGCTGGTCCAACCATATTCATGCCGACGACCTGGCCCACGCGGTTTGCCTGGCGTTATTTCGGGGCAAACCATTACGGGCCTACAACGCGGTGGATGATCACCCGACACTCATGGGCGACTGGTTTGACCAGGTTGCCGACGCCTGCGATCTACCCCGACCACCACGCATCGCCCGCAGCGAAGCCAGTCAGCAGCTGTCACCGGCGCTGATGTCGTATCTCAATGAATCCAGAAAACTGCGCAACTGCCGTATCAAACGAGAATTGCGCCTGCATTTGCGCTGGCCCACGACAATGAAATATTTGCATTCGCAAATTTCTCATAAATTGCCTAAGGTCAAACCTCAGTAGGTCACCGAGTCGTATCGTTTTCCAATTAGCCACGGCTTGCCGTGGCTTCCTCCTTTTATCCTCAGGCAAGGAGTCTCATCATGCCGGTTTCCGCACGCGCAGCCGTGGTTCGCGAATTCAAAAAACCGCTCGAAATCACCCATGTCGATATCCCCGATCCAGGTCCAGGCCAGGTGCTGATCCGCCTGATCGCCTGCGGTGTGTGCCACACCGACTTGCACGCGGCCCATGGGGACTGGCCGGTGAAACCAACACCACCGTTTATTCCGGGGCATGAAGGCGTTGGCGAAGTCGTGCAGGTTGGGCCGGGCGTAAAACGCATCAAAAAGGGTGATATCGTTGGCTCGCCGTGGTTGCATGATGCGTGCGGCTGCTGCACTTATTGCGTCACCGGCTGGGAAACGCTGTGCGAAACCCAAAACAACACCGGTTATTCGGTGAACGGTGGCTTTGCCGAATACATGCTCGCCCCGGCCGACTACGTGGCCGTGATTCCGAAAGGGCTTGATCCTGCGGACGTCGCGCCGATTCTGTGCGCTGGCGTGACCACCTATAAAGGATTGAAAGAGACCGACGCCAAACCCGGTGACTGGGTCGCCATCTCCGGCATCGGCGGCTTGGGGCACGTCGCGGTGCAATACGCCAAGGCCATGGGTTTCAAGGTGGTTGCCATTGACCACGGCGCTGACAAACTGGCGCTGGCGAAAGAACTGGGCGCAGATCTGGCCTACGACTACGCCGACGCGGACATGGTGGCCAAAGTGCAGAAAGACACCGGTGGCGTGCACGGCGCGCTGGTTACTGCGGTATCGCCTGCCGCCTTCAAACAAGGTATCGATCTGTTGCGCCGTGGCGGCACGATTTCGCTGGTTGGTTTGCCACCGGGCACTTTTGAAACACCCATTTTTGACGTCGTGCTCAAGCGCATCACCGTTCGCGGCTCCATCGTTGGCACCCGCGAAGACTTGCGTGAATCACTGCAGTTTGCGGCAGACGGCAAGGTCAAAGTGCATTACAGCACAGCCAAACTGGATGAGATCAATGAGATTTTCGCCAAAATGGAAGCGGGCGAATTGCTGGGACGCGTGGTGCTGACCTTCTGACTCTTCAGATCAATCCATCCCTGACGGTTGCCACTTGTGGCTAACCAAAACAAATACCCCGCATCTAGCGGGGTATTTGTTTTATAGGGCGACTCAAAAGTAACCTTGCTCCTAGCGATCGACCAATGACTTACGCTCACGTTCAAGGTGCGCCAGCAAACGCTGCAGCATGGCTTCGGCGCTGCGGCCAATATTGAGAAAGCGGCAGCCGATATGATGCATTTCCTGCCCGGAACGCGTCATCATCACCCGGCGGGAACGCACTTCCAGATTCACTGGCATATTGCCCCACTGCCCCAGTTCCAGTTCGGCTTTGGGCACCTTCTCACCTGGCTGAAGCATTGCCGCTTGAGTTGAGTTTGCCCACAGCCCCACGCCGCCGAGCGAAATATCATGGACCTCCAGCGTGGCTCGCTGGTTACCTGCCAGGATCACTTCACAGGCCCACGGGCGGACCAATGGGGTATCAATCCGGAAAAATTCGCGCCTTTGCAGTTTTACGAGGTCACGCGGAAAAGGAACCCTGAATGCAGGCGAGTCTTCAAATTCGACAATGTCTGGCTGGCCGATCACAAATTGCACTTTCACCCCATCAGGCATGGCCACCACGATATTTCGCTCGGATTTGGCCAGCGCGTCGTTGGTTGCCTGGTGGCCGCCCACATCCAGGATCAGTTCGCGCTTGGCGACATCCACAGCCAGAATGCGCGACAGCATCAACTGCTGACCATGCGAAAAATAGATGGTCACGAAATCGCCCCGCTGCACCAATTGGCGCAAGACGGCTCCGATTTCCAGTACGTTGGTCAGCAAGAACGGTGATACGTCTTCGCCCTCGGCAATGGGGCTTTGCTGTTCTTGTTGGTTCTCAGGCTCGCTCATGCAAGCTTATTCCTCAATCAGGGTATTCAGGTCTTTCGCCAATACCGATGGCGCAGCACCGTAATTTTCCAGCACCCGCAGGCGCCCTTTTCTATCCAGTAAATAACTGCCCGCACTGTGATCCAGGGTGTAATCCGCACCTGAACCTTGTTTCTGGTACACCACTTTATAACGCGCGGCGACGTCTGCCACTTGTTGTGGCGTGCCGGTCATGCCAATAAATCCGGGGTTAAACGCCGGGACATATTGCGCCAGTAACGCCGGGGTGTCCCGTTCCGGGTCCAGCGACACAAACAGGACTTGTACCTGTGACGCCTTGCTGCCCAGTGTTTTCATGACCGCCGCGTATTCTGCCATGGTGGTTGGACAAACATCCGGACAATGGGTGTAACCAAAAAACAGCGCCACGACCTTGCCATTGAAATCCGCCAGACGTCGGGCTTTGCCGTGATGGTCCACCAGCGTGAAATCACCGCCAAAGTCTACCCCGGTAATATCGGTGCCCTCGAATGCGACTTTAGAACAGCCAGTCAACAAAGAGAGTGCTATCAGAACCGCGAATATCGCAGGCCGTAAAAAACCAGAGAGTTTTTTCATTGGGTGGTCCGACTATGTCGCCCGCAAGTTTGCGCCACGCGAAACCCTGACACAAGTGTTCAGCAAAGAAAATGCAACGCCGTCGCTGGCAAGCAGCCTTGCTCGGCTGCGGCAGCATACTCGATCTGCCCCAACAGTGGGGAACGCAGCGCCTTTTGCAAGGTTTGCAGGTTGTCCTCGTAGCGTGACATGGCCGGATCAACCCGGTTGGCGATCCACCCCGCAAACTGGAGTCCGCTCGCCTCTATGGCCTGCACCGACAGAAGCGCATGGTTGATACAACCCAAACGCATCCCCACCACCAGAATCACCGGAAAGCCCAACGCTTTAGCCAGATCAGCCATCATGGCGGACTCGTTTAGCGGTGCATACCAGCCGCCAGCACCTTCCACCAGCACCACATCTGCCTGCTGCTGCAAGGCCGCGGAGCATTGCAGCAGATGTGGCAAAGAAACGTCAATTCCCGCTTCGCGAGCGGCCAGATGCGGGGCGATTGGCGGCATGAAGCGGTAGGGATTCACCAACTGCCCATCTGCCTGCACGCTAGAGGCTGCGGCATGCGCGGCAACGTCAGCATTCCACATAAAAGACTGACCATCTGCATCGCTACGCAGCTCACAACCTGACGCAACCGGCTTCATACCGATGGTTTGCTTGCCTGCTGCGTTAAAGGCTCTCAGCAACTGACAAGTGGCGACGGTTTTACCGACTTCGGTATCCGTGCCGGTAATGAAGTAACCCTGCGCGGCCATTAGCGTGCTCTCGGCCGGAATTCAATCACCTGACTACCATCGGCCAGTGTTCTGGCCGGCATGATTTCAGGTTTCCAGGCGTGGCCATAAACCACTTCGTAGGTTGCTGGCAGTTCGCCATCTCGCCTGAATTGCTCGTAATTGGCCACGACCCGCTGCCATGCCGTTTTGCCCATCATGCCGCTACGTCTGCCGCGCGTTGCGTTATGCGCGCCAATGCCTTTCAGGTCAGCGAGGATAGGTTTGAGTTCGGGATAGGTTAGCGTGATGTGTTCCATGTCCATCACTGGCGTAGCAAAGCCGCTGTTCACCAGCGCATCGCCCAGATCGTGCATGTCGATAAACTGGTTCACATGGGTGTAGCCGTCAACGCTGGCAAAGGCCGAACGCAACTCTTTAAGGGTATCCGGGCCGAGCGTGGAGAACATCAGCAAGCCGCCCGGCTTGAGCACGCGCAGCATTTCGGCAAAGGCCGCATCCGGCACATTGCACCACTGCAAGGCCAGGCTAGACCAGATCAGATCAACCGAGTTGCTGGCCAGCGGCAGCGCTTCCAGATCGCCACATACCTGTACTGGCTTGCGACGGTCGAACATGGCCTTGATGCCGCCACCACCACGTTGCTCACGTGCGATGCGCAGCATGCCGGGCGCCAGATCAAGTTCAATCAGCCGCCCTTCCGGATAACGTTCGCGCAGAATCGGACAGGCAAAGCCGGTGCCGCTACCTGCATCCAGCATGCGCTCTGGTTTGATGCGGATATAGTCCAGCCGTTCGGCCATGCGCTGGACGACTTCACGCTGCAATACGGCTGCGGCGTCATAGGTACTGGCTGCTTTGTCAAAAGCCGCGCGAACGGCGACTTTATCGGTGTAAAACGCTTCACTCATGCCTTGCCCAGCTTGTGCCGTACCGCGCCGATGATCATCGGCAGGAAAGAAATACCAACAATGCAGATGATCATCACGGAAAGATTCTTCTTGATGAACTCGATGTTGCCAAAGAAATAACCCAGCGCCACCAGACCACCTACCCAAACCAGCGTACCGAATACGCTGAACGCCAGAAAGCGCAGATACGGCATCTTGCCCACACCTGCGACAAACGGTGCAAAGGTGCGCACGATGGGGATGAATCGCGCCAGCGTCACGGTCTTGCCGCCGTGGCGATCATAAAATTCATGCGTGCGCGTCAGGTAATCACGACGGAATATTTTTGAATTGGGATTGCTGAACAGCTTTTCGCCGATGGTACGGCCAATGATGTAGTTGGTGCTGTCGCCCAGGATAGCCGCCAGAATCAACGTCCCCGCCAGGAGGTATGGGTCCATGCCGCCCAGTGCCGCCACCGCGCCGCCCACAAACAGCAATGAATCGCCCGGCAGGAACGGAAAAACCACCAGACCGGTTTCGCAAAAGATCACCGCGAACAGCAGCGCATAAATGCCGGTGCCGTAGTTCTGCGCCATTTGCTGCAGATAAACGTCCAGGTGCAGAAAAATCTGGATCAGATTGAAGTCCATGGGGCGGGGAAGTCCTGTCTGGTTAGAGTGTGACACGCGCAGCCGGAATGGTACGGGTAATCACGGCACTTGTTAAATAAAACTGACTCAGAAAAAGACAACGCCGGCGCAAACAGCGCCGGCGTCATGATCTATTGCATTGCAGATGTGGCGACAAGCCACACCTGTTGGCGGTTAGACCACTGCTTCCTGTTTGACTTTCACTGGCTTGATCATGTTGTCGCGGGTCACGCCAAACATCAGTAATAGTGGCGAAGCCACCAGCACCGATGAATAAATCCCGAACAAAATACCGATCGTCAGTGCCGAAGCAAACCCGTGCAATGCCGGGCCGCCGAAGATCAGCATAGACAACACCATCACTTCGGTCGAACCGTGAGTGATGATGGTCCGGCTCATGGTGGCGGTAATGGCGTTATCAATGATTTCCGGCACACCCTTGCCGCGCATGTTGGGCTTGCGGAAATTCTCGCGAATCCGGTCAAACACCACCACCGATTCGTTCACCGAGTAACCCAGCACAGCCAGCACCGCGGCCAGCACGGTCAGCGAGAACTCCCACTGGAAGAACGCAAAGAACCCGAGAATAATCACCACGTCATGCATGTTGGCGATGATGGCGGAGACCGCAAAACGCCACTCAAAGCGAATCGCCAGATAGGCCATGATGCCGACGCAAACCAGCGTCAGCGCGGTCAGGCCGTGCGACACCAGTTCATCGCCCACCGACGGCCCAATAAACTCAACCTTGCGGATTTGTACGTCCGGGCGGTCTTGCTTGAGCGTGTTCAGCACATCGTTAGATAGCTGGGCCGAGGTCTTGCCCTTGATGTTCGGGATACGCACCATCACGTCGCGGGTGTTACCCAGCGCCTGCACCTGAGCATCGCCGTACTTGAGCGAATCAACCTTGGTCCGGACCGAATTCAGATCCACTGACTGGCTGTATTGCATTTCGACCACCGTACCACCGGTGAACTCAACGCCCAGATTCAGCCCTTTGTGCACCAGAAAGAACACGGCCAGCAAGAAGGTCGCCAGCGAAATCGCCGTGGTGATCTTCCCGTAGCTCATGAACGGGATGTCGCGCTTTACATGGAAAAACTCAATCATTTTTTTCTCCCCCGCCTTATACAGCCAGCGTGGACAAGCGGCGACGGTAGCCGTAGAACAAGTTGATCAGGCCGCGGGAAACAAACACAGCGCTGTACATGGAGGTGATGATGCCGAAGCAATGCACCCAGGCAAAGCCGCGCACCGCGCCCGAACCGAAGATCAGCAGAGCCAGGCCGGCGATCAGGGTGGTAACGTTCGAATCCAGAATGGTGGCAAACGCGTGAGCGTAGCCGTTCTGGATCGACATATGCGGGCTCATGCCGTTGCGCAGTTCTTCACGCACGCGCTCGTTGATCAGCACGTTGGAGTCAATCGCCATCCCCAGCGTCAGCGCAATCGCCGCGATACCTGGCAGCGTGAGCGTAACGCCAAGCATGGACAACAGCGCCAGCAGGAACATCAGGTTGGCGCTCAACGCAATGGCCGAGGACACACCGAACACGCGGTAATAGATCACCATGAATACGGCAATGGCGAGGAAACCATACATGGTCGACTCAAAGCCCTTCTGGATGTTTTCCTTACCCAGGCTTGGACCAACCGTGCGTTCTTCCACGATGTTCATCGGCGCGGCCAGCGAACCGGCACGCAGCAGCAGCGCGGTGTCGTTGGCGTCAGCCACCGTCATGGCGCCGGAAATCTGCACGCGACCACCACCGATTTCGCTACGGATCACCGGAGCGGTAACGACTTCGCCCTTACCCTTTTCTACCAGAATCATCGCCATGCGCTTGTTCACGTTGTCGTGAGTGAGCTGACGGAAGATATTGGCGCCGGTTGAATCCAGGCTGATCGAGACCGCTGGCTGGCTGTGATCGTCAAAACCAGGCTGGGCGTCGTTGATGCTGTCGCCAGTCAGTTCTACGTCTTTCTTGACCAGGATCGGGCTAGGTTGACCATTGCGACCACGTTCGGTCATCAGTACCGTGCCATCCGGAACGTTACCAGCCAGCGCTTGCTGAAGATGCGATTGGTCGTCATCAACCAGGCGTACTTCCAGCGTGGCGGTACGACCCAGAATATCCTTGGCCTTGGCGGTATCCTGCACACCAGGCAGTTCGACCACAATGCGGCCTTCACCTTGTTGCTGGATCACCGGCTCGGCCACACCCAGTTCATTCACGCGGTTATGCAGCGTGGTGATGTTCTGCTTCACTGCATCGTTCTTCAGTTGCAGTAAAGAGGCTGGCGTGAAGGTCAACGTCACGGAGTAGTTGTTCGGGTCTTTGGCTTCGGTCAGTGCCATATTCGGCAGGGCTTTGCGCAGCGCGTTGGCGGTGTCATCCACCGTTTGTGCGTCACGCAATTGCACGACTACGCTGTCGCGCAGGCGATCGATCTTGCCGTAGCGGATTTCTTTGTCGCGCAGTTCGCGGCGCACGTCACCGGCGGTTTTGTCCAGCGACTTGCTGACCGCAGCATCCATGTCCACTTCTAGCAAGAAGTGCACACCACCGCGCAAATCCAGACCCAGCGACATCGGCTTGGCACCAATGGCCACCAGCCATGCCGGTGTTTGCGGCACCAGATTTAGCGCCACGGAGTAATCGTCGCCCAGCGCGGACTGGATGGCATCCTTGACCTTGAGCTGGGTTTCAGTGTCTTTGAAGCGCAGCTTGACCGAATTGGCGTCAGCCAGCACAGCTTCTGGGGTAAACCCGGCCTTGGTAGCCAAAGCCGTTACGCGATCTTGCAGCGCGGCATCCACCTTGACGGTGGCCCGGGCACTGGAAATCTGCACTGCGGGGCTTTCACCGAAGAGATTCGGCAGGGTGTAAAGCACCGCCACCACAACGGTGACGATGATCAGCAGGTACTTCCACACGGGATAACGGTTCATGTTCAGAGCCGGTAATGACAAGCGGCAGACGATGCTGCCGCTTCTCGGGTTACGTTTTACTTATTGTTTTTGATCGTGCCTTTTTCCAGGCGCTGGGCAACTGCCGAACGCTGGATCAACACTTCAACACCGTCAGCCAGTTCAATCGTGAGATAAGCATCCGTTGCTTTGGCAACGCGTCCCAGCAAACCACCGGTAGTCACAATTTCATCGCCCTTTTGCACGGCTTGCAACATGGCTTGTTGCTCTTTGGCGCGCTTTTGTTGCGGACGAATCAACAAGAAATAGAACAGCACGAAGATGACGATCATCGGCGCGAAGGACAGCAGTCCTCCCATTGGGCCGGCGCTTGCGCCCGCATCAGCGGCGAAGGCAGAAGGGATCAGCTGCATGGCGGTTGATTTTCCGTATAAGTGTAAAACGATTAAAAAAGCCGCTTATTTTAGCCCGCGACCTGGATGAAATCCACAACGGGCCGTCCAAGCGGACATGCTACCAGGCCCAAAGTGGCCGGTAGCTCGCCTCTGACTGTCGTGTAATCAGTCAGTTCCTCGTGCCCGGTCAGCGTGAAAACCGGTCACATAGGCGGGGAATGCATCTTGTTCAATGGCGGCGCGCATGTCTGCCATCAACACCTGGTAGTAGCGCAAGTTGTGGATAGTATTCAGTTGTGCGGCCAGAATTTCGCCCGAGCGGAACAAATGATGCAGATACGCCCGGCTGAAATTGCGGCAAGTGTAGCAGTCGCAGGTTTCATCCAGCACACGTTTGTCTTGCCGATGTTTGGCATTCTTGATCTTGATGTCGCCGTAGCGTGTAAACAACATACCGTTGCGCGCATTGCGGGTTGGCATCACGCAATCGAACATGTCGATGCCTTGCGAAACGCCAAAAACCAGATCTTCCGGCGTACCCACACCCATCAGATAACGCGGCTTGTTCACCGGCAACTTGGGGCCGGTGTACGCCAGTACGCGGTAAAACTCTTCGCGTGGCTCGCCTACGCTCAGGCCGCCAATGGCCATGCCGTGAAAACCGATGTCATCAAGCCCCGCCAGCGATTCGTCACGCAGGTCTTCATACATGCCACCCTGAACAATGCCGAACAGCGCGTTGGGGTTTTCCAGCCGGTCAAACTCATCACGCGAGCGCCGCGCCCAGCGGGCAGACATGCGCATCGAATCGGCCGCTTCTTTGTGCGTAGCCGGATACGGGGTGCATTCGTCAAAAATCATCACGACGTCAGAATTGAGCACGCGCTGGATACGCATGGATTCTTCTGGCGTGAGAAACAACTTGGTGCCATTCACCGGGCTCTGGAACTTGACGCCTTCTTCGGTGATCTTGCGCAAATCGCCCAGACTGAATACCTGGAAGCCGCCCGAATCAGTAAGGATGGGCTTATCCCAGCCCATGAATTCATGCAGCCCGCCAAACTGGCCAATCACTTCCAGCCCCGGGCGCAGCCACAGGTGAAAAGTGTTGCCCAGGATGATCTGCGCGGAGATTTCATTCAGATCTCGCGGGGTCATGGCCTTGACCGTGCCATAGGTGCCGACCGGCATGAACACCGGGGTCTGCACCACGCCATGATTCAGCGTCACCTGACCACGGCGAGCACCGCCGCTGGTGGTCTTCAGTTCGAACTGCAAGCCATCAAGTGCTTGCTGAGTGTGTTGGGACATATATATACATACCTCTCGCTATCGGAAAACAGTCCGATGCTTGATCAAAAATCAGCACAAGCCAGCTGCCTGCGCCGCGCTGGCCACACCCGGGCCAACAAGCAAAACCCATGATTCTACAGGGATTGCCGCTCCAGCAGCATGGCGTCGCCATAACTGAAAAAACGGTATTCGTGCGCAACGGCGTGCTGATAGGCGTTCATCATGGTGTCGTGACCGGCAAACGCGGCCACCAACATCAACAGCGTGGACTTGGGCAGATGGAAGTTGGTCACCAACCGGTCCACCACGCGGAACTGATATCCGGGCGTAATGAAGATATCGGTATCGCCTTCTGGTTGCGCCAGAAAGCCCTGCTGGCTGGCAGCTTCCAGTGCGCGCAATGAAGTCGTGCCCACCGCGATGATGCGTCCGCCTTCAGCCTTGGCCTTTTGCAGCAGCGCCACCGTTTCTGGCGAAATGGCGTAACGCTCGAAATGCATTTTGTGCTCTGCCACGTTCTCCACCCGCACCGGCTGGAAAGTACCAGCGCCCACATGCAGAGTCAGAAACGCGGTTTGCACACCTTGCGCGCGCAGTTGTTCCAGCAACGTATCGGTAAAGTGCAGCCCGGCGGTCGGGGCCGCCACAGCGCCTGGGTCGCGGGCATAAACGGTTTGATAGCGTTTGGCGTCTTCCTCATCGGGCACGTGGGTGATATACGGCGGCAGCGGTAACAAGCCTGCCGCATCCAGAATCTCCAGCACCGATGCTTCTGCATCGAACTCCAGCAAGAACAGCTCGCCCTGGCGTTCAATCATGGTGGCAGTCCAGCCGCCATTGAAGATCAGTTTGCTGCCCGGCTTGGGCGACTTGGATGAACGCACGTGCGCGAGCGCGCGATGCGGGCCCAATACGCGTTCGATCAACGCCTCAATCTGGCCGCCGCTTTCTTTCTGCCCAAACAGCCGCGCCTTGATCACTTTGGTGTCGTTGAACACCAAAACGTCGCCTGCGCGTAAAAAGCCGGGAAGTTCGGCGAACGTGCGATCTTGCAGGGTGGCACCATCCACGTGTAGTAAACGGCTGCCACCGCGCTGTTCCGGCGGAAACTGGGCGATCAAATGCTCGGGCAAGTGGTAATCAAAATCAGATAACTGCATGGAAATACTCAGTAGTCGCTGTAACAAAGTTACGGCAGTATATCAGCAGCAAACGGTCGCAAGCCGCGCTGTGCTTCGTTAAAACACGTTTTCAAACGAGTGTTTTATCTTGCAAATTCTGCGAATTTCGTCGAATTTACTGGACAACACCCATCTGGCTCGGCAAACTCCCGCCGATGACAGGGAACACTCGATCCGGGGCGACCATGACGCAAGGCCGAAAAATACTGGTTCTGCACGGTCCCAACCTCAATCTGCTCGGGGTACGCGAACCGCAACATTATGGCGCCGATACACTGGCTGCCATCAATGCCCGTTTGATTGAACAAGGCGCCGCAGTGGGTGCCCTGGTTGAAACATTCCAGTCCAATCGCGAATTCGAGTTGATCGAACGCATTCATGCAACCTTGAACGACGGCACTGACTTCATTGTCATTAATCCGGCCGCGTTCACCCATACCAGTGTGGCGTTGCGCGATGCCCTTTCCGGCGTCAAAAAGCCTTTTGTGGAAGTACATCTTTCCAACGTTCACGCCCGTGAATCGTTTCGGCATCACTCGTTCTTTTCCGATCTCGCCGTTGGCGTGATCTGCGGCTTGGGCGCCAAAGGCTATGAATATGCCTTGGCGTTCGCGCTCAATCATTCCGTCAAGACGTCCTGAAGACGACGTCGTTGTCCCAAAACTAAATACATATCAAAGAAGGGTTGCCATCAATGGACTTGCGCAAACTCAAAAAGCTGATCGATCTCGTCGAGGAATCCGGCATTGCCGAGCTTGAAGTGACCGAGGGCGAAGAAAAAGTTCGCATTACCCGCGTGAATCAATCCCTCGCGCCAACTTACCTGACCCAGGCACCGCAGATCCAGTTGCCAGCCGGCGCCCCTGCGGCAGCTGCGGCACCGGTTGCGGCTGAAGCCGCTCCGGCCGTGCAAGAAGGCACACCGGTCAAGTCGCCAATGGTCGGCACGTTCTACCGCGCGCCAAGCCCTGGCGCCAAGAACTTCATTGAAATCGGCCAGCAAGTGAATGTCGGCGATACGCTGTGCATCATTGAGGCGATGAAGCTCTTGAACGAGATCGAAGCCGAAGTCAGCGGCACGGTTAAAGCCGTGCTGGTGGAAAACGGTCAGCCGGTTGAATACGGCGAGCCGCTGTTCATTATTGGATAATTCTGTGAGGTGTACGGCGCTGCAAAACTGGTCGATAACACCAGCCAGGTTGCGCCAGATCTCTCACTTCTCACGGAGTTGAGCCATGTTTGACAAGATTCTGATCGCAAATCGCGGAGAAATTGCTCTGCGGATTTTGCGTGCATGCCGCGAAATGGGCATCAAGACCGTGGTCGTGCATTCTGAAATCGACCGCGAAGCCAAATACGTAAAGCTGGCCGATGAGTCGGTATGTATCGGCCCGAACCCGTCCGGTTTGAGCTATCTGAACGTACCGTCGCTGATTGCTGCCGCTGAAGTCACAGAAGCACAAGCCATTCACCCAGGCTACGGTTTTCTGTCGGAAAACGCTGACTTTGCGCAACGTGTAGAAGAATCCGGCTTTGTGTTCATCGGCCCCAAGCCTGAATCCATCCGCCTGATGGGTGACAAGGTTTCCGCCAAGAACGCCATGAAAGCGGCCAAGGTGCCGTGCGTACCGGGCTCAGATGGCGCGCTGCCAGACGACAACACCGAAGTTCTGAAGATTGCCCGCAAGATCGGTTATCCGGTGATCATCAAGGCCGCTGGCGGCGGCGGTGGTCGCGGTATGCGTGTGGTGCACGAAGAAAACGAACTGCTGCGTTCGGTCGAAATGACCAAGTCGGAAGCAGGTGCCGCCTTCGGCAACCCGACCGTATACATGGAAAAGTTTCTGGAAAACCCACGCCACGTGGAAATCCAGATTCTGGCCGATACCCACGGCAACGCCATTTATCTGGGCGAACGCGATTGTTCCATGCAACGCCGCCACCAGAAAGTGATCGAAGAAGCGCCGGCTCCAGGCATTACCGAAGCGCAACGCAAACGTGTGGGCGAAGCCTGCGCCGATGCTTGCCGCAAGATCGGTTATCGCGGTGCCGGTACTTTTGAGTTTCTGTTCGAAAATGGCGAGTTCTATTTCATTGAAATGAACACCCGCGTGCAGGTGGAACACCCGGTGACCGAAATGATCACTGGCGTGGACATCGTGCAAGAACAGATCCGCGTTGCTGCTGGCTTGAAGCTCAATTACACGCAAAAAGACATCAAGCTCAAAGGCCACGCCATTGAGTGCCGCATTAACGCCGAAGACCCGCTCAAGTTTGTACCGAGCCCAGGTCGCATCACCACGTGGCATACGCCGGGTGGCCCAGGCGTGCGGGTGGATTCACACGTGTACCAAGGCTATTTTGTTCCGCCAAACTACGATTCGATGATCGGCAAGATCATCACCTACGGTGACACACGCGAGCAGGCTATGGCCCGCATGCGTATTGCGCTGTCGGAAATGGTGGTTCAAGGCATCAACACCAATATTCCTTTGCACCAGCAACTGTTGCTGGATGCGGCCTTTATCAAGGGCGGCACCAGTATTCATTACCTGGAGCACAAAATGCCGGAAATCCGCGCATTGCTGGAAAATCAGATCGGCTAAACTGCCTCTGAATGGTGGTAATACAAAACGGAGCTACGGCTCCGTTTTGCTTTGTTAGCCAGCAAAAAATCTGCAACTTCGGGCAAAGCCCCTGTTGCATGTCGTAAATCGCGCTTTTCTTGCAGTGCTGAGCAATGCGAGAATGGTCATTTGGTTTTGAGGCAGCATCATGTCCTGGCAAGAACTTCGTATCGAAACAGATTCCCGGAATGCCGAGGCGCTGTCGGACGCCCTCTTCGATCTGGGCGCCCTGTCCGTGTCGATCGAGGACGCCACTGCGGGCACCGCCGATGAAAAACCCATTTTTGGCGAGCCGGGTGAACCGCTCGAACAACTGTGGGAAAAAAGCATCGTGGTGGCCTTGCTGGAAGATGGCGCAGCGCCAGAATTCATCGTGGCCGCAGCATGCAACAGCACCGGCATTGCCCACCCGCTGTACACCGTGCAGATCATGGAAGAACAAGACTGGGTGCGTTTGACGCAATCGCAGTTTGATCCGATCCGCATTTCCGACCGGCTGCGGATTACACCCACATGGCACGAATCGCCCGATGCACGTGCGATTAACATCGTGCTTGATCCCGGTCTGGCGTTCGGCACCGGCAGCCATCCCACCACGCGGTTGTGCCTGAAATGGCTGGACAGCAATATCCAGCAAAGCGAAACCGTGCTGGATTACGGGTGTGGTTCCGGCATTCTGGCCATCGCCGCGAAGAAATTGGGCGCTGGCGACACACACGGCGTGGATATCGATGCGCAAGCGATGATTGCATCACGCCAGAATGCCGAGCAGAACAACGTGGAAATCTCGTTCTTCTTGCCCAACGAAGCACCCCAGCAGCAATACGACGTGGTGGTCGCCAACATTCTGACCAACCCGCTCAAAACGCTGGCACCGTTGCTGGCCGGGCGTGTGCGTGCCGGTGGGCACATTGCGTTGTCGGGCATTCTGGAAGAACAGGCCGATGAAGTCATGGCGATTTACGGCGTGTGGTTCACCTTCTTGCCGCCCGCTGCCGAAGAAGGCTGGGTGTGCTTGTCGGGTACGCGCAAACAAGGTTGATGGCCGTTCGCGTCATCCAGATAAAAGCCGGTCGCGTTTGCAACCGGCTTTTTTATTGCCACTCCAGGTGGACCAGCGCATCACCAGGCTCAACTCCGAACCGTCACAACACGCCCGGCCAGCCCAACATCCGTATCGGCTTCGTCCGCAACATCTGCCACCAACGCGGGCAAGCGCAGCCCCAGCGTCACGCCGCGCAACGCCATGAATAGCATCAGTGCCAGCCACAAGCCGTGATTACCCATTAAGGGCAACAAGATCAGCGCCAGCACGATAAAACAGCCAAAGCACAAGGCCATGCAGCGCATTAAATCGTGAGTGCGCGTGGCGCCAATAAACACCCCATCCAGCAAAAACCCCCAGACCGAGATCACGGGTGCCAGTACGGCCCAGGGCAAATAACGTTCGGCGGCAATGCGGATTGCGCTCTGATCTGTGAGCAAACCAATGATCGTCGGGCCAGCCAGGGCATAAACCACGCTGAAAATGAGAGCCAGCACGCTAGACCATAACAGGCTGATCTTGATCGCCCGCACCAGTTGATCGCGGCGGCGCGCGCCAATAGCTTCACCGGTCAGTGCTTCAATCGCATGGGCAAGGCCATCCAGCCCATACGCCATAAATGTCTGGAAATTCATCAACAAGGCATTGGCGGCCAGGATCACGTCGCTCTGCCTGGCACCGGCATGGGCAAACCAGCCAAAGCTGGCCAACAGCAACATGGTCCGAAAAAAGATGTCGCGATTGATTAACGCCAGGCGGCGTAGTGAGGCAGATTCAATCAGGCGGCGCCAGACCATGCCTGGCAAAACATGTGGCAGCAATCTGGATAACACCAGCACGCCAGCAATAAAACCCGCCAGGTCGGCACAGGCCGTGGCCCAACCGATACCGACAATCCCCCACCCCAACCCACGCACAAAACTGTAAACCGCGACGATATTGACCAGATTGATCAGCAACTGCAGCAACAAGGCCCAGCGCACCCGCTGCACGCCCAGCAAATAGCCCAGCACCACATAGTTGGCCAGCACCAGCGGAGCCGACCAGATGCGGGCATGCGCGTAGCTTGCCGCGTCACTTTGTACCGCCGGGCTACCGCCGAGCAACTTCAGCGCGAAGCCAATCAACGGCACCTGCAACAGCAAAATCGTCAGCCCGATCGCCAGCGCCAGCGACATGGCGCGTAAGAGGTTATCGCGCAGAGCAATGTCATCTCTGGCACCCCAAGCCTGTGCCACCAGACCCGTCGTGCCCATGCGCAAAAAGCCGAAACCCCAGAACACGAAGCTGAAAAACACGCCGCCCAAGGCCACGCCACCAATGGCGGATGCATCGGTCAAATGCCCGGCCATGGCGGTATCCACGGCGGCGAGCAAAGGTTGGGTCAGATTGGCCAGCGCAATAGGAAACGCCAGGCCAAGCACGCGGCGGTGGCTAACGCCGCTGACTGGATTGCTCATGGTGCTGAGGCTCTGAGAAAGAATCCCAATGATAATCGCATATTCCGGGCGCTTCTTTGCATGCCTGCGTATTGCACGTAACAACATACTTGCGCAACCGTGACCGGTGTCAGGTTACAGGCTAGAATCGCGGCCATGAGCTACGTTACGCGCTGCCCCAACTGCCGCACCGCCTTCAAAGTAACCGAAACGCAACTGGCCGCCCATGGCGGCAAAGTGCGTTGCGGCAAATGTGCATTCATTTTCAATGCACGTGACAGCCTGGAACTGCAAGCCAGCACCGAAAAACCTGCGCCAGTGGTCGAACGCGCCGCGCCGCAAGTTGTTCCAACCCCTGTGGCAGCCGCTCCGGCACCAGTGAGCATCAGCGCACAACCTGCCGCCAAAGAATACGTTCCGGTTTTTGCGCCAGCGCCTGCCCCCATTGAGACACCGGCACCCAGCCCGGTTCCGGCACCGTTGCTGGCACCGGCTCCATTGCCAACTCCCACGCCGGCAGCCGTCGCTCACACGCCGCAAGCTGCAATCGCACCTGACCTCGCCAAGACAATTACAGTGTCGCCACAAGAGTCCGTGCAGGACTGGCTGGCAAATTCCTACGTTCAGGCGATTGCCGCTGTGGCAGCTGAAGCCGAAGCCACCGACTACGACGATTACGTTGCACCGCCTGTAGCTACTCCGACACCAGCGATTGAGCCTGTTGTATCAACTGCAACTGCGCCCGCCGCCGAGCCTGTTGCGCCGCCAGTTGCGGCCGAGCCGGCTCATGTTACCGCAGAAGAAGAGCCGATTTTTACCGTGCCGCTGGAAACCTGGTCTGCCCAGGCCAGTGAGCGTGGTGAAGGTTATTTCCCGATTCGTACCGCAGAAGACGATGCCTTGCTGGCGTTGCCAGCGGCGCGGCCCAAGTGGCATTACGCCGCGCTGCCCGTGGCTGTGCTGCTGATTCTGTTATTGGTGTTCCAGGCCGGAATCCGCTATCGCAATGAGTTGAGCGTCAACTTCCCGTGGTTGCGTCCACCGCTGACTTCCGTTTGCCAGCTGTTTGGTTGCGACCTGCCGTTGCCGCGCAATGCCAGCCTGCTGCGTTCGGATTATTCCGAACTGATCTTTGTACCGGATCATCCTGAGTTGATTCAGCTATCGGCATCGCTGCGCAATCTGGCCGCTTATGATCAGGCACTCCCGTCGCTGGAGCTGACCTTGACCAACGCGCAAGAAGAAGTTGTGGCAAAGAAGGTGTTTACTGCCAAAGACTATCTGGTTGCCAACGAGAAAAAACGCACCGCCCTGGCCACCAATGACGAATTGCATGTTTTCCTGCAACTCAATGCTGCGGGTCTGAATGCCAGTGGCTACTCGTTGTACTGGTTTTATCCATAAACGGTGCCAATTCGCCTTGGAGATCTTCGACCGATGGAAGTTGATCCGCGTTTACGCTTGAAAATCCCGCCGCACGACCTCATCTGTTGAGCGGTCTGCCTTTGCACAAAGCAAAGAGACATCTACAACAAAAAAACCAGCAACATCTACAAAGACCACCCGGCCAACTTCGCGTTGGTCGGGCATTCCACACAGGCAATTCAGGAGATACCCATGTCCCAAGTAACTCTCGGCGGCAATCCCGTTCCGGTGAATGGCTCGCTGCCCGCCGTTGGTAGCCAGGCAAAACCATTTTCACTGGTTGGCAAGGATCTGGCCGACGTGACGCTGGCCAACTTTGCTGGCAAAAACAAAGTACTGAATATTTTCCCGAGTGTGGATACCCCGACTTGCGCCATGTCTGTACGCAAGTTCAACGAATCCGCCTCCAAGCTGAATAACACTGTCGTGTTGTGTATCTCCGCCGATCTGCCGTTTGCTCAAGCCCGTTTCTGCGGTGCCGAAGGCCTGGATAACGTGCAAACCCTGTCGCTGATGCGCGGTCGTGAATTCCTGAATGATTACGGCGTCGAGATCGCTGGCGGCCCGCTGGTTGGCGTAGCTGCGCGTGCCGTTGTGGTGCTGGATGCCAACGACAAAGTGCTGCATACCGAACTGGTATCCGAAATCGCTAACGAGCCAGACTACGCTGCTGCATTGGCCGTGCTGGCCTGATCAAACTGGATTATCGGGCAGCCGTACTGCGACTCGCCCAATCAATCAGCCAAACGCCCGTCTCAACTTGAGCGGGCGTTTTTATTTGCTGGCCCGCACCTCGGCAAACAGATGCAACGCCGCATATTGCAGCAACATGATGGTCTTGCCATCGACGATTTCGCCATCCGCCATCATTTGCATTGCGTTGGCAAAGGTGAGCTCCAGCACCTCGATATCCTCACCTTCTTCCGCCAACCCGCCACCGTCGGCCACTTTGTGCGAAGCATCGTATTGCGCCACAAAGAAGTACAGCTTCTCGGTGACGGAGCCGGGGCTCATGAAGGCCTCGAACACTTTGCGCACGTTTTGCACGCGATAGCCGGTTTCTTCTTCCACCTCGGTGCGAATACGCTCTTCGGGCGAAGCCTGATCCAGCAAACCGGCCGGGGTCTCGATCAGCATGCCGTGATAACCGTTTACATACGTCGGCAAACGAAACTGCCGCGTCAGCACCACTGTCCTGCGCTGCGGATCGTATAACAGCAAGGTTGCGCCGTTGCCTCGGTCATAGGTTTCGCGACTTTGGCGCTGCCACTGACCATTGGCGCGCTGAAAGTCGAAAGTCGTTTTCTTCAGCACATACCAGTCGTCCGATAACACCTTCACATCGACGATTCTTACCTTGTTTGCTGTATCACTCATTGCCTCACCCTTGTGCAGAGCCATTGCCCTTTTGAGCATGAGCCATTAAGCTATCATGCAATTTCGTGCAATAACAAGATTTTTCGTGCAAACAAGAAATCGGTAACCGGATATCCAGACCATGCTCACCCGCCAGCGCAAACAACATCTGCTCGCCGTTCTGAAACGGGACGGCCAGATTCAGGCCAGAGCCATCAGCCAGGAACTGGGTTTGTCGGAGGACACCATCCGCCGCGATTTGCGCGAACTGGCAGCAGAAGGATTGTTGCAACGGGTGCATGGTGGCGCCCTGCCCGCTTCGCCAGCGGTGGGTGATTTTGCCCAGCGTCAGCAAATTGCCTCAGCAGCCAAAGCCGCCATTGCCAAGGCGGCGGCCGGGCTGATCAGCGATGGGCAAATTGTGATCCTGGATGGCGGCACCACCGCCGTGCAATTGGCGCGCTCGCTCCCTGCGACATTGCGCGCGACGGTGGTCACACACAGCCCGAGCGTGGCGGTAGAACTGGTCCAGCATGCGGGCGTAGATGTGGTCATGATCGGCGGGCGGCTGTTCAAGCATTCCATCGTCAATGTCGGCGCGGCCGCGCTGGAATCCCTGGCGCATATCCGGGCGGATATTTTCTTTATGGGTGTCACCGGCGTGCATGCCAGTGAAGGCCTGAGCACCGGCGATATGGAAGAGGCCTATATGAAGCGGGCATTGATGGCACGGGCGGCAGAAACGGTCGTGCTGGCATCGTCCGAAAAACTTAACGCCGCTTCGCCCTACGTGATTGCGCCGATCACCGAAGCCAGCACCATCATCGTCGAGCGCGATACCAAACCTGCGTTGCTGAACGCTTTTATCAACGCCGGGACACATATTCTGCTGGCGTGACCGCTCCACGCACCAACGGCCAAATTAAGCACCGATCAGCAAGCGATAACCCACGCCTGATTCGGTGAGCAGATGTCGGGGTTGAGCCGGTTCATCTTCCAGTTTCTGCCGCAGGTGGCCCATATAGATGCGCAGATAGTGGCTGTGCTCCACATAAGCAGGCCCCCACACCTCCAGCAATAGCTGGCGATGGGTAATCACCTTGCCCGCGTGGCGAATCAATGTCGCCAGCAGGCGATACTCAATCGGTGTGAGGTGGATGGACTCACCATTACGAGTGACGGTACGCGCGACCAGATCGATCTCCACTTCCCCCAGCGCGACTTTGCCATCGCCCGGCGCATCTTTGGCATGCCGCCGCAGCAATACCCGCACGCGAGCCAGCAATTCGTTCACGCCAAACGGTTTGGTCAGATAGTCGTCGGCACCGGCATCCAGCGCAGCGACTTTGTCGCCTTCCTGGCTGCGCGCCGACAGCACCAGAATCGGCACTTCGCTGAAGGTGCGCAGCTCGCGAATCAGATCAATTCCATCGCCATCAGGCAGGCCCAGATCCAGCACCAGTAAATCCGGCTGGCGCGTTCCGGCCTCGATCAGCCCCTGGCGCGCCGTGCTGGCGTGATGTGTCTGCATGCCCGCCCCTTCCACGGTCATGGCCACAAAACGGGCAATCTGCGGCTCGTCTTCAATAATGACGATGGTGGCGCTCTGGCTGTTCATGCGATGGGGTCTTGTAGCAAATTTTCAGGGTCGGGCAATGCAGGCGGTGCGCGGCGTGGCAATGCCACGGTGAATACGGCCCCGCCACCTTGCGCGTTGGCGGCGGTTATCGTACCACCATGAGCCGCGACAATTGCCCGGCATAACGCCAGCCCCAAGCCGACGCCTGCCGTCGCGGATTCAGTCTGGCCGCGAGTGAACTTGGAGAAAATCATTTCCTCGCGCCCCGGCGGCAAACCTGGACCGGTATCGGAAACCGTGATTAGCAGTTTTTGCGGCGCGGCGCGGGCGGCGATAGTAATGGGGGTGCCAAACGGCGTGTATTTGATGGCGTTATCCACCAGATTGACCAGCACGCGCTCCATCAAAACGGCGTCGAACTCCACCAACGGTAGATCGGCCGGAATATCCAGTTGCACCGGGTGCTCGACCAGCCGCAATTCCAGCGAGCGCAGACTGGTGCCGACTACTTCTTCTACCGCCTGCCAATCCTGGCGCAAGCGTACTTCACCCGCCTGCAAGCGCGCCATATCCAGCAGATTGTTCACCAGATCGTTCATACGGCGGATTTCACCGACCAGTTGATGCGCGATATCGCGGGCGGGCGGCGCAGCGTAAGGGCTTTCGGACAGCGTGCTGGCCAGCCCCAGCAATACGGTGATCGGCGTGCGTAAATCATGCGAGATGGCCGACAGCAGATGATTGCGCAAGCGCTCGCCTTCCATCGACACCAGCGCGTTCTGCGCCACTTCCACAAAGTGCACACGTTCCAGCGCCAAACCGATCTGCGCAGCGCAAGTCTGCAAAAAACGCTTTTCTTCGCGGTCACCCAGCCAATCGCCCTTGGGGATCAGCGCCAGCACGCCGCGTACACGCATCGGGGCCGTCAGCGGCAGATAAAACGCTGTTGCGGCGGCGAGCGTACCAGTACCTTGCCCAGCCTCTTCACCATGGCGATAGACCCAGTCGGCTACGGCCAGATCGAGCGCCATGCCACCTTCCTGATGCAGTTGTTCGTCCATATCCGGCAAAGCCAGGCCGATATCGGTCTGAAAACGTGGCGCCAGATGCGCCAATGCCAGTTCCACCACTTGTTCGCGCATGAGCGCGCCGGACAGCGCTTGCGACAACTCATACAACGCAGCCGTGCGCCGCTCGCGTTTGGTGGCGATTTCAGCCTGAAAACGCAACCGCGCGGACATCTGACTCAGCGTCAGCGCCACCGTGAGCATGATGCCGAAAGTCAGCAAATACTGCGTATCGGCCACCGTGAACGACATTTTCGGTGGCACAAAAAAGAAATCGAACGCCGCTACCGACAACAGTGACGACAGCGCCCCGGCAAAGCGGCCAAAGCGCACCGACACCAGCAACACCGACAGCAGATACAACATGATGACGTTGGCCAGATCGAACACCTGGGTCAACTGGGCGGCAATGATCGTGCTGATACCGCAACCAATCAGCGCCCATACCGCGCCTTGCCAGCGGCGACCGATCACCGCCCACGGATCAATGCGCTCGACCGGCGCCGGGGCAACGCCGACAATTTGCACCGTGAGATTGGGCGACAAGCGCGCGAGCTTGGCAGCGTAGCTTTCGAGGATGTTGAGACGACGCGGCGGTTTGCCAATGACCACCGTCCCCATGTCGTGATCGCTGGCATAAGCGGCCAGCGCTTCGGGTACGTTCGGGCCGGGCAACATGGCAGCTTTGGCACCCAGGCTTTCCGCCAGATCCAGATTGCGGCGCGCGCTGGCCAGCTTGGTGTTACTGCGCAGCAACGCCGGGGTTTCTACGGTGACGGCGCACCAGTTCACCTTCAGGCGACCGGCCAGCCTGGCAGTATGCCGCACCAACGTTTCACCAGCAGAACCCGGTGCAATGGCTGCTAGCAGCGTTTCGCCCGGCGCAGAACCAACGGCCGGGTGACGCCGCAACTCGGCATCGACCCGATCCGCCGTGCGCCGCAAGGCCAGTTCCCGCAGCGCAATCAGGTTGCCTTTGCGAAAGAACGAATCGCGCGCCCGCGCCACGTTGCCGGGCAAATAGACCTTGCCTTCGTGCAGGCGCTTGAGCAGTTCATCGGGCGGCAGATCGACCAAGGCGATATCGTCAGCCGCATCAAACACCTGATCGGGCACGGTTTCGCGCACGCGCACGCCGGTGATGCTGCCCACCACGTCGTTCAGGCTTTCCAGATGCTGCACGTTCACGGTGGTGTAAACGTCGATCCCGGCGGCCAGCAGTTCTTCAATATCCTGCCAGCGCTTCGGGTGGCGGCTACCCACCACATTGCTGTGCGCCAGTTCATCGACCAGGATCAGTTGCGGCTTGCGCGCCAGCGCCGCATCCAGATCAAACTCTTCAAAGGCTTTGTCGCGATAGGTGAGCGTGCGCCGTGGCAGCAGGCTCAAGCCCCCCAGCAAGGCGGCGGTTTCTTCGCGCTTGTGCGTTTCCACCAGCCCCACCAGCACATCCGCACCCTCGCGCTGGCGACTGTGCGCCTGGGTCAGCATCGCCCAGGTTTTGCCGACACCGGCGTTGGCACCAAAGAAGATTTTCAGCTTGCCGCGATGGGCAACGGCTTCATCGGCCTGCAATTCGGCAAGCAGTTGGTCAGGGTTGGGGCGCAGGTCGTCGGTCATGGTTTGTAGTGTAGGGTGGATTCGCCCCGTTATACCGGGATAAAGAGCAGCGCGACAATCCGCCGCAAAACCTTGTGCATTGAGGGGACGGTGGATTGTCGTTTCACTCCGAACCCACCCTGCGGAGCTGTATCTTCCACTTTTCGGGATGCCCAATCCACGCTGCTGACTACAAGGGGCGAGACTCCCAACCTTGCAGCGGATACCCGTCGGGGCTGCGCATTGGGTTGAACTCATGCTCTCGCAGCGGGTGATCAATTCATGCTTTCACTTTGCCGGCCGCATCATCCAGCGCCAGGTTCAATTGCAGCACGTTCACCACAGGCTCACCAAACAAACCCCACTGTGGGCGAGTGGTATTGGCGTTAACTAGTTGCCGCAACGTGTCATCGGTCAAGCCACGCGCTTTGGCGACACGGTGAATCTGATAAGCCGCTGCGGCAGGAGAAATATGCGGGTCCAGACCACTGGCCGATGCCGTCACCAGGTCAGTGGGCACCGGGCCAGTTTGATCAGGGTGTGCTGCACGAACGGTATCGATGCGGGCTTTGACTGCATCTTTCAACGCCGGATTGGTCGGACCCAGATTGCTGCCGCCAGAAGCCAAGCCGTTGTTCGGTTGCGGGCCGGTGGCGGACGGGCGACTCCAGAAGTAGGTCGGGCCGGAGAAGCTTTGACCGATGAGGCTGGAACCGACTACTTTGCCGTTCTTTTCGATCAGACTGCCGGCGGCCTGATCCGGGAAGATGGCTTTGGCGGCACCGGTGACGACTAGTGGATAAGCCAGGCCAGTGATGGCTGTCAGCACCACGAAAAGGGTGATGGCTGGACGGATGATGGTGCTCATTTGGGTTACTCCAAAAATTTAAATTCGAATACTTGCGCGCCGTTGGCGCGGTTTTACATACTTGGCGGGTGACGAGCTAGCCCGCAAACAGCTGCCTGAAACAGGAGAAAAAAACATCGGCCGTGCGCTGGTGGCCACTCTTTTTTCTACCTCTGCGATCAATCAGCATTGCGCGGGATTCCCGCCTTCGCGGGAATGACGAGGTAGGGGACATATAGAAGGTTCTTGCTGTTGCTGTTGCTGTTGCTGTTGCTGTTGCTGTTGCTGTTGCTGTTGCTGTTGCTGTTGCTGTTGCAACTAACTCTGGCATTCCACACTGCAAACCACGCCGACCGAGAGCCGGAGACCTCAGGCTCTGGCCGACCGAGGGAACGGCGGAGCCGCGTAAAGACCACTGGTAAACAGACGGTTCGTTTCGGCTTTTGACCTAGGGCCCCTTGCGGCAGCGGGGTCGCCTTTTTTTGGTCACTTTCTTTTGGCGAAGCAAGTTGCACGATAAGGCTTTACGGCCACACTAACGTGCTCCCGGGCACCCCCGGGTATCAAACGCTTTTTAACAGACGTGCCAAAGGCACTAACAAAAGCTTTTGAATTTGACCTCGCCCCACAAAAAACCCATTCAACAACGAACCTTGATCGGTGGATTACGCCGTCCCGGCTAACCCACCCTACGAAGTGGCCACAGCCACCATCAAACCCACCCCACCACCCCCAACAACATATCAATCACCTTGATCCCCACAAACGGCACCAACAACCCACCCAAGCCATACACCAGCAGATTGCGCCGCAGTAGTGGGCCCGCCCCCAGCGCCCGATATTTCACGCCTTTGAGCGCCAGCGGAATCAGCGCCACAATCACCAGTGCGTTAAAAATCACCGCCGACATAATCGCCGAAGCCGGGCTGTTCAGATGCATCACGTCCAGCGCTTTGAGCTGCGGATAGGTCACCGCAAACGCCGCCGGGATAATCGCAAAGTACTTGGCCACATCATTCGCCACGCTAAAGGTGGTAAGCGAACCGCGCGTCATCAGCATCTGCTTGCCGATCTCGACAATCTCGATCAGCTTGGTCGGATTGGAATCCAGGTCGACCATGTTGCCGGCCTCTTTGGCCGCTTGCGTCCCGGAGTTCATGGCCACGGCCACGTCGGCTTGCGCCAGTGCTGGCGCGTCGTTGGTGCCGTCGCCGGTCATGGCCACCAACCGGCCTGCGGCCTGGTGTTCGCGGATCAGCGCCAGTTTGTCTTCCGGGCGGGCTTCTGCCAGGAAGTCATCCACCCCTGCTTCGGCAGCAATAGCTGCGGCGGTCAGGCGGTTGTCGCCGGTGATCATGATGGTTTTGATACCCATCTGTCGCAGTTCGGCAAAACGCTCTTTGATGCCGCCTTTGACGATATCTTTGAGCTCAACCACGCCCACGACTTTTTTGCCATCGGCCACTACCAGTGGCGTGGCACCACGGCGGGCGACATCATCGACGCTGTCATTCACGGCTTTGGGGAAATCACCTCCCAGTTCCAGAATGTATTTGCGTACCGCATCGGCCGAACCTTTGCGAATCTGGCGCACATGGTCATGGGCCACCGTCACCGAAGTCGCAACTTGACTACCATCCGTGGCCAAAGCCACAGCGTGTGCCGGATCGGTCTTGCCGTGGCGCACACCCAGATCTACACCAGACATCCGGGTTTGTGCCGTGAACGGGATAAACAACGCGTCTTGCAGCTCCCGGCCGCGCAGGTTGAAGCGCTCTTTAGCCAGGACGACGATGGAGCGGCCTTCCGGGGTTTCGTCCGACAACGAGGCCAGTTGCGCTACGTCAGCCAGTTCTTGCTCGGTCACGCCCGGGGCAGGAATAAACGACGAGGCCTGACGATTACCGAGGGTAATCGTGCCGGTTTTATCCAGCAGCAGCACATCTACGTCACCCGCTGCTTCGACCGCGCGGCCAGAGGTGGCGATGACATTGGCCTGCATCATGCGGCTCATCCCGGCCACACCAATGGCCGACAGCAAGCCGCCAATCGTGGTGGGGATCAGGCACACCAGCAGAGCAATCAACACCGTAATGCTGACCGGCGCACCAGCTCCAGCGGCGGTCACGCTGTAGATGGAGAACGGCAACAACGAGGCACACACCACCAAGAAGGTGAGTGTGAGCGACACCAGCAAAATGGTCAGCGCCACTTCGTTCGGGGTCTTTTTGCGCTTGGCGCCTTCCACCATCGCAATCATGCGATCCAGAAACGCCTCGCCCGGGTTGGCGGTAACGCGCACCACCAGCCAGTCCGACAATACACGGGTACCGCCAGTCACCGCCGAGAAATCGCCGCCGGATTCGCGGATCACCGGGGCGGATTCGCCGGTAATGGCCGATTCATCCACCGAAGCCACACCATCGAGCACTTCGCCATCGGCCGGAACGATATCGCCCGCCTCGACCAGTAACCAGTCATCTTTGCGTAGCGAATTGGAGTCGATGACCGAGACTTTGGCTTCACGTGCAGCGCTGGCCAGTTTTTTGGCCACCACGTTTTTACGCGTGGCCCGCAGCGCGGCGGCTTGCGCCTTGCCGCGCCCTTCGGCCAAGGCTTCGGCAAAGTTGGCAAACAGCACGGTAAACCACAGCCATGCCGCCACCGCCAGAATGAACGCTGCCGGTGCTTCGCCATGACCACCCAGCGCGTGAATGCCGAGAATGGTGGTGACTACACTGCCCACCCACACCACAAACATCACCGGATTACGCCATTGCGCCACCGGCGACAGTTTGCGGAACGACTCATAAATCGCCGGGACCGCGAGTTTGCGGTCGAGCAGCGTTAAGGTATTGGTTTTACTCATTTTCCATGACTCCATGAGTCAGATTTCGGTAGAGCAGATTCGGCCAGGCCAATCCACCATCCCGTAGCCCGGATTCTCGCTACCCCGCCGCAACGGCCATGTGTGAGATCAGGCAGCTTTGCGGAGGTACCCCCAAGGGGCTCGCTTGATCCGGGCTACGGATGTCATTTGGTTATCCAGCGGTCAATGACCGAACAATTGCAGATGTTCAATCACCGGCCCCAATGCCAGCGCCGGGATGTACGTCAGCGCCCCCACAATCACCACCGTGCCAACCAGCAAGGCCACAAACAGCGGGCCGTGCGTAGGCAAGGTGCCGGAAGTCACCGCCAGCCGCGGCTTGGAAGCCAGCTTGCCGGCAATGGCCAGCACCGGAATGATCACGGTGAAGCGGCCAAACCACATGGCAATCGCCAGCATGGTGTTGTAGTACGGCGTATTGGCGTTCAAGCCTGCGAATGCGGAACCGTTGTTATTGGCCGCCGAGGCAAACGCGTACAGCACTTCCGAGAAGCCATGCGCCCCAGGGTTAGCCATGCTGGCTTTACCCACATCCAGCATCACCGATAACGCCGTCCCGCCCAGAATCAGACACGGCGTTGCCAGAATGGCAATGGCCACCATCTTCATCTCGAACGCTTCGATCTTCTTGCCCAGATACTCCGGTGTGCGGCCAATCATCAGGCCCGACAGGAACACCGCCAGGATGGCGTAAATAAGCATGCCGTACAGACCAGCGCCCACGCCGCCAAACACCACTTCGCCCAGTTTGATCAGCCACATTGGCACCAGACCGCCCATTGGCATCAGCGAGTCATGCATGGTGTTGACCGCACCGCAGGAGGCGGCCGTGGTAATCACCGTAAACAACGCCGAGGCAACAATCCCGAAGCGCGATTCCTTGCCTTCCATATTGCCCACGCTGCCATCCATGCCCAGATGCGTGAGGAGCGGATTGGCGGTGATTTCTGCCCAGTATTCAACGCCCACCATGGCCACAAACAGCAACGTCATGGCACCCAGCAAAGTCAGCCCCTGGCGGGTATCGCCGACCCAGCGGCCAAACATGAACACCAGCGCCGCCGGGATCAAAAAGATGCTGAGCATCTGCGCAAAGTTGGATAGCGGCGTCGGGTTCTCGTATGGATGGGCCGAGTTGGCGTTAAAGAAGCCGCCACCGTTGGTCCCCAGCATCTTGATCGCTTCTTGCGAAGCCACCGGCCCCATCGGCAAGGTCTGCACGTCGGTTTTGGCATCGACCATCACCGGGTTGCCCTTGGCATCTTTCACTGGCTGACCATCAGCGCCGGTCTTGGGGATTTGATACGCGACCGCTTCGGTGAGCTTCACATCTTTGTAGCCATCGAAATTCTGGATGACGCCCTGCCCCACCAGGAACACGGCAAACACCAGGGAGATGGGCAGCAAGATATAAGCGGTGGAGCGATAGAGATCCAGCCATGCGTTACCCACACCACCCGCTTTACGGCGCACAAAGCCACGGATAAACGCAATCGCCACCGCCATACCTGTCGCCGCCGACATGAAGTTATGCGTGGCCAGCGAGAGCATCTGGGTCAGATAACTCATGGTGGATTCACCGCTGTAGCCCTGCCAGTTGGTATTGGTCAGGAACGACACCGCCGTGTTGAACGATGAGTCCGGGCTAACCGCACCCATATTGGCCGGGTTCAACGGCAAGCCGCCTTGCAGGCGCTGCTGGGCGTAGACAAACAAGCCGCCAATCAGATGGAACACGATCAGCGCCAGCGCATAACGCCACCACGGCATGTCTTCATCCGGATTGGCGCCAATAACGCGGCACAAGGCACGCTCGGAGCGGCCCAACCAGGCAAAGCGTTGCGACAAGCTGCCATCCAGCGCCGTCGCCAGGAAGCGGCTCAACGGCCATGCCAGCGCAAACAACACCACCAGATACAGCGCGGTCTGAAACACGGGAGAGGAGTTCATGCCACGTCCTCCGCGTTAAACAGCGCGTAAACGAGATAGACCAGCAGTAGCACGAACACTACTGTTGCCATTAAATACAGCCAGTTCATTTGCGTGCCTCCAGATGCCTGCAGAAAACTGCCAGCCCCTGTATCGCCGCACCAAAGACGATGATGAGGAGCAGATACACAGCGTCCATGTGTTTTCTCCTTGCGGGTTATAGCCCCACGGATTGAGGGCTTTTGGACACCGTGAACTGTAGGGAGAGGGAGATAAAGGGCGGGTAAAGCTTGTGGGGATGGGTGTAAAAATTGTGTAAACGGGGGAAACCAGCGGGAAGAACAGGCTGCTCGATTGAGCGGCAGGAAAGGTTTGATACGTCAGAACAGACTTTTACTACGAATGATTCGCAACCCGCTGGATTTACACGCTAATTTTGTATCCATTACGATACATCGCGACACACAGACCTGCCGTTCATCGGCGGACGGCAGAAATATTAGAAATCCCTTAAATTCAAGACATTAGCAAAACGCGGGGGTAAATTATTACAAATAACGAAAGCATTAACTTTATTTTAAAAATTACAAAACACTCAAGGTTACCGGGCAAATTTTGAATAACCGCCGATGAGATTTTGCTGCGCAAATATCATCTTTTACTAATGCTCTATTTTTCTAAAAATTATTATTTTTTTGTTATAAATCATTGCGTTAACAAAACAATCCTTTAGCGCTCCAGCTCATCACCCTACGTAATTTGCATCGTCTTCTAATGTGACTCACCAAATTAATGGCCAGAGCAGAGTCATTTAAAAATTCTTACAGTCTGGAAATTACATCTACCAACGCAAGATGGCGCTCTGTTTCCTTACATTGTTTACAATCTCTCCCGTTTTCAAAATTTCACATCACATAAATTAATCGGGGACCGAGATGAACAAACTACTCGCACTGAGCGGGATCGCACTTTCTTTGGCATTGGCCGCTTGCGGCGGTGGTGGCGGTAGCGACAGCAGTTCGCCTGCACAGAATTCCGCAGTGCCGACTCCAACGCCGACGCCAACTTCTGCGCCAACACCAACTCCGGCCCCTACGCCGACTCCAACCCCGCAGCCTCAACCACCTAGCCTGAGCGCGCCAGATGCGGGCTCTACCGCTGCGGTCGGCAATGGCTTTGAGGGGTACTGGAAGAGTTCACTCTCCACTTCATCCAATCCGCGTCTGGCTATCGTCGCGCCTGATGGCAAGTTCGTGGCGATTGACAGCACGTCAAACACCTACTGGAGTGGCACGGCAACTCCGGCTGGCACCAATTGGGTGGCCTCGCCTGCCGAACAACTGGCATCTGGCAACGTCACTGCATTCAATGATGGCGGTACGTTTGTTGCAAAAACTTCGCTAACCGATACTGCTGCGGGCTCTTCGTTTGTTTTTGATACCTACGCACCGGCCAATGCACTCGCAACAACTGCAGCAAGCGTGGCAGGCACTTGGGGTGACGGTTTTCCAGCCAAAGTTATCGTGGCCCAAGATGGCTCGTTCACTGGTACCACGGTGACATCGGGTTCCGTCGGCGTTTGTAATTACTCGGGCACCATCACGCTAGTTGATCCAAGCAGCAAGAAGAACATTTTCAACGTCACATTGACTGTGGCCCAGTCGGCAGCTTGCCATCTTGTTTATGGCACGTCCTATACCGGCTTGGCCACCATTGACGTCGTCAATAAAGGCACCCAGAGCGCGCCGATTTATGGCAAAAATCTGATTACGGTTCTTCGTGTTCCAGGCCAAGCGTATTTGTGGATGCAACTGCCACTGCAATAAGCTCGATTAGAGAGCGCGCATAAGCAAAGGGAACCTCGCAGGTTCCCTTTGTTTTGTTGGGCACAACTAAAAAACGGTCTAGCCGTGTTCCTTATCCCGCACCGTACTCAAATCCCGCAGATGATATTTACGCATCAGCTTCACATAGTGCTGGGCCGAGTACGCAAAGTGGGCGATCTCCTGCGCAGTCAGTGGTCGCACCTGTTTGGCGGGGCTGCCTACATATAGATAGCCTGACTCCAGCACTTTGCCTGGTGGCACCAATGAGCCGGCGCCGAGCATGACGTGGTCTTGCACCACTACGCGATCCAGCACAATTGATCCCATCCCGATCAAACATTCGTTGCCGATCGTACAGCCATGCAGCATTACGCCATGGCCAATAGTCACGCGATCGCCAATGATCAAGGGCGCGCCCTCCGGGTCTTCCGGGCGGCGGTGGGTGGTATGCAGCACACTGCAATCCTGCACGTTACTATCGTCGCCAATGCGGATAAAGTTCACGTCGCCACGCACCACCGCGCCCGGCCATACGGATGCGTTCTGGCCTAGCGTGACCTCGCCGATCACCTGTGCGGACTGATGTACCCACGCTGTCGACGGAACCAGCGGCTCATAAGACTCAAAATTTTCGACTGCCATGCAATTCTCGCTTGATAATTGTTCGAGGCGCGTACATCTAGGCTATCTAGTTACCCGCTAACAAATCAGCCAATCCAGACACAGTTCCGGTGGGTTCGAGTGGCAACCAGCATGGCCGGTTCCATCTAACCTATCGACGCAATGCCAACGCATTTCATGATCCAGACATTTTAGACGAGTCCACCTATGACCCAAACCAATCCACTGCTCGATTTTTCCGGCCTGCCGCGTTATGCCGAAATCCGCCCGGAACATATCACCCCCGCGCTGGATGTCTTGCTGCACGCAGCGGCCCAAGCCGTAAAAGCGGCAGAAGTGCTGACTAACCCGACATGGGACAGTTTTGTGGTGCCGCTGGATCAAACGCTGGAAAACCTCGGCCGCGCCTGGGGCACCGTCGGGCACCTGGAAAGCGTGGTCAATACGCCGGAACTGCGTGAAGCCTACAACGGCAATATCCCGCGCATCTCCAATTTCTTTACCGAACTGGCACAGAACGAGGCGCTGTACGCGCACTACAAAACCATTGCTGCCAGCCCGGAATATACCGCTTTTACCGAAGCGCGCCGCGTGGTGATTGACCATGCGCTACGCGACTTCCGCTTGTCTGGCGCCGAATTGCCAGCCGCCCAGAAAGAACGTTTTAAAGAGATCGCCGAAAAGCTGTCCGAGTTGACCACGCGCTTTTCGCAAAATGTGCTGGATGCCACTGACGAATTTGCGCTGTTTATTGATGACGCCAAAGAGCTTGATGGCCTGCCTGCAGATAACCTCGCCGCCGCTCGTGCTGCGGCCCAAGCCGACGACAAACCCGGTTACATGCTCACGCTGAAAATGCCGAGTTATTTTCCGGTCATGCAATACGCCACCAACCGTGCGCTGCGGGAAAAGCTGTATCGGGCGTACGCCACGCGCGCGGCTGAGTTTGGCAAGGATGAATGGAACAACTCGCCCCTGATCGAGCAAATCCATACCCTGCGTCAGGAAGCCGCAGCACTGCTGGGTTTTGCCAATTTCGGTCAAGAATCGCTGGCCACCAAAATGGCCGATTCCCCGGCTGAAGTGCTTGATTTCCTGCGTGATCTGGGCCATCGCGCCAAGCCATTCATGCAGGCTGATCGCGTTGAACTACTGCGCTTTGCCCAGGATGAACTTGGCCTGGATACGCTGGAATCGTGGGATCAAACCTTTGTTGCAGAAAAACTGCGCGAAGCGCGTTATGCGTTCTCCGAACAAGAAGTAAAACAGTATTTCACCGAGCCGACCGTTATCGCCGGTTTGTTCCATCTGGTCGAAACGCTATACGGCCTGCAATTTGTGGCGGCCGAAGCGCCGGTCTGGCATCCGGATGTGCGCTATTTCGAATTGCGCAACAAGGATGGCAGCCTGGTTGGCGGCCTGTATATGGATATGTACGCGCGCGAAGGCAAGCAAGGCGGCGCGTGGATGAACGAAGTGCGCAGCCGTCATCTGTTGCCGGATGGCAGCGTGCAAACGCCAGTCGCGCTGATTGTGTGCAACTTTGCCCAAGGCGTGGATGGCAAACCCGCGCTGCTGCCGCACGATGACGTCATCACACTGTTCCACGAAACCGGCCACGCTTTACACCACTTACTGACTGAGGTGGACGAGCGTGATGTGTCCGGCATTAACGGCGTGGAATGGGATGCGGTTGAACTGCCAAGCCAGTTTATGGAAAACTTCTGCTGGGAATGGCAACTGCTGCCGCAACTGACCAAACATGTGGAAACCGGGGAATCGTTGCCCGAGCCGCTGTTTGAGAAAATGCTGGCGGCGAAGAACTTCCTCTCTGGCACCGGCATGATCCGCCAGATTGTGTTCTCCATTTTCGATATGGAGCTGCATATGGATACGGTCGGTCCGCAAGCTTTGCAGCGCTACTTCAAGCTGCTGACCGAATTCGACGCCCCGGCCGTGCCGGAATATCACCGCTTCCCCAATAGCTTCAGCCATATCTTTGCTGGCGGTTATGCTGCCGGTTATTACAGCTACAAATGGGCGGAAGTGCTGTCGGCGGATGCTTATGCCGCGTTTGAAGAATCCGGCGTGTTGAACCCGCAAACCGGCGCGCGTTTCCGACAGGAAGTGCTGGCGCGTGGCGGCAGTCGGCCAGCGCTGGAGTCATTCATCGCCTTCCGTGGTCGTGCACCGCAAACCGACGCACTGCTGCGCCATAACGGGCTGACTAGTTAAAGCGGCGATACGGCTCTGGTTCTACTGCAAACAAAAAAGCCAGGCATTGCCAGGCTTTTTTGTTTAACCATCGTCCGACGATATTTGTGTGGACCGAGGCACCGGCGTCAGACCGTCAACGCGTTTTCGTGGCCGCTGGCAAATCAGCCAACCGCTGCCACTCCCCATTGACCAGCCCTTCCATCGGTTGATAGCGCGTCTTGTAAGCCATCTTGCGGCAGTCTTCGATCCAGTATCCCAGGTACAGATACGGCAAGCCAAGCTGGCGGGCCAGGCCCACTTGCCACAGGATATTGAACACGCCAAAGCTGGCGCCCACAGCATCCGGATCGTAAAACGTGTAAACCGACGACAAACCGTCATCCAGTTGATCGATCAGGCTGACCATGCGCACGCCCGTATCGTCACGAAACTCGGCCAGAAAGCTGGCGACGTTACTTTTGAGGATGAAATTCTCGTATTGCTCGCGGTTATCCTGGTCCATGCCACCGCCCGCATGGCGCACCAGTTGATAGCGCTGATACAACTGGAAATGCGCCTCGGAATATTCCAGTCCCAACAAACGGGTTTTGAGATTGCCATGCAGTTTCTGCGCCCGGCGCTGGGCGCGATCTGGCGTGAAGTCGGCAGTGGGGATACGCACTGGCACGCACGCTTGGCAATGATCACAATGCGGACGGTAAACAAACTGGCCACTGCGCCGAAAACCATGCAGCACAAGTTGGCTGTAGGTCCTGGCATCAATCAGTTCAGAGGGCACCGCTACTTGCGAGCGTGCCATGCGCTCGGGCAGGTAGCTGCACGGATAAGAAGTAGTCGCGTAAAACTGCAGCTGCAGCGTGTGGCCACGCGGATTCATATCAGCTTCCCGGATTATGGAAATCGTATTGCCAGCGGCCCGGTTCTCGGTGTGCGGCAGTCAGCCGGGTCAGATTTTCTATAAACAGACTGCGCTCGATCTCGCTCGCACCGAAGCGCGCCAAGTGTTCAGTATGCATCTGGCAATCGATCATGCCAAATCCTTGCGCCTGCAAATACTGAACCAGATGCACAAAGGCGAGCTTGGACGCATCGGGTCGGCTGGCAAACATGGATTCGCCATAAAACATATTGCCGATGGCAACGCCGTAGAGGCCGCCGACCAACTCGCCATCCATCCAGCATTCGGCGCTGTGGGCATAGCCCAAATCGTGCAACTGGCCATAACCGCCGCGGATTTCATCGCTGATCCAGGTCAGGTCTTCGCCTTGGCGCGGTGCGGCGCAGCCTTGCATGACTTGATCAAAGGCTTGATCAAAGGTGATGCGATAAGGCTTATTGCGCAGTGTTTTACCTAAAGAAACAGGGACATGCAGCGCGGCAGGGATGAGTACCATGCGCGGATCCGGGCTCCACCACAAGATGGGTTCGCCCGGCATATACCAAGGGAAAATGCCTTGCCGGTAGGCGGCTAGCAAGCGCGGCGCAGATAGATCGCCGCCCGCTGCCAGCAAACCATTGGGCTCACGCAGCGCGTGCTGCAATGGCGGAAAGCGCTCAGTGTCATCCAGCCAGCCGATCACCCGCGCCCTCCCCCGATACAACGGTACAACTGATAAACGGTCAGGTTATCGATGCAGGTTTTTACTTGATGCGGCAATCGGCACACAAACCGTACAGATACATTTCGTGATCCTGGATTTCAAAATTGTGCTTAAGCGCAATGGCGTCCTGGCGTTTCTCGATTTCCGGATCGCAAAACTCTTCTACCTTGCCGCACTTCAGGCAAACCAGATGATCATGGTGACCGCCTTGATTCATTTCAAACACGGCTTTGCCGGTTTCAAAGTGATGGCGAACCAGAATCCCGGCCTGTTCAAACTGGGTCAGCACCCGGTAAACCGTGGCCAGGCCGATATCAATGTTTTCATTCAGCAGCAGGCGATAGACATCTTCTGCGGTCAGATGGCGTTGCGGGCTGGTTTCGAAAAGATTGAGAATACGCAGGCGGGGACCGGTGGCTTTCAGCCCCATACCTTTCAAATCAGCGGCAGAACTCATGGTGTACCCCGTCGTTAGTTTAGGTCATCGACCCGGTGCAAATCACAAGTTGCACCTGGCGGCTGCGGCAAGCAGCAAGAACAGGTTATGATATAGCGTTTGCCGCACCCGCTCCAACCGACCCACGTTGTGAAACAGCAAAGACGCATGCATATCAAACCATTTCTCTTAGCAATCGGTACCGCCACAGTGCTGGCCGGTTGCAGTATCGGCAACATTCTCACTCCCTACAAACTGGATATTCCACAGGGTAATGAGGTCACCAAAGATCAAGTCGCACAGCTCAAAGAAGGGATGACGCGTACGCAAGTGCGTTTCGTACTGGGCACGCCACTGCTGACCGATCCTTTCCACGCCAATCGCTGGGACTATATCTACAGCGATGCCAAGGGCGGCAAGCTGCGTGAGAAGCTTACCTTCCACGTGGAGTTCGAGGGTGACAAACTCAAGAGCTGGGAAGGCGAAACCCTGCCCGCTTCCAAGTTGATCAAGCTGGGCACCGATGGCGCCAGCGCGCCAATGGCACTGGACGAACCCGTTGCTGCTGCCGCTGCGTTGTCATCCGCAACGCCAGTAGCGCGCGCTTCGGCAGCTTCTGCAGTGGATGTCGCACCGCTCAAGTAATTGCTTTGTGGAATACGTAAAACCATGTTTTTGAAGATCGCCATTGCCGGCAGCAGCGGACGTATGGGTCGCATGCTGCTTGAAGCCGTTAGCGCGGCACCGGATTGCCAACTGACCGTGGCGCTTGATCGCGCAGGCAGCCCGGCCTTGGGCCAGGATGCGACCGCCTTCCTGGGCAAAACGTCCGGCGTCCTGATCACTGATGATCTGCAAGCGTTGGCGCACGCCGACGTGCTGATCGACTTCACACGCCCGCAAGCCACGCTGGAACACCTCAAGGTCTGCCGCGAACACGGTGTGAGTGTGGTGATCGGCACAACGGGCTTTGAGCCAGCCGATAAAGATGAAATCAGCGCCGCCGCCAAAGATATTTCAATTGTCTACGCCCAGAACATGAGCGTGGGCGTGAACCTGGTCTTCAAGTTGCTGGAAGTCGCGGCAAAGTCTCTGGCGACCGGTTACGACATCGAGATCGTCGAAATGCATCACCGCATGAAGGTGGATGCGCCTTCCGGCACCGCCCTGCGCATGGGCGAAGTGGTTGCCGGCGCCTTGGGCCGGGATCTCAAAGAAGTCGCCGTGTACGACCGCGAAGGCATTACCGGTGAACGCGATCCATCCTCTATCGGATTTGCCACATTGCGTGGCGGCGACGTGGTGGGTGATCACACGGTGGTGTTTGCAGGCATGGGCGAGCGGGTTGAGATTACCCACAAGGCATCCAGCCGCATCATTTACTCTCAAGGCTCATTACGCGCCGCGCGGTTTCTGGCGGACAAGCCCACCGGCTTGTTCGATATGCAAGACGTGCTTGGTTTGCGCTAACAAACACATCAATGGCCCAACCCTTACCGGTTGGGCCATTTGCATTGTTGTTAAGCAAAGGTTAAGCCCTTCGGTCGCACTATCATGCCACCTGCAAATCTGGAGAATTCCCGTTCATGGCTATCCGTCAAAGCCGTTACTCCCCGGGCCTGGTGACACTACACTGGCTGATCTTTTTACTCTTCGTCGTAGCACTCGCGGCAATTGAGATCCGCAGCTTTGTTCCCAAAGGCGACCCGTTACGCAGCACATTGGCACTGGTGCATATGACCGCCGGGCAACTGGTGCTGTTGTTGGCAGTAGTACGCGTGTACCTGCGCTTTACCCAACCCGTGCCCGCCGCTCTGCCCGGCCCAACCTGGCAAAAGCTCGCCTCAGGTGTGTTGCATCTGGTGTTGTATGCGGTGATGTTTGCTTTACCGCTGGCCGGGATCATCTTTGTACAGGCAGGTGGGCGCGAGATTTCCTTTTTTGGCCTCACCCTGCCGCATCTGATTGCCGCCAACCCGGACCTGCGTAGCCCGGTTAAAGAAGTGCATGAATTTATCGGCAACGCGGTTTATTACCTCGTTGGAGTGCATATTCTGGCTGCTTTGTGGCATCAGTTTGTGGTCAAAGACGGTGTGTTGAGCCGCATGCGCTTGCGTTAAGCCGCACTCGCAGACGCAAAAAAGGCATCCCGCAGGATGCCTTTTTTGTTGTCCAACATGATCAAGCCGCGCTGCCTGCAGCAAAGCCGGACGACCACGCCCACTGAAAGTTGTAACCGCCCAGCCAGCCGGTCACATCTACCACTTCGCCAATGAAGTACAAACCAGGCACCGCTTTGGCCATCATGGTTTTTGAATCCAGCTGCCGTGTATCCACCCCGCCGCGCGTCACCTCGGCTTTTTTGTAGCCCACTGAACCAGAAGGGATGATCTGCCAGTTTTGTAAAGCCGGCGCCAGGCTCGCCAATTGCTTGGGACTGTATTGCTTGAGCGGCAAGTTCTGCCCCCAGCGAGCAACAAACGCCTGCACAAAACTGCGCGGCAAGCGTTCTGACAAGACGGTCACTAGATGTGCATCACGGCTAGCTTCAGCCAACCATTCCGCAACGTCCACATCGGGTAGCAAGTTGATGGTAATCGGCTGGCCCGCCCGCCAGTATGAAGATATCTGCAAAATCGCCGGGCCGGAAACGCCTTTATGCGTGAGCAAGATCGCCTCGCGAAAGCGCCCTTTGCCGCAGCTGACTTCAACATCATCAATCGCCACGCCCGCCAGTTCAGTCCACAAATCTTGCGGCTGGAAAGTCAGCGGTACCAGCGCGGCAAAGGTCGGCACGATGCCTAAATCAAACTGTTTGGCGACTTCATAACCCCAAGCGGTCGCGCCAATCTGCGGAATCGACAAGCCACCGCTGGCGACCACCAGCGAAGCGCATCGCCAGGTTTCACTGGCCGTTTCCACCTCAAAACCACCGTCCACTTGATGCACCGCCAGCACCGCGGTGCCCATTCGCCAGATCGTGCCACCGGCGTCGACCTCGGCCTTGAGCATATCGATAATGGCTTGCGAGCCATCATCGCAAAACAACTGACCCAGCGTTTTCTCGTGATAACGCAACTGGTAGCGATTCATCAGCTTGATGAAGTCGTGCTGCGTATACCGCGCCAACGCTGATTTCACGTAATGCGGGTTTTCCGAGAGATAACATTCGGGGCGCGCATCCAGATTAGTGAAATTGCAGCGCCCGCCGCCCGAGATCCGGATTTTCTCGGCCAGCTTGGTGGCGTGATCAATCAACAGCACCTTGCGACCACGCTGGGCGGCAGTGGCCGCACACATCATGCCGGCGGCACCTGCGCCTACTACGACTACGTCACATGCTGGCATGAAGCTTGGCCTTGTTGGAGTAAGGGTGGGATTTTAAATGGTTATGGCCGGTTTGATGCGTTTGGTGGCTGCCAAATGCGGGGAGGTAGTACCAAGGGACGGAAAACACACCTCTGTTGGCGGGCAGTGCCTGTTTATTGTTGCCGCTGCGGGCAACCACCAGTGCACAAGATTCCCGCCAAGGGGACCGCCGAGGTCGGGAATGACGAGGTAGTTGGGATGCGAAGAGCTGGCGCTCTTGCTCTTGCATCTGACCTAGGCATACCGTTATGCAAACCACGCCGACCGAGAGCCGGAGACCTTAGGCTCCGGCCAACCAAGGGAACGGCGGAGCCGCGCAAAGAACTTAAGCAAACAGACGGTTTGCTTCGGCTTTTGACGTTGGGCCCCCTTGCGGCAGCGGGGTCGCCTTTCTTTTGGTTTCTTTTCTTTGGCGACGCAAAGAAAAGAAACGTGCTCCCGGTCACCACCGGGTATCAAATGCCTTTCAACACCGTGCCGAAGGCACTGACAAACAGCGCTCCGTTGAAACATAGCTCTCTGGATTCTCACTACGTTTCATCCGGGCTACAACCATCCATTCAACAACAAACGGCTCTGCAGGGTGAGCTACGCCTCATCAGCTAACCCACCCAACAAAACAGCCACAACCTCACTCAAAAATAAACAATCCCCATCGCCCGCTTCACCGCATCCAGCGTCGCTGCGGTTTGCTCACGCGCCTTGTCGGTGCCCTGGCGCAGAATTTCCATCACCGCAGCCGGATCAGCAGCCAGCGCTTCGCGACGAGTACGGATCGGCTCCAGCAGCGCTTGCAGACGTTCTTCCAGGTAACGTTTGATCACGCTGTCGCCCAAGCCACCGCGCTGATAGTGCGCTTTGAATTCGGCAACCTTTTCAATATCGGTATCAAACACATCCAGATAGGTGAACACCACATTGCCTTCCACTTGGCCAGGGTCTGCTACGCGCAGGTGGTTGGGGTCGGTGTACATCATCTTCACGGCTTTGCTGATTTCGTCGGCACTGGCGCCCAGCGTGAGCGAGTTGCCTAACGATTTGGACATCTTGGCCTTGCCATCAATACCCGGCAAACGTGAGCCGTTTTCCGGCACCAAAGCGCGGCATTCCACCAGAATTTCAGCCTCTACGCTGGCGTTGAACTTGCGCACCACTTCATTGGTTTGCTCGATCATCGGGATCTGATCCGCGCCGACCGGCACCACCGTGGCCTTGAACGCAGTGATATCAGCAGCCTGCGCCACCGGATATGTCATGAACCCGGCTGGGATATCACGCTCAAAACCACGCAGTTTGATTTCGTCTTTGATGGTCGGGTTGCGTTCCAGCCGCGCCACGGTGACCAGATTCAAATAATACGAGAATAGTTCGGTCAGTTCCGGCACCAGGCTCTGGATAAAGATGGTGCTTTTGGCCGGATCAATACCCACTGCCAGGTAATCCAGCGCCACTTGAATGACGTTGTCGCGCACCTTGGCGATATTGCCCATGTTATCGGTCAGCGCCTGGGCATCAGCCAGCAACAGATATTGTTTACAGACATCCTGCAGGCGCACACGGTTTTGCAGCGAGCCGACAAAGTGACCCAAATGCAAAGGACCGGTGGTGCGATCGCCGGTCAGGATGATGTCGTTGGAAGTTACAGTTGGGGCAGACATTGCAAATCTCCGGCTAAGCGGCGGCCCATGCCTGGTGCTGGGCGCCCATAAAAAAACCCGGTGCGGCCTGATGGCAGACTCCGGGTTTGAACATATCTGGTGTGATCTGGACGTAACCGCAGTGCTGCCTTATCTGCAGCGCCACCAATGGTAAGAAGGATGCGGTTCGTGGTAAAAAATCATCGCGCAAGTCTACCGCATCGCGCTGTCGGGTCAAGTTTGCCGGGCTGGCATGTGGCGTGAGTTTTGGCCGCAACCGGCCAGAGGCGGTATCCTGCATGCCAGTAGCATCGCAGCATTTGTCTGGCTGCCTTTTGGAGTGAACGAATGAATGACGCCCCGCTGATTCACCGCGCCAGCCCGGAAGGCAAAGTAAAATCCGGCCGCCGCCCGCATGCGGTGACGCCCGCTACCGTACTGGCCTTCTGGTTTGGCTGTCCGGATGACCCCGATTTCGGCCAGCCGCGCAAAGTGTGGTTTCAGGCCGACGACATGTTCGACCACGCCATTCGCCGACATTTTCAGTCCGCATTGGTGGATGCTGGCAAGGGCAAGCTGGATGGCTGGGCGCAAGATGCCAGTGGTGCGTTGGCACTGATCATTTTGCTGGATCAATTTCCGCGCAATTTATATCGCGGTACCACGAAGGCCTTTGCTTTTGATGAGCGTGCCCGCCACTGGGCACAGCTGGTTATTGAACGCGGCTGGGATCAACAACTTGCCCCGATCCAGCGCGTTTTCTGTTATTTGCCGCTGGAACACTCCGAACATTTGCCGGACCAGCAACGCTGCGTGGCGCTGATGCAGCACTGGAAAGATGACCCAGTCATGCAAGGCTATTACGACTATGCCGTGCGCCATCATGCGGTGATTGAGGAGTTTGGGCGCTTTCCACATCGAAACGCGATATTGAAGCGCGAGAATACGCCTGCGGAATTGGCGCACCTGGCCAAACCGGGTAGCGGGTTTTAACGCGGCCAGCGACCCATTTGATGCTGGATATTGGCCCCAAGGTGGATTGGCTGCGCCGAATCCACCCTACGATGTAATCCCGCGCAGCTCATCATCCTGATGTCGGGCCTGTTCGTGCATGACCACCTCCGACAACTGTCGTTTGAGCGCATTGAAGCCTTCCGCGCTGGGATCACGCGGGCGCGGAAGATCCACTGCCACATCCAGCTTCACTGTGCCGGGCCGGTATGACAACACCACAATCCGGTCGGCCAGATAAATTGCCTCTTCGATGCTGTGCGTCACAAACAGCACGGTCTTGCGCCATGTGGCGTGAATCTTCAGAAGTTCGTCCTGCAAGCTGCGGCGCGTGAGTGCATCGAGCGCGCCGAAGGGTTCATCCATCAGCATGATGGGCGAATCCAGCGCCAGAATGCGGGCGATGGCCACACGCTGGCGCATGCCACCCGATAAATCTTTAGGGAAGCGCTCCCTAAACTCGGTCAGCTTGAGCGTATCCAGTAACCGATCCACGGTGGCAGTGATCTCGGCGGCGGGTGTTTTGCGTATCTGCAAACCAAAACCGATGTTCTGCGCCACCGTCATCCACGGAAACAGCGCGTACTCCTGAAGCACCATGCCGCGATCCGGCCCGGTGTCTGTGACCGCAACGTCATCCACCAATACTGCGCCGGAAGTCGCCAGCGAGAACCCGGCTACCGCGTTCAAAAGCGTAGATTTGCCACACCCGGATGGCCCCAGCAAGCAGACAAACTGCCCGGCCGGGATATCCAGATTGATATCCTGCAGTGCCAGCACGTCACCGCCAGCCGAGCTAAATACCTTGCTGACTTGCTGGATGCGGATTTGCGTCTCAGCGGCCATCAGTTATCCCCTGTCCCGTTCCAGCCCGCGATGCCAGCGCAAAAGATGCTGGTTGAGGCGGCTCATCACCGTATCAATCGCCAACCCGATCAGGCCAATGCTGAACATGCCAGCGATAATCTTGTCCGACCAGAAATACTCGCGTGCTTCCAGAATGCGAAAGCCCAGTCCGTTGTTCACCGCGATCATCTCCGCCACGATCACCACAATAAACGCCGTACCCATGCCGATGCGAGCGCCAGAAAGGATGTACGGCGTAGCGGCAGGCATGATCACCCGGGTAAACAGCGTGTAACGGTCTGCGCCCAAGTTGCGCGCCGCCCGTAAGTAGATTTCGTCCACATGCTGCACGCCCGCTACCGTGTTCATCAGAATCGGGAAGAACGCACCAATGGCAATCAGAAAGATGGCGGGCGGGTTGCCCAGACCAAACCACAAGATAGAGAGCGGGATATACGCGATAGGTGGGATGGGCCGCAACAACTGGATCAGCGGATTAAACCAGTCATTTACGCGCTGGCTGGCGCCCATGGCTAAACCCAGCGGCAACGCCAGCACCGCGCCAATGGCAAAGCCGCTGATCACCCGGCCCAGGCTACCCATGGCGTCGTGAATCAACTCGCCAGAAAAAATCCAGGCCAGCTTGCCGCCTTGCGCCGGATCAAAGGGCGCGGCTGGCGCCAGATAAGCCGACCAGCGCACCAGCACCTGCCACGGCGACGGCAACACCTGCGCATTCACCCAGCCCAGCATTGCGGCACTTTGCCATGCCACCAGCAGCGCCAGCGGGACCCACAAACCACGCAACCCGATCCGCAGTTTCGATTCAGCCACGGGCACGCCTTATTTCACATTGAGGGATTTTTTGGCCTGGTCCAGCAGATCAAGCTTGACCCAGTCTTTGGCCACCGGCGGCTTGGCCATGCGCCCTACGCCATACTTCACCATGAAGTCGGTGGTGGTCTGGATATGCTCGGTAGTCAGTTCGTAGGCGAACGGCGAATTGGCAATGGCATCCTGGTAATCGTCCGCCGTAATCTGCCCCTTGAACATATTGGTGCGCACATAGTTCTCGGCCAGCTTGGGATCGTCCATAAAGACCTTGGTGGACTGCACAAAGCATTGCATGAATTTTTGCGCCAGCGCGCGGTTGTTGTAGAACTTCTCGGTCATCACCAGCGTGCGGATGGGCTCACCCATTGGCGTGTCATAAGGCTTGAGCAGTTCAGTGCCAAAGCCTTTGTTGATGGCTTGGGACGCTTGCGGCTCGGATTGCGCCATGGCGTCGATCTGCTTTTGCATGAGCGCCTGGTTCAGATCGGCAAAGGGCAGATAAACAATCTGCACGTCTTTGCCCGGCTGGTCAGACCAGCTCAAACCGACTTTGGCCAGTTCAGCCAGCAATAGCAATTCCTGCGCGCCGCCACGGGCCACGCCGACTTTTTTGCCTTTGAAATCCGCCATTTTTTTGATGGGTGAATCTTTCGCCACCACGATGCGTGCGCCGCCTTTGGCAAAACCGGCTACAGCATAAATCGGCGCGCCGCTGGCACGCCCGGCAATGGCGGCATCCGCAGCGCTGGCAGCGACGTCAATCTCCCCCGCCATGATCGCCGGGATGATATCGAGCCCCTTGGCAAACATGCGCTCTTCAATCTTGATCCCGCATTTGGGTGCGATTTCTTTCATGTAGGAGATGGCGCCGTAGTGGGCAAACTTGAGATTGCCCAAGCGGATCACGTCACCGTCTGCGTGTCCCAGAGCACTGATCAACAAACTGCAGGCGCCAGCCAGAATCCAGCATGCTTTCATGCGTCACTCCGTAACCAGGTTCATCAACAACGGAAAACCGGGCTGGCGATGTTGACTGCCAGGCTCCTTGCTTTCCAGGCTAAAAACTTGCTACTTCATGGACTTGTGCCGCAGCCTGGCTTGGAGATGCAGGGCGCGAGCACAACAAATGCATGTAACCATTGTGGCTGAACTACGCCAATTTCGCAGAATGTGATGGCCAGCCCGTCGCAATTTGCACAACGCTCACCGGCTCAGGCAATAAAAAACGGGCGCTATGGGGCGCCCGTTTCTGTCATTCAAATCAATAATTATTTAGTGCACTTGCGGCCCGGCGGGCACGGCGGCGGGGCCAGCAAACAGCTGCGCCACGTCTACGGCGTCGAACTCGTATTCCTTGCCACAGAATTCGCAAGTGACATCGACCTTGGCGCGTTCTTCGATCACGCTTTCCACTTCTTCCCGCCCTACCATCTTGAGCATGCCACCAACGCGTTCACGCGAGCAGGTGCAGGCAAAGCGCGGGGTTTGCGGATCGAACACGCGCACGATTTCCTGGTTAAACAGCCGATAAAGCACGTCGCGCGGAGTCAGGCCCAGCAGTTCTTCGTCGGTAATGGTTTCGGCCAGCTTTTGCACGCGTTCCCACGCATCAGCATCGCCTTTACCGGCGGGCATTTTCTGTACCAGCAAACCGGCAGCGCCACCATGCTGGCTGGTCAGCCACATGCGCGTTTCCAGTTGCTCGGAGTGCTGCATGTAATGCTCGATGATCTGCGCCACGGATTGACCCGGTTCATAGGCCACGATGCCTTGATAGGTTTCGCCTTCGTCCGGGTCCAGCGTGATCACAAACTTGCCTTTACCCAGCAAGTCGCCCAGCGCCACGTCCGGCACGTCGCCATCCCAGCGGGCAGTGGCGCGCAGCGTCATTTCGCTGGTGCACTCCACCACGATCAGCTTTACCGGGCCGGAGCCGTGTAGCTGCATGATCATGGTGCCTTCAAACTTGAGTGTGGCTGACAGCAGCGATGCGGCTGCCATCAATTCGCCAATCAGTTTTTGCAATACCGGCGGGTAGTTATGGCGGCTCATGACCTCGTTCACGGTGTCGTGCAACTGAACGATTTCGCCGCGCACCGGGGCTTCTTCAAATACAAAGCGTTCCAGAATGTCTTGCATGGTGTGTTCCTGAGTTCCTGCGTTCTGCCGATGTCCGTCCAGTCAGACTTGATCAGCGTTTGGCTAGCTTGACGGTGTAATTGGTCATGGGTAATGACGAATTCACATCAAAAGCACAACCGGCTTCCACCCCGATTCGGGCAAGGTCTGCCGCACCCAGTTCCGGGTTGTCGTAATGTGAGTGCATCGCGCCCAGGGCGTAATCGGCACCGCTGCCAATGGCCCAGAAGCGCTCGTACTCATAGACCTCGCGCAAACTGAAAATCCCGTAAATACCATGCGGATTGGCCATCAATACGGTCATCTGGCTGGATTCATACGGGTCGTTCTCTTCCTCATCGGTTTTGAGGAAGTAATCATCTTTCAATTTAGAATGCAGCTTGCGAAAGCTCTCAAAAATGGCCGGGCGACTGGAAAAATCCAGCGTCTTCGGTTTTTTGAGCACGGCTTGCAGCACCAGATCATGGGCGGCGCTGCCCGAAATGGCGAAATGCCCGCCATGCGATTCAAAAATCTTATTCCAATGCGCATCCAGTCCGGCACCCAGACGGGTTTCACCAAAAGTGGATTGGCTGTCGGCGGCAATGGCCACCTCGTTTCCTTTACGGACTACCACGACCGTGGTCATGCGGTTTCCTTGATAAATTCGATCAACGTCTTGAGTGCGTACACCACTGTTTTACCGCGCACGTCTTGCCGGTCGCCACTGAACAACTTGCGTTCGGTTTCAATACCAAACGGCGTCGCCCAGGCAAACCAGACCGTGCCAACGGGTTTTTCTGGCGAACCGCCGGACGGCCCGGCCACGCCAGAAACCGCCACCGCCCACTGCGCCTGCGCCGCTTCAACGGCACCTTGCGCCATGGCTGCGACCACTGGCTCGCTCACCGCGCCCACTTGTTCGAGGAACATTGGCGGCACACCCAGCATGTCGATCTTGGCGCTGTTGGCGTAGGTGACAAACCCGCGCTCAAACCAGGAGCTGGAACCGGGTACATCGGTAATCGCCCCGGAGATCAAACCGCCGGTGCAGGATTCGGCTGCGGTGACGCTTTGACCGCGAGCCAGCAATAGGCGGCCCAGTTCTTCGGCTAATTCGTAAGTGGGATAAATGGCGCTGGACATGGTTTTTTCAATGCGACTGAAAATGCAGACTGGAACGAGTTGTTAAACATTGGCCCGCGTGGTGCGGGCCAATCACTCAATCTCGTATGGGCTTAATCCACTACCAGCGGTGCGCTCGGCACTCGCAAGAAGTGTTCACGGTAGAACTTCAGTTCTTCGATCGACTCATGGATGTCGGCCAAAGCAGTGTGCTTGCCCTGCTTTTTGAACTGGCGATGAATCTCGGGCTGCCAGCGCTTGCACAGTTCTTTAAGGGTGGAGACATCCAGATTGCGATAGTGGAACCAGGTTTCCAGCTCGGGCATGCCGCGCGCCATAAAACGGCGATCCTGGCAGATGGAGTTGCCGCACATCGGCGAAGCACTTTTCGGCACGTATTGCGCCACAAACGCCAGCGCCTCGCGCTCCACGTCGGCCACGGTCAGGGTGGATGCCTTGATGCGGTCGATCAGACCGGAGCGGCCATGCGTGCCCTTGTTCCAGTCATCCATGGCGTCGAGCACGGAATCGGGCTGATGCACCGCCCAGGACGGGCTTTCTTCAACGATATTGAGCTGACTGTCAGTCACCACGATGGCCAGTTCGATAATGCGGTCGTTATCTGGATCCAGCCCGGTCATTTCCATGTCCAGCCAGAGCAGATGGTTCGGATCTTGTGCCATTGTGTGTTCCTGTCTGCCAATTAAATAGTTGATCGGCATTATAGCGCATCCACCTTCAGCCGCCCCGCAGCGCGCCGCCGAACTCCCCACGCGATATGCCCAACTTTGCCGAACGACCGGCTTATTTGCTTGCCGCAGCCTGGCTTACTTGACAATGACAGGACCATCAACAAGAAAGAAGGTGCATGGCAAGCATGCTGCGTCAGCAAAATCCTACGTGATTTGCGGCGCACCGATGCTTGTGAGAACACCTCGACCCCAAGACACTTTGCAGTCACCACCCCGCCACGCTGGCTGACTGCAAATAAACCATCAGCCCATTGGCAATCAGCACGCATTACCTGCAACGCCGAAATACCCGCAGTCCTGATCAACACACCACTGCGCCTTGTCCGGTTTGGCCAACGCAGTGATCGTTTGGCGCGATGTCTGATAGCAATGTCAGCCCGATCATCGCGTTCATGGAGGTTGCATGAAGCTGTTTGCTGATGCGCAGTCCTGTCCGCCCCAACCCGAACGGCGGCGCCTGCTGCTCGCCGCCGGGATTACGCTGGGCGCGCTGACTTTTTCCGGTAGCCTGGTGCGGCGCGTGTTTGCCGACACCACACCGCAAAGCGCGGCGTTTCTGAATCTCTCGCAGCTACTGACTGGTCGCAAACAGCTGGATGCCGGCATCGCGCAGCGCTTCTTCTCTGCGCTGGGCGCCCAGGACAATAACTTTGCCGACAAGGTCATGCAGATTGCGGGCGAAGCCCAGACCAACAGCCTGCACAGCGTGGATGAATTAGCCACCGCGCTGGACCAGAACAAGCCCGAACTGGCCAAGACGCTGCATTCCATTATTGGTGCCTGGTATACCGGCGTGGTGGGTGAAGGCGCCAATGCGGTGGTCATCACTTATGCCGACGCCTTGATGTTCGACCCGGTCAAAGACGCCACTGCCCCGCCATCTTATTGTCACGCCGCGCCGTTGTACTGGTCGGCCAAACCGCCATTGGTCTGACCCGAGGATCAACATGAGTGAAGAAAACCTGTCTGCCGATGTGATCGTGGTCGGCTCCGGTGTAGCTGGCGCGCTGGTGGCTCATCAATTATCCAGCGCTGGTGCGTCGGTGATCATGCTGGAAGCTGGCCCACGGCTTGAGCGCTGGCGCATTGTCGAGAACTATCGCAACGGCGCCAATAAAGATGACAACCAGCGCCCCTACCCCGCCTCAAAACACGCGCCACATCCGGAATACGGCCCGGACAATAATTATCTGATTCTGAAAGGGCCAGACGCCAAATCCTACGCCTCGCAATATCTGCGCGTGGTCGGCGGCACCACCTGGCATTGGGCAGCTTCGGCCTGGCGTTTTTTGCCTAGTGACTTTCACATGAAAGAGGTCTACGGCGTGGGGCGGGACTGGGGCATCAGTTATGACGATCTGGAGCCGTGGTATTACCGGGCAGAACTGGAACTGGGCGTATCCGGCCCCAACGATGGCACCGATCTGGGCTCGCCACGCAAGCAACCGTATCCGATGGATCACCTGCCGCTGTCATACAACGATCAGCGCTTTCACGATGTGTTGAACGCCAACGGTTTCAAGCTGGTATCCGAACCGGTCGCCCGTAACAGCCAGCCCTACGATCAGCGCCCGACCTGTTGTGGCAATAACAACTGCATGCCGATCTGCCCCATTGCCGCCATGTATAGCGGCATCGTCCATGTGGCCAAAGCCGAGCGCGCTGGCACGCGACTGCTGACCAATGCCGTGGTGTACAAGCTGGAAGTGGACGCTCACGACAATATCATTGCCGCCAATTACAAAGACCCGGACGGCAATAGCCATCGGGTCACTGGCAAGTATTTTGTGCTGGCCGCCAACGCGCTCGAATCCGCCAAGATTCTGTTGATGTCCAAGACCGAGAAGTTTGCCAACGGGCTGGCCAACAGTTCAGATCAAGTCGGTCGCAATTTGATGGATCACCCGGGCACCGGCGTGAGTTTTATCGCCAACGAGCCACTGTGGCCGGGGCGCGGGCCGATGGAGTTAACCTCGATTGTGGATCATCGTGACGGAGATTTTCGCCGCGAGTGGGCCAGCAAAAAGCTGCATCTGAACAACCAGTCGCAAACCCGTGCTGCGACAGCCAAAGCGTTGTCTATGGGTCTGGTGGGTAAAGCGCTGGATGATGAAATCCGCCGCCGCGCTGCGCATATGGTGAACATCAACAGCTTTCACGACATTTTGCCGGAGCCGGAAAACCGGCTGGTGCTGTCTGACCAGAAAGATCCGCTGGGTCTGCCACGTATGGAGATCACCTACAAAATTGGCGATTACACCAAGCGCAGCGCCGAACATACGCACGAGTCCTACGCCAAAATCGCCGCCCTGTTTGGCGGCGAGGAAATCGAGTTCCACGATGAGTTCGCCCCCAACAATCACCTGATGGGCTCGGTGATCATGGGCAAGAATCCCAAGGACTCGGTGGTGGATGGCGACTGCCGGGCGCACGACCACCCGAACCTGTATCTGGCCACCAGTGGGGTAATGGCCTCAGCCGGCAGTGTGAATTGCACGCTGACCATTGCCGCGCTCTCGCTGCGCATTGCCGATACGCTCAAGCACGCTTTGGGCAAATCCAGCACCTGAGGAATCCGACACCATGTTGATCTGTGCTGTTTTTCCCGCCTGGCGTGCGGCTGGCCTGGCTGTTTTGCTGGCGACGTCTTCCCTGGCATTGGCCGACGCTTTGCCCAGCCCGGAACAAATAAAACACGGCGAGTATCTGGCGCGTGCCGCCGACTGCATCGCCTGCCATTCCGTGCCCCACAGCAATAAACCGTTTGCCGGTGGCTATGGCATTGCTTCACCGCTGGGCACGATCTATTCATCCAATATCACGCCGTCCGTTAATGGCGGGATTGGCGATTACACGCTGGCCGACTTTGATAACGCACTGCGCAAAGGCATACGCAAAGACGGTGCGCATCTGTACCCGGCGATGCCGTATACCTCTTATGCCAAGATGACGTCTGACGATGTCGCCGCGCTGTATGCCTATCTGATGCATGGTGTAGCGCCGGTCGATGGCGCTGCCCGCAAAACCAGATTGCCGTTCCCGTTCAATATCCGCTTGTCGATGGCGGTGTGGAACGGGTTGTTTCTGGACCCGAAACCGCTGGAAACCGACTCCGCCAAAAGCGCGGAATGGAATCGTGGGCGCTATCTGGTAGACGCACTGGAACATTGCAGCGCCTGTCATACCCCGCGCAATGTGTTCATGGCGGAGAAACAAGGCGCAGCATTTGCTGGCGGCCAGCTGGGCGCATGGTACGCGCCGAACATTACGTCGGATGCCACCAGTGGCATTGGTGGCTGGAGTGATGCCGAGCTCATGCAGTATCTGAAATCCGGCCATGTGCCGCGTAAAGCAGCGGCAGCCGGGCCAATGGCAGAGGCGGTATCAAATAGTCTGAGTTATTTGACCGATACCGACTTGCAAGCCATTGCCACCTACCTGAAAACCATCAATCCGGTTCGCGACGGCAACGATATCAAACCGGCCTTTGCCTGGGGCTCCCCTGCCAATGATGACGCGGCATTACGTGGTACCTCTGGCGTGACTCAAAGCAGCAAGCCCACCAGTGCCGCCGAACTGTTCAGCGCCAATTGCGCCAGTTGCCACCAAACCACCGGCAGCGGCACTAGCGACGGCGCTTATCCTTCACTCAGTAACAACACCACGCTGGGCCATGCCAATGCCAGCAATCTGATCGCCGCCATCTTGTATGGTGTTGACCGGCCATTGCCTGATGGTCGCCACGCGTTCATGCCTGGCTTTGGCCCCAACAGCCTGGTTAACCCGCTCTCTGATACCGATATCGCTGCGCTGGCCAACTACACCTTACGCCAGTTTGGCAACGCAGCGGTTCAAGTCACCGCAGGAGACGTCACCACCGCGCGAAAAGGCGGTGAGCCACCACTACTGGCCAAGGTGCCCAAAATCTTGCCCATAGTACTGGTGGTGATTGCGCTGCTGGTTGTGCTGGCCATCTGGCGTGGCATGCGTCGACGCAGGCTGCGGGTGATTCGCGCCACCCCGGCGCCGCACGCGAGTTAAATTGCAATGGCGCTGGGGTATACCAGCACTGCAGCCCGCGTTGCCGGGCCGCAGTGCTGCCGGGCGGGTCGCAAAATGTGGCATACTCAAACAACATGTTTGCCCGGCAAACGCTTCCCACTCATGCATTCCAGCCACGCCAGAATCGAATGACAGCTTCCCAGTTTTCCGCCTTGTTTGTGTTTGCCCTGGCCGCCAGCGTCTTGCTGCAATTGTGGCTCGCCGCGCGCCAGATCAATCATGTCCGCCGCAACCGTAGCGCCGTGCCCGAAGCCTTCGCCGGTAGCATCACGTTAACTTCGCACCAGCGTGCCGCCGATTACACGGTGGAGAAAACCCGCTTTGGCATGATCAGTACCGTGTTCGAAGCGATCATGCTGGCCGCCTTCACCCTCGGTGGAGGTATCGAGTGGTTGATGCACATTGCGCAAGGCTGGTTTGGCAATGGACTGGCCGCCGGCGTATGCATGATCGCCATGCTCGCAGTTATCCAGACCGTGCTGAGTTTGCCGTTTTCCTGGCACAGCACTTTCGGTATCGAAGCGCGTTACGGCTTTAACCAGAGCACGCTCGCCGTGTTCTGGGGCGATTTGCTCAAAACCGCCGGGATCGCCGCAGCGCTGGGTTTGCCGCTGGTGACGCTGGTGCTGTGGCTGATGCAACAAATGGGCGCGCATTGGTGGGTCTGGGTCTGGCTGACCTGGATGGGTTTCTCGCTGTTTGTAATGTGGGTGTTCCCGACCTGGATTGCGCCGCTGTTCAACAAGTTTGAACCGCTGCCGGATGAAAGCCTGCGTTTGCGTATCGAAGCATTGTTGAATCGTTGTGGCTTTGTCGCCAGCGGCATTTTCATGATGGATGGCTCCAAGCGATCCAGCCATGGCAACGCTTATTTTACCGGTCTGGGCAAAACCAAACGCATCGTGTTCTTTGACACGCTGCTCAAACAACTGGACGGCGACGAGATCGAAGCCGTGCTGGCCCATGAACTGGGACACTTCAAGCGTCGTCATATCGTCAAGCGCATCATCTGCACCTTTGTGCTGATGCTGGGCCTGTTGTGGGTGCTCGGCCAACTGATGCAGGAAGCGTGGTTTTACAACGGTCTGGGCGTACAAACCCAAAGCACCGCCGCCGCGCTGACGCTGTTTTTCATGGTGCTACCGGTGTTTACCTTTCTGTTTGCGCCGATTGGCTCGTGGTTGTCGCGCAAGCATGAGTTCGAGGCCGATGAATATGCCGCGCAGCAATCTTCTGCCCGCGATCTGATCAACGCCCTGGTCAAGCTCTACCGTGACAACGCTTCAACGCTGACGCCCGATCCACTGCATAGCGTGTATTACGACAGCCATCCGCCCGCCAGTTTGCGCGTGGCGGCACTCAAGCGCCTGGCCTGAAACCGGACGGCCCGCCGCTTGTTTTAAACCGATATTTTGTGTGATTCAGGAAGCAATGACCTTTACGCCCGACTTTAGCCGTACTTTGTGTCTGACCTCGCGATGAGCGATAGCGCCCGCATCATTGCCAGCCATGGCCGCGCCTACATCATCGAGTTACCCGATGGCCGCCGCCTGAGCGCTAGCGCCCGTGGCAAGAAAACCGACTTTGCCTGCGGCGACAATGTTGCCATCAAGGTGCTCAATGACGAACAGGCGGTGATTGAGAAAGCGCTGGAACGCAAAACGCTGTTGTATCGCTCGGATCAATGGCGCTCCAAGCTGATCGCCGCCAACGTTACGCAAATTGCCATCGTGGTGGCGCCGGTTCCCAGTTATCTGGATGAACTGATTGGCCGCACGCTGCTAGCTGCCGAATCGCAAGATATTGAACCATTGATTGTGCTGAACAAGTGCGACCTGCCTGAGGCCGTGAAAGCCCGCGAAGCACTGCGCTATTACGAAACGCTGGGTTATCCGCTGCTGGCCTTGTCGGCCAAAGAAGATGTCTCGCCGCTGCGAGCCAAGTTGCAAGGGCACACCTCCGTGCTGGTCGGGCAATCGGGCATGGGCAAGTCGACCTTGCTCAACGCGCTGATCCCGGAAGCCCGTGCGCGGGTGAACGATATTTCCACCGCACTGGATACCGGCAAGCACACCACCACGCACGCCACCCTCTACCATCTTGATGAGCAATCGGCGCTCATTGACTCACCCGGCGTGCAGTCGTTCGGGCTGGCGCATCTCAAAGAAGAGACACTGCCCAATCTGATGCCGGATTTACGCCCGTACGTTGGGCAATGCCGCTTCCACAACTGCCGGCATCGCCACGAGCCCGATTGCGCCATACTCAATGCAGCCAAAAGTGGCGCAATTGCCCAATCCCGCATGGACTTGCTCCACCGCCTGCAAGACGAACTGGCCCAGGTCAGCACCTGGTAATTGTGCGCCTGGCACGTCCGCAAAGTTGCTCAACACAGGGAATTGATATGACAATCAAGTATGCTGAGCACGTTACACCTGTCATCCTTGATCGTGCGCGCTGCGCGATGCAGTGATTTTGATATATTGATATAGCCGTAACCTGCAAGCTTCGACATGCCCGCACAACGTGCCTTACATCTTTATCGCCAGACCCAGCACGCCGGTGACGACGAGCGGGTAACTCGTCATGCGCCGCTAGTGAAGCGCATCGCCTACCATCTGGTATCGCGCCTGCCCGCCAGCGTGGATGTTGAAGACCTGATCCAGGTGGGTTTGATCGGACTGATGGAAGCGGCCCGCAATTTTGATCCGGCCGCCGGGGTGCAGTTTGAAACCTTCGCCTCGCAGCGCATACGCGGCGCCATGATCGATGAGTTGCGCAACGCCGACTGGGCCTCACGCCAGACCCGCCGCAACATGCGCGAGATCGAAACCGCATTGAGCGCACTGGAACACAAGCTCGGCCGCGCACCCTCCGAGGGCGAAGTGGCCAAATCCATGGCGCTGCCACTGGACGAATACCAGCACATGCTGGCCGAAGCCCGTGGTCATCAGTTGGTGTACTACGAAGACTTTGAAGACGAAGACGATCACAGCAGTTATCTGGATCAGTTTACGGCCGATCATAAAGCCAACCCGTTTACCCAGATTGCCGACGCCGGGTTTCGCCAGACCTTGGTCGACGGCATCGGCAAATTGCCAGAACGTGAGCAATTGGTGATGGCGCTGTACTACGATGAAGAACTGAACCTGAAAGAAATCGGCGCAGTGCTTGGTGTTACCGAATCGCGTGTCTCACAATTGCATAGTCAGGCCGTTGCCCGATTGCGCGTGCACCTCAAAGACTGGTTACATCGCTGACACGCGGATATCGCCCACAATAATTTCAACGACAAAAACCCACTCAGCGCATGGATAAAATCAGTGTTATCGGCCTTATTCTCGGTGTGGTCGCCATTACGCTGGGCCAATGGCTGGAAGGCGGCCACATTGGCTCGCTGCTCCAGTTCACCGCATTCCTGATCGTGATCGGCGGTACCGCCGGTGCGGTCATGCTGCAAAGCCGGGTATCCGACTTTGTCGCCGGCATGAAAATGGTGAAATGGGTGTTTGTGCCGCCGGTGCATGACTTTCGCCGCATCCTGAACACGCTCACCACCTGGAGCCAGCAAGCACGCCGTACCGGTTTGCTGGGGCTGGAACCCTACGTGCAAAGCGAGAAAGATCCATTCGTGAAACGCGGCGTGCAAATGCTGGTGGACGGCGCCGAACCCGAAACCATCCGCCGCTCGCTGGAACTCGATATTGATGTGTGGGAATTACACGCCCGTAGTGCGGCCAAAATCTGGGAAGCCGCTGGCGGCTACGCACCTACCATCGGTATTCTGGGCGCCGTACTGGGGTTGATCCATGTGATGGAAAACCTTTCCGATCCATCACGTTTGGGCGCCGGGATCGCCGTGGCGTTTGTCGCGACCATTTATGGTGTCGGCTCAGCCAACCTGATCTTCTTGCCTATCGCCAATAAACTCAAACTGCATATCGGCACCGAAGTTCGCCGCCGCGAAATGCTCACCGAAGGCCTGGTGACCATCGCCAGTGGCGAAAACCCGCGCATGCTGGAAAACAAACTCGCTGCTTATTTGTGAGTCACGCGGGTGACATAAAACACACCAACACCGCCCTTTGTAGTGCGGGCGCGACAACCTCTTTGCGCCGAGCCCGTTACTTCACCACATTCATCGCGTTTTACCTGGCCCGTTCGCGTTTGCCGCAGCGCTTGCCGCTATAATCGCGCTGTCGTTTCCAAGACTCAGGACCATGGCTTTCTTTCGCAAGAAAAACGTTCCCAACGCTTCCTCCCGTTCCGCGCTGCCGCCGCAACTGGCCAACCTGCTGCGCGAATCGTGGTGGTTGCTGCTGGTGGCTGCCGTGCTCTATCTGGTATTGGCGCTCTCCACCTGGCATCCGCAAGATCCGGGCTGGTCGCACAGCGCCACCCGTGCCGATGTTCACAACCGCGCTGGTTCATTTGGCGCCTGGTTATCCGACATCCTGCTTTCGGTATTCGGCTTTTCCGCATGGTGGTGGGTGGCTTTTCTGTTTGCCGCCATCTGGTGGGGTTATCGACGTCTCGATAGCGTGAGCGAGTCTTCCCGTCCGGTGGTTTTGCTGGCCTGTATCGGCTTTCTGGCGGTGATTTTGTCCAGCTGCAGCATGGAAGCGCTGCGCCTGCACTCGATTCATTTCAACTTGCCGCTCTCCCCCGGTGGTGTATTGGGCCTGGCATTGGGCGGCTGGCTGTTCCACACACTGGGCTTTACCGGCGCAACGGTCTTGTTGTTTGCGATGTGGGCGGTGGGCGTTTCTCTCTTCACCGGCTTGTCGTGGCTGGATTTGATGGAGCGCGTTGGCGGCGCCATTGAATGGGTCGGCTTCAAGCTGGTCGATACCTGGCACGCCACGCAGGATCGGCGGATCGGTCGGCAAGCATCGGTGGCACGTGAAGAACGCGTGAGCGTCGAGAAAAAGAAGAAAGACGAATCGCCGCCGCTGGTTATTTCTTCTCCGGTCATGGAAATCCCTGTCGCCAAGGCGGTGGTCAAAGCCGCTGAGAAACAAGCTGCGCAAGAACAAAAGAAAGCCGTCCAACCGACTTTGTTCGAGTTTGATGATATCCCTCGCGTGCCCGGCGAGGCCGCCCTGCCCGCGCTAAGCTTGCTGACACCGCCGGTGGCTTCGCAAGAAACCATCAGCCATGAAACACTCGAATTCACCAGTCGCCTGATTGAACGCAAGCTGGCTGACTTCAATGTGGAAGTCAAAGTCATCGCCGCTTATCCCGGCCCCGTAATTACGCGTTATGAGATTGACCCGGCAGTGGGCGTGAAGGGTTCGCAAATCGTGAACCTGATGAAAGACCTTTCACGGGCACTGGGCCTGGTCTCGATTCGCGTGGTCGAGACGATTCCTGGCAAGACCTGCATGGGTCTGGAATTGCCGAACCCGACTCGGCAGATGATTCGCTTGTCCGAGATACTCTCTTCGGAAGCCTTCCACGGCACCAGTTCCAGACTGACCATGGCACTCGGCAAAGACATCACCGGCAAGCCGGTGGTGACCGATCTGGCCAAGGCGCCGCACATGCTGGTGGCCGGGACAACCGGCTCGGGCAAGTCGGTGGGCGTGAACGCGATGATCCTGTCGTTGCTGTACAAGGCCACGCCGGACGAAGTGCGCTTCATCATGGTTGACCCGAAGATGCTGGAATTGTCGGTTTATGACGGCATTCCGCACTTGCTGGCCCCGGTGGTGACCGACATGAAGCTGGCCGCCAACGCGCTGAACTGGTGTGTGGCGGAGATGGAAAAGCGCTACCGTCTGATGAGTGCGATGGGCGTGCGTAACCTCGCCGGTTTCAACCAGAAAGTGAAAGAAGCTGAAAAGGCTGGCAAGCCGCTCACCAATCCGTTCAGCCTGACCCCGGACAACCCGGAGCCTCTGGAACATCTGCCGTTTGTGGTGGTGGTGGTGGATGAGTTTGCTGATCTGATGATGACGGCCGGCAAGAAGATTGAAGAATTGATCGCCCGCCTTGCGCAGAAAGCGCGGGCGGCGGGCATCCATCTGATCCTGGCTACGCAGCGCCCTTCGGTGGATGTGATTACCGGCCTGATCAAGGCCAACATCCCGACCCGGCTGGCGTTCCAGGTATCGTCCAAGATCGACAGCCGCACGATTCTGGACCAGATGGGTGCTGAAGCGTTGCTGGGCCAGGGCGACATGCTGTTCCTGCCCCCGGGCACCGGTTACCCGCAACGCATCCACGGTGCGTTTGTGGCCGATGATGAAGTCCACCGCGTGGTCGAGTATCTGAAGACCACCGGCGAGCCGGATTATGTGGAAGCGATCCTCAACGGCGGCTTTGATGCCGAAGCCGCAGCCAGCGGCGCTGGTGGCGCCTGGGCAGAAGCTGGTGGCGAAGAAACCGACCCGCTGTATGACGAAGCGGTGTCGTTCGTGCTCAAGAGCCGCCGGGCATCAATCTCGTCCGTGCAGCGCCAGCTGCGCATCGGTTACAACCGTGCGGCGCGGTTGATTGAGCAGATGGAAGGCGCCGGGTTGGTGTCTGCCATGGAGAACAATGGCTCGCGCAATGTGCTCGCTCCACCGGGCAATGAATACGCTGAATAAGGGTTGATTCGCCAGGAGGTTTGTAGGGAAGCTGAAACGCGCCGCTGCTAATGGTCAACATTGCGGTGGGTTCCAGCCGCCCTATATCGTCCTGGCTGGACACCTCCCCTGCCACAGGCTTAATATGCGCTCCGCGTACATACCGGAGACATCATCATGAGCCAGCAAGTCTTTCTGCGCGACGCCATGCGCAAACTGAACATGACCCGAGACAGCTTTGCCGATCGCATCGCGGCCAGCCGCAGAGCACTCGACACCTGGCTCTTGCCGGATGAATCTTCCGAATTTCGCACCATGCCGGAGATGGTTGAGCGTTTTGTCAGCGAGATTCTGCTGCGCGATACGCCTGCCACCGGATATACGCAGAGCGTAGAACCCACCTATTTGCGCGACCGCATTTCCGCCAATGGTCGCCCGCAACTACTATCGGTTGATCAGTTCACCCGCGAATCCGTTGGCGAATTGCTGCGCGTGGCCGACATCATGCAACCCATCGCCCGCCGCCAGAAAGTTTGCCGCGTACTGGAAGGGGCCGTGTTGGCCAATCTGTTTTTTGAAGCCAGCACCCGTACCCGCGTCAGCTTTGGCGCCGCATTTTGCCGCCTGGGTGGCAGCGTGTGCGATACCACGGGCTTCTCGTTTTCCTCGATGGCCAAGGGCGAGTCCATTTATGACACCAGCCGCGTGATTGCCGGTTACGCCGACGCCGTGGTGATTCGCCACCCGGAAAAAGGCTCGGTGGCCGAATTTGCCCGCGCCACCAATATCCCCGTGATCAATGGCGGCGACGGCCCCGGCGAGCATCCCAGCCAGGCCTTGCTCGACCTTTACACCATCGAAACGGAGTTCTCGCGCTTGGGCAAGCTGGTCGACGGCGCGCATATCGCCATGGTCGGCGATCTGAAATACGGCCGCACGGTGCATTCGCTGATCAAGCTGTTGTCGCTGTACCGCAATATGAAGTTCACGCTGATCTCGCCGCCGATTCTGGAAATGCCGCAATATTTGATCGAACACGCCAGCCGCAATGGCCACGTGATCGAACAAACCGCCTCGCTGGCTGAAGGCTTGAAAGGCGCCGATGTGGTTTATGCCACCCGCATCCAGAAAGAGCGCTTTGCCGACGAAAATCTGGAAGGCTACACGCCGGACTTCCAGGTCAACTCTGCCATCGTCAGCGCTTATTGCAAGGCCGACACCATCATCATGCACCCGCTGCCACGCGACAGCCGCGAGGGTGCCAATGACCTTTCCACCGACTTGAATCACGACCCGCGCCTGGCCATCTTCCGCCAGACCGATAACGGCATTCCGGTACGCATGGCCATCTTTGCCACGCTCCTCGGTGTGGAAGGGCTGATCCAGCGCAATATGCGCGACGTGACCTGGCGCGCGCCGCAACACGTTGGGCCGGACGATGCTGCCTTCTACACTATGGAGTGACCCAAACCTGCGAGGTAACTGGAATAATACTCAAGCCGTGCCGGTTCGATACCCGGCGCGGCTTGTTTCATTTGTTTGAACCCTGAATTGTTCCAACCCGGAGTCCGCCCGATGCCTACCCCTGCCGTACTGTTTGCCGGTTTGCTCTTCAGCCTGATCGGCATGGTGGCTTTTCGTTATGGCAAGAAACAAGGGATGTGGGCGCCAATGGTGATCGGCATCGGCTTGATGGTTTATCCGTATTTCATTTCGCAGACCTGGTTGTTGTACGTGATCGGGTGCGTGTTGTGCGTGGGATTGTTTGTGGTGCGGGTTTAGGGTGGGGTTGACTGGCGTGGTGACGGCACAATGCTGGGTGCCTTCGGCAAGGTTGTTTTGATACCCAGGGTGCCGGGTATCAAACGCTTTTAAAAAACGTGCAGAAGGCACTAACAAAAGCTTTTGGCGTTGCGGTAATCATATATCCCGAATCTCCTTAAGGCATGCAACCATTAGTTACTTCGCGGCTTACACCCACTCATCCAAGCGCATAGATCTCCCCACGGCTACTATCAAGAAGCCCTCCGGAAAACCTTCTCATGCACCCATTCGCCGACCCAATGGTGGAAGCCGTCTTCAGCGGCTACCCTGAACCCGCCCGCAGCAAACTGCTGTTCCTGCGCCAACTGATATTTGAAGTAGCAGCAGCCACGCCCGGCGTCGGTCCACTGCAGGAAACCCTTAAATGGGGCGAGCCCGCATATCTCACCAGCGTATCGGGTAGCGGCAGTACGGTACGCATGGCGTGCAAGGCAAAAACGCCAGATCAATATGCGCTGTACTTCATCTGCCATACCGGCCTGGTGGCCACTTTTCGCACGCTGTTCCCAGATGCGCTGCGCTTCGAAGGAGACAGGGCGATTGTGTTCGGGCTGGATAATGAAGTCCCGGTCGATGCCGTCGCGCTGTGTCTGAAAATGGCGCTGTCGTATCATCGCAAAAAAAGCGGCTGAGACTTGGCACGCAAACCTGCAAATAAAAAACCCCGCCGATCAGAGCGGGGTTGCTGCCAAAGAATGTCTGCACAGGGCAGCAAGGAGGGTCTCAAGTGTTTCCCCTTGGGCCGATCTGGATGGCGTGGTTATTTGGGCAGCAGAACAGTATCCACCACGTTGATCACGCCATTGGATTGGTACACGTCATAGGTGCTGATGTTGCCGACATCGCCTTTTTCATCCTTGATCACGATATTGTGCGGGCCGTTCCACATGGCCCACAGCATGCCGCCGCTGGCCGTTTTGAGGGTCGCAGTACCGTTGCCTTTTTCGATGGCGGCAGACAAGGCCTTGAAGTCATATTTGCCAGGAACCACGTGGTAGGTCAGCACTTTGGTCAGCGTGTCTTTGTTTTCTGGCTTCAGAAGCGTATCCACCGTGCCAGCGGGCAATTTGGCGAAAGCGGCATTGGTGGGAGCGAAAACGGTGAACGGGCCTTTGCTCTTGAGCGTATCGACCAAACCAGCAGCTTTGACGGCAGCGACCAGCGTGGTGTGATCAGCCGAGTTCACGGCATTATCCACAATGTCTTTGCTGGGGAACATGGCCTGGCCGCCAACGTCGATGGTGGAGTCGGCCTGTGCCAGCGGCAATGCCAGTGCGAGGGAAAGGGCGATCAGTGAGCAGAGCTTTTGCATGATGTTTCTCCTGGTTTATGTGGGCCTTGCATCTGGACATACGCAGCCACCATCGAACCGGATGCACCCGCAAGGCCTGATCACGAAAAAGCCTGGCAAGACCGGGGTCAGATAGCGCAAAAACGCACATGAAAAAGCCCGATGCTCATCCGCGAGGATGGCGCATCGGGCGTGGGCCTGAGAACGAGCGTTTTAGAGGTCGACCAGTTTACCCACCCACAACACCGGGCCAGTTGGTGCGCCAGTTGGCGAACCACCGTGGGGTTCCAGCGAGACCGCCAGCACGGCAGCCGATTGCATTTCTTTGGGTCGAACAACTTCGGTTGCACCATTGGCGGCAATCAAGCCCAGTGAGCGCGGCTTGCCACCTTCCGGAATCGCCCACAATTCCAGCGATTTATCCGCCGCAACCCGGTTACCCAGGTTTTCCAGCGTGGCAATCTTCAAGCTGCCATCTGGTGAAACGCGCGCCATCAGAGCAGCGGCGTGTGACTGCGGGTCTTGCAGCAAGGCCATATGGCCCGCGACTTCCACGGTCGACTTGGGTAAGGTCAACACCACGGCCAAGGCAATTGCGGCGGTAGCAAAACCACCGGCCAACAAGCGCCAAAGATAGATGCCTTGCCAACTCCACGGTGGCGCGGCCGGGCGCAAATCATGGATACGCCGGGTGACACCGCGCCAGACACTGGCCGGTGGCACGACCTGCGGCAAGGCGTAGATCAGCGGCAGCAGCTTTTCTTCGGTTTCGCGCACGGTGCGGCGCAAGGCAGCATCAAAGAACATCACCGCCTCAAAGCGGCGGCGGGCCTGGCCGCGCAAGGTGCCGATCACATATTCATCGGCCAGCTTTTGCTGGAGCAGCGGGTTGCGATAGTTCATGCCAGGCACCCCTTGAGCTTTTCCAGCCCGCGACGGCACCAGCTTTTGACTGTGCCCAGCGGCGCGGCCAGCCGGGCGGCGATTTCGCTGTGGCTCAGGTCGTCAAAAAACGCCATGGCGATCACCTGCCGTTGCACGGATTCCAGCCGTTTCAGGCATTCGGCGATACGTTTGCTATCCTGGTTTTGCGACAACAAACTCATTGGCCCCGGCGCTTCATCGGCCCAGGCATTGACGATGACGTCGTCGACATCCGGAACTTCCAGCTGCGGCTTGCGCAACCAGTCGATGCAATGATTACGCACAATGCGGCTCATCCACGTCAGTGGCTGGCTTTGTGCCGCCGAATAATCACCTGCGTGTTGCCAGATGCGCACATAACACTCCTGCATGACTTCCTCCGCCCAGTCTCGTCTTCTTAACATACGCAGCACGAGGGCAAACAGTTGCGGTGCAGTGTGCTTATAGAGTTGCTCCAGCGCTTTTTCATCGCCTTGGGCACAGCGGGCCAGCAACGGCGACAACGTTTCAGCGGTGACCATAGGCTGAACATCCTTGTGCTTTAAAGACGGCAAGACGGCGCATGGGCAAAGCGAATCCCTCAAACATGAGCAGGTGACGGGCTAATCACAGCGTGTATAGCAGATCGCTCGCCGTTCGGCAGATTTGTCAGCGCCAGCGCGGGTTAATCCAGGACAGTCAGCCCCAGTTCGTGCAACAACATGGCCGCTTGCGCAGAAGAAATGGTCGCGCCACGAAATGGCCGGGCGTCGATCAGCTTGAGGCCGCCCAGATCGACCTCGCGCAAGTCGGTGCCATCAAAACGGCAGTCTTGCAGATTGGCATTACGCAAGCTGCCACCAATAAACACCGCCTCGCGAAAATCTGCGCCGACCAGATCAGCATCGGAGAAATCCAGTCCTTGCAGCAGACATTTGCGAAACGACATGCCCTGCAAGAAGGCGCCGATCAACAAGGTGTCGGCAAAGGTCAGCCCCAGCGTGGCAGCGTCCTCCAGATGCGCGCCGGTCAGTTTGCAGTGCGTGAAACTGCTGGCTCCCAGCTTGGCGCGACGCCAGTTGGTGTTGTTCAGATCGCACTTCTCGAACACCGAGTCAGTCACATCCGCCGCTTTGAAGTCCGCCTGGCGACCCCGACAACTGATCCAGTGCGTATCACCCAATGCCGCCCCGGCAAAGGAGGCCTCCATGATGGCGCAGCGGGTAAAGTGGCAGCCACGCAAATCCAGCCGCGAGAAATCACCGCCTTCCAGATCACAGTCTTCCAGGTGCAATGGCGCGCCGGCTTCGTCCAGCAGGGCTTGCAGGGCGGCGCGGCCCAGCGTTTGCCAGGTAATGAGTTGCGGGGAAGAAGCAGAATCGGTCATGAGCTAGCCTGAATGAAAAGCGGGAACGCCGGGCGACGCCGGAACAGCGGACATTGCACTACACTGCGGTCACAACAACAGCAAACCGCACATCATGAAACTGGTCAAACAAGAGACATTCCTGGTCATTGCACTATTGGCAATGGTGATCGCCTACGCCGTCGAGCACAGCGTGCTGGCCGCCGGGCAAACCGCCGCATTGATCGCCTCGGTGCTTATTATTGCCGCCATTCTACTGGCTGCATTGCGGGTCGCCCACCACGCCGAAATACTCGCCGAAAAAGTGGGCGAACCCTACGGCACCATGATCCTCACCTTGTCCGCCGTACTGGTGGAAGTGGTGATTCTGGCGATCATGACCAGCCATACGCCCTCGCCCACCTTGATGCGCGATACGGTGTATTCGGCGGTAATGCTCGATATCAACGGCATTCTGGGGCTGGCAGCCATTCTGGGCGGGCTCAAGCATGGCGAGCAAAAATACAATGTGGATTCGGGTAACACCTACATCGTGATGATCCTGACCGCGCTGGGCATTTCGATGATCGTGCCGGAGTTCATCCCGCAAGGTCAGTGGCAGGTGTATTCGATCTTTATCATCATCACCATGGTGGCCATGTATGGCATGTTCCTGCGTCTGCAGACCGGGCAACACAGCTATTTTTTCAGCTATACCTATGGCTCGCGCACGCATGGCACCGACAGCGAAGAGGATGAGCATCAAGGTGGCAACACGCGCTTGTCTGCGGCGTTGCTGGTGGGTGGCTTGATCCTGATTGGCGCGCTGGCGGAAGTGATGTCCAAAACGCTGTCTCTGGGTTTGCACGGTACGGGCGTGCCGCCAATGACCGCCGCGCTGGTGGTGGCTGTTATCAGCGCCAGCCCGGAAATCCTCACTGCGCTGCGCTCGGCACTGGCCAATCGCATGCAGGGCGTGGTGAACATTGCGCTGGGAGCATCGCTTTCCACCATTATTCTGACGGTGCCCGTGATAGAGGGTCTGGCGTTGATTCGGGGCGAGCCGATTTATATGGCGCTCTCGCCCACGCAGACCGTAATGATGCTGCTGACCTTGCTGGCCGCCGCCATCAATCTGCATGACGGTGAAACCAACGCCATCGAAGGGCTGACGCACTTTGTCCTGTTCGCCACTTTCTTGATGCTGGCGGCGATGGGTCTGTAACCCGGCGCGGGCGGTGAATAACACCAGTAGCCGCCCTGCCAGCCAAGCCAGCACGTATAGTGTGGGCCTCAAGGAAACGACATTGTCATTGGGAGCAGGCCATGTCCGCCGCAACCACTCACCTGTTATTGATTGATCCGCAGAACGACTTTTGCGATATCCCCGGCGCAGCGCTGCCCGTGCCGGGCGCCAATGCCGATCTGCAACGAGTTGCCGATCTGTTGGCGCAACATGGCGACCGCTTTGACGCGATCCACGTCACGCTGGATAGCCACAATCCAGTCGATATAGCCCACCCACGCTGGTGGCGTAACGCAGCGGGCGAATCCCCGGCACCGTTCACGCTGATCAGCGTGGATGACGTCAGCGCGGGCAAATGGGCGGCGCGTGACCCGGCCCGGCAGGCGCAGAGTCTGGCGTATGTAAACGCTTTGGCCGCGCAAGGCCATTACCAGTTGATCATCTGGCCAGAGCATTGCTTGCTCGGTAGCTGGGGACATAACGTACATGCGGGCTTGCACGCGGCGCTGAACCATTGGGCCCGCGAACAAATGCGGCTGGTGCATTACCAGCTCAAAGGCATGAACGAGGCCACCGAACATTATTCGGCGATCAAGGCTGAAGTCCCGGACATCAATGACCCGCGCACACTGCCGGATGCGGCCTGGATTCATGCTCTGGCGCAGGCCGACACCATCGTTATCGCCGGTGAAGCGTTGTCGCACTGCGTGGCCGGAACAGTACGTGATCTGGCTGACCAACTGGGCCCGGACAACGTACACAAGCTGGTGTTGCTGACCGATTGCACTAGCCCGGTCAGCGGCTTTGAAACTCAGGGTGAAGACTTTATCCGGGAACTGACCGCGCGCGGCATGCGCACGGTGACCTCAAACCAGTTGTTTGGCTAAGCGCTCGCCTTGCTGATTGCGCATCCACACCGCGACCCCACCGGCGCCCGCCGCGCCAGGAGAAACGCATGACCGCTGTCGCCAATCCAGTCATCAATTCATTGCTGGATACCGATCTCTACAAGTTCACCATGATGCAGGAGATTCTGCACCATCAGCCCGAAACGCAGGCCGAATACACCTTCAAGTGCCGCAACCGGGCCGCGTACCCGCTGTCCACGCTCAAAGCAGAGATCGAAGCGCAACTGGATCACCTGTGCACGCTGCGTTTTTCCGAAGCAGAACTGGAATGGCTCGGCGCTTTGCGTTTTATTCACGGCGATTTCATCGACTTTTTGCGGCTGTTCCAGCTGCAGCGCAAGTTCATCACCGTATCAGTCGCAGGCACCGCGCCTGATGATCTGGCGATTCATGTCCACGGTCCGATGCTGCATTGCATGCTGTACGAAATCTACGTGCTGTCGATTGTGAACGAGGTGTACTTCCGCCATTTCGATCAAGTGGCGGCACTGGCAGCCGGGCGCGAACGGCTCGCCGCCAAAATCGATTTGCTCAAGCAGTTTGCCAAAGAGCCGCAAGCCCGCTCGCAATTCATCTTTTTCGACTTTGGCACGCGCCGTCGCTTCTCCCGCGACTGGCAAGAAGAGGTGATCGCCACGCTGGCACGCGATGCCAAACCCTTTATGCGCGGCACCAGCAATCTGCTGCTGGCCATGCGTTATGGCCTGACACCGATTGGCACCATGGCGCATGAATACATGCAGGCCTTCCAGTGCTTTGGCTCACGGCTGCGGGATTTCCAGAAAAACGCACTGGAACACTGGGTGCGTGAATATCGCGGCGACTTGGGTATCGCACTGACCGATGTGGTCGGGATGGATGCCTTCTTGCGCGACTTCGACTTGTACTTCTGCAAGCTGTTTGATGGCCTACGCCACGACTCGGGCGACCCGTACGCCTGGGGTGAGAAAGCCATCAAGCACTACGAGAAAATGCGTATCGATCCGGCGGGCAAGCAACTGGTGTTCAGCGATGGGCTGGATTTACAAAGCGCTATCGCCTTGTATCGCCACTTTGGTGACCGCACTCGGCCATCGTTTGGCATTGGTACCAATTTGACCAACGATTGTGGCGTGGAGCCATTGCAGATCGTCATCAAGCTCACCCGCTGCAACGGCCAGTTTGTGGCCAAGGTCAGCGACAGTCCCGGCAAGGGAATGTGCGAGGATGCCAACTTCCTCAATTATCTGTGTGATGTGTTCGAGATTCCGAATCGCGAGGCGGTGTTGCCGGGTTGAGTCACGCATAGTCGTGCAGGGCGGGTGCAACCCGCCATGCAATATTGAACAAGCCCTCGCTTTGATCGTGTTGTGACGCGGCGGGTTGCACCCGCCCTACATGAGGTTTGCAACGAACCCTCCCCAAATACAAAAGGCCAACCGCAAGGTTGGCCTTTTGCTTGAACCACAGTACTAACCAGTCTGACCAATCAATCAGGCTGGCTGAGCGTGTGCACTCATCTGCTGTGCCTGAATCGCCGTCAGCGCAATCGTGAACACAATGTCGTCCACCAATGCCCCGCGCGACAAGTCGTTCACCGGTTTACGCAAGCCCTGCAACATTGGGCCCACACTCACCACATGCGCGCTACGTTGCACAGCCTTGTAGGTAGTGTTGCCGGTATTCAAGTCCGGGAACACAAACACGGTGGCCTGGCCCGCCACTTTGCTGCCTGGGGCTTTCTGCGCGGCAACGTCGGCGGTGGATGCAGCGTCGTACTGCAGCGGGCCATCCAGTACCAGATCGGTGTATTTGGCGCGAGCCAGTTCGGCGGCTTCACGCACTTTGTCGACATCGGCGCCAGCGCCAGACTTGCCGGTGCTGTAGCTGATCATGGCCACTTTCGGCACGATGCCGAACGCAGACGCACTGTCGGCACTTTGCTTGGCAATCTCGGCCAGTTGCTCGGCGGTCGGGTTGGGGTTGATGGCGCAATCACCGTACACCAGCACTTGATCTGGCATCAGCATAAAGAACACCGACGACACAATGGATGAGCCCGGAGCAGTCTTGATCAGTTGCAATGCCGGGCGCACGGTACTGGCAGTGGTGTGGATGGCACCAGAAACCAGGCCGTCGACCTTGTTTACGGCCAGCATCATCGTGCCCAGCACTACCGAGTCACCCAGTTGTTCCAGCGCCTGGATGTCAGTCAAACCCTTGCTCTTGCGCAGCTCGACCATCGGCGCGACGTATTCAGCGCGGATTTCATCCGGGTCGAGAATCTGCAGGCTTGGCGGCAGTACCACGCCTTGTGCGGCGGCCACTGCTTCGATGGTGGCGCGCTTGCCCAGCAATACGCAGTGGGCAATGCCTTTTTCTTCGCAAACGACGGCGGCGCGAATGGTGCGCGGCTCTTCGCCCTCAGGCAGCACAATGCGTTTCTTGTGCGAGCGCGCTTTCTGGATCAACTGGAAGCGGAAGGCTGGCGGCGACATGCGAATCGACGGCACCACTTTGACCGCGTTCATCAATTGCTCGGTACCCAGTTGATCGGCCACAGCGTCGAGCACCAAATTCATGCGCTCGGTATCGTCTGCCGCCACAGCAGGTGGCACCCGGCTGATGCGTTCGGCAGTGCCGTAGCTGTCAGAATCAGTGCGCAACACCGGAATCCCGCTCTTGAGCGCGAGCGCAGCCAGCGCCTGGATACGCGGATCTGGCGCGCTGGAATGCGTCAGCAACAAACCGGCCAACTGAATACCACTACCGGCAGCCAGCGCGGTCGCCAGCATCACGTCGTCACGATCACCGGCACTGACAATCAGTGCACCTGGCTTCATGCGTTCCACTACTTCTGGCACCGAACGCGCCGCAATCACGGTTTCCTGCACGCGGCGGGTGGCCAGTTCACCCTCGATCAGAATCTCGGCGTTCAGATGCCGCGCCACATCCAGCGTGCGCGGCGCCATCAAACTGGCGTCATACTTGATCACGCCCCACAGGGCGAGGCCATCCAGTTCATATTGCGCTGAGGCCGCATCAAAATTTTCTGGCGCTTTGTTGAAGATGACGCCAGCAACACTGCGACCTTCATTCTTCAGTTGGCGACCAATCACGCGGGCTTCGGCGGCGGCGCCGGGCACCGACGCACTGGAAACCAGGATGATCTCCGCCTGCATGCTGCGGGCGATTTCCTCGTTCAGGCGAGCGGTCACCGGATTGCTTGGATCAATATGCAACCCTTCGATCACCAACACATCCACGCCCATCGCTGCGGCCATACACAGGCTGACCACGTCTTCCAGCAACTCGTCGTTCTGTCCTGCTACCACGCGTGAAACGACCTGCGCGGTGGAGAGTGGTACCGGGCTGTCGATATGACAGATCAAACGGGCAAAGTGGGTAGAGCGTTCCACATCGCCGTGATCCTGCCCTACGGGTTTTACAAACCCCACTTTCAGGCCCTGGTGCTGCAAAGCTCGCACCACACCCAATGCCACGGAGGTCAGGCCTACGTTCTGGCGGGTTGGTGCAATCAAGAATGTCTGCATGTTGAATATCCTGTGCTGACCGCCGGGCGCGGCGGAATCCGGCGTTACTGCCAGGCTGGGTACGCCAGCTGCAGTAACTCACTCAATACCGTTGTCATCGTTATAGCGCGATTGACTCCCCCGTAACGAGCTAATGCGATCAAGAGGGGAATCGAAAACCTCTGTTACCAAGCCTGCCGGGGTATTCATTGGCAGATTCAGAACAGGGGCTGACACTTGAGCGAGATCATGCCTTGTTCAGATTGCACTTGCTTTGGGTCAGGACAAATGAATACCCGGGTTTCGCCGTGAATATGTCGTTGACCAGTCCAATGCCATTATGCCGACGGCAAGCGCGCGCGCTCGGTGGCAAACCATTGCTGCAAACCCTCATCGACAAAAGCACTGGCCAGCGCGTCGGCCTGATTCAGGTGCGCCGCGCTTGTCTGCGCTGCTCCGGTCAATTGATAAGCATGCGCCAACGCCAGCTCCAGAAAAGCCTCGTCTACCGTCTCTTCTGAAGCTTGCGCGCGATTGCCGCGAATCAACGCCAACGCCGCGTGGGCGTGGCCCAGGGCAATATCTGCCTGGCCGATTTTGTTGTGCACCAGCGCCAGCAAATACAAAGCGCGTTCTTCATGCATCCAGGTTCCGCAGCGACGCCAGCATGCGAGAGCTGCAGCAGCGGCGTCCAGCATCAAAGCGGTCTCAGGCGGATTCAGTGTGGCCTTTTCCAGCATTTCGGAGGCCACATTGTTGCTGGTCACGGCTAATACCCGATCGATGCTGCCATCCCCTGCTGCCGAGGCCATGTCCAGCAGCGCCCGATACAGCTCACAGCCTTCCTCGACACGGTCGTTGGCGATCAGCCCCGATACAATCTGCGCCGTCATCCGCGCCAGACTGGCGGTCGGCTGCGTTGGGTTGAGCGTCACCACACGCGTTTGGGTGACCAGCGCAGCAGTTGTGTCACCCGCCAGCCATTGCGCCACCGCCAGAGAGATCAGCGCGTTGGTCGCATCTGTCGTCTGCGGCACCTGAGCCAGCACCGATTGAGCCAAGGCGTGGGCTTGCGGCCAGTCTTGCAAGTGCTCGCCTATCGTATGGTTGGACAAGCGCAAGAAATTGCCGGCCTGCTCGGCGTTGCCAACCAGATGTTGGTGGGCCTGCAGCAGTTGGGCCACGCTGTGCGGATCGGTTGCGTGCTTTTGCCAGCCGGTATCAATCAATTCTTCCAGATTCATGACCCTTTGCGCTCCCCGGTTCACCGTTGTCGGAACAACAATAAAACAATAACAAAAACCGCAATCAATTACGCATCACGCAAGTTTTTTCAGCAAACCACTGTAAACCCAAGCGCACCAATGCAAGGCCACATGCCTTGGGCCCAGTCAGACAAACGGTGTCGCACCAGCATGACATACGACCGATCGTCTTTGACCCGCAGCAAACAATGCTGGCAAAGTGACCGACTAGCCGCAAGCGCTTTCCGATTACCCGCCCACAAGGCCACCAATATGACTACCAACAGCAACCCGCTGCTGCAAGACTGGGACACCCCACACCAGCTGCCGCCCTTTGACCTGATCCGCGCCGAGCACTTTGCCCCGGCATTTACCGCCCTGTTTGCTGAGCATCTGGCCGAAATCGACGCCATTGCTGCCAATCCAGCCGCGCCCACCTTTGCCAATACCGCGGCGGCCTTCGACGCGGCCGGTGCTCGCCTGAGCCGTGCCGAACTGTTGTTTGAAAACCTGACGTTGTCGGAGACCAACTCTGAGCTGCAAGCGGTAGAGCGCGACATGGCGCCCGCGCTGGCCGCTCACTCCAGCAAAGTATCGATGCATGCAGGATTCTTTGCCCGGCTGGATGCCCTGTACGCACAGCGTCAGTCGCTGGAACTGAACGAAGAGCAACGCCGCCTGCTGGCCCGTTTGCATCTGGACTTCGTTCGCACCGGCGCGCAACTGCAAGGTGCTGATCGTGATCGTTTTGCCGTTATCGTCAGCCGCATTGCCGAGCTGAGCACCCAATTCAGCCAGAACGTGCTGGCCGATGAGTCGGAATTTCGTCTGACTTTGAAAGACGAGGCCGACCTGGCTGGCCTGCCAGACTTTCTACGTGATGCTGCCCAGTCTGCTGGTAAAGAACGCGGCGTCGACGGTTATGTGATCACCCTGTCGCGCTCGTTGGTGGTGCCGTTCCTCACTTACTCCACCCGCCGTGACCTGCGTGAAACCGCTTGGCGCGCCTGGGTGAGCCGTGGCGAGCATGCCGGTCGCGAAAATGCCCCGCTGGCCAAAGAAATCCTCGCCTTGCGCCTGGAAAAAGCCAATCTGCTGGGTTACAAAACCTTTGCCGATTACGCACTGGCTGATCGTATGGCCGGAACGCCAGATGCGGTCTACCAGTTGCTGGAGCAAGTGTGGGAGCCAGCCAAACAAAGTTGCGCACAAGAGCGCGCACAACTGGTCGAAGCTGCCCGCAAACTGGGCGAAGCGCAGGACATCCAGGCGTGGGATTGGCGTTATCTGGCAGAGAAAGTTCGTGTCGCCAAATATGATCTGGACGATGCCGAGGTCAAACCGTATTTCAGCCTGGATAACATGCTGCGTGCCGTGTTTGATTGCGCCAATCGCCTGTTTGGCCTGACTTTTGCCGAGCGCACCGATGTGCCGCTGTATCACCCGGACGTGCGATTGTTTGAGGTATCCCGCGATGGCCAGCTCATCGGCCTGTTCCTGAGCGATAACTTTGCCCGCGCCAGCAAGCGTAGCGGCGCGTGGATGAACATATTCCGCAGCCAGTCGCGCAATGGCGCCACCGTGTTGCCGATTGTGATCAACAACAACAACTTTGCCAAAGCCAGCAGCGGCGAAACCCTGTTGAGCTTTGACGACGTGACCACGCTGTTCCACGAGTTTGGCCATGGTTTGCACGGGCTGTTGTCTAACGTCACCTACAATCGTCTTGCTGGCACCAACGTGCCGCAAGACTACGTAGAGCTGCCGTCGCAACTGCTTGAAAACTGGGCGTTGGTGCCAGAAGTGCTGGAACGCCATGCGCGTCATCTGCAAACCGGTGCGGTGATCCCGGCTGATCTGGTCGCGCGCATCCGTGCTTCGCGCACCTTCAATCAGGGCTACGAAACCGTCCGCTATACCGCTTCCACATTGATTGATCTGGCACTGCATCAGCGCACCGATGCCCAGGGCGTGGATATTGCCGAATTTGAAGCCGCCGAGCGCATTCGTCTGGGCGTGCCGCCAGAAGCAGGCATGAATCACCGTCTGCCGCACTTCGGACATATCTTCTCCGACGAGTATTACGCCGCCGGTTACTACGTTTACATGTGGGCCGAAGTACTGGAAGCCGAAGCGTTTGATGCGTTTGAAGAAGCAGGCAGCGCATTTGATCCGGCTCTGGCAGAAAAGCTCTATCGCTATATCTACAGTGCGGGCGATTCACGTGAACAGGGGTTGGCTTTCCGCACCTTCCGTGGCCGTGAACCCCAAGCGACGCCGATGTTGCGCAAGCGCGGGTTGATTGCAGCGTAAGGTTTTCTGGCTGTTGGCAATCCACGAGGCCGGTGCAAGCCGCCGTGATACCGGGACCGAACCGGCATTACGGCGGTCTGTAACCTGCCCTGTTTTTTTTGGGTGACAGATACATAAGCCCGGATGTCGCATCGCTCGGCCCTGGCGACAGCGCTTGCCAAGCTCCTCAATTATCGAAATAATCAAAACACACCCACTTACGGTGTATCTCACGTGGACTTTTGAAATGCTGGTCAGTTTGTCCCGCCTCTCACGCCTTAATAATGCCAATGCCCGCAATGCCGGGCAGGGATTGTTGCGTGCGCAAGGATCGCAAGACAGACACTGAAACACGATCCGCCCAGCAAGCAAAAATCCCCGACCCGGCCCAGTGCCGGGTTTTTCATGTCCTGGCGCTGCGGCCGTTTTTTTCTGTTGTTAACGCAGCAAGGAGCCAGACATGTTTTCTCTTTCCACTATTTCCGACCTCAAACAGCACGCACCCGCGCCAGTCACGCTTGAAGGTTTTGTCGATGCGGTGCGGCATCAGGGCAAGATTGCCTTTGTGCAGTTACGCAGCCGCCTGACGCTGCTGCAATGCGTGGTGCTGCAAGCCGATCTGCTGGATATCTGCGCCAGCCTCAGCAGCGAGAGCTATGTGCGGGTCCACGGTCGCAGCCAATTGATGCCACAAGCGATCCACGGCATTGAAATCGTCGCCGACCAACTGGAGGTTCTGGCGGCTGCAGCCCCGCTGCCGATAGATGCGCACAGCGACGTCCATCTGAAAGGCCAGCATCCCAGCGCCCGGTTGCGCTTTGCTGCTGACTTGCTGCCTTTACTGGCCAGCGCCGCGCTGGAACATGGCTTGCGAGACTGGCTAGCCACGCAGGACTTTGTAGAAATCCACACGCCAAAACTGATGGGGGCGCCGTCCGAATCCGGGTCTGAGGTGTTCAAGCTGGGATACTTCGGCCAGACGGCCTATCTGGCGCAATCGCCGCAGTTCTACAAGCAGATGGCCATTATTGGCGGCATGGGGCGCGTTTTCGAGATCGGCCCGGTATTTCGCGCCGAGCCATCATTCTCGGTGCGCCACGCCACTGAGTTCATCAGCGTGGATATCGAACTGGAAGGCGAGCGCAGCGCGGCAGACCTGGCCACGCTGGAATACGCCATGATCAGTTACGCGTTTGCCGAACTGGAAGCCGCCCACGGCAGCCATCTGCAACAACACTTTCCTCAGACACTGGCAGACAGCGGGCCGCTTGAGATTCTCACCCACGCCCAGGTCTGTCGTCGGCTGCAACTTGCCACCGATACCGCACTCACGGGCGCGCATGAACGCGAATTGGGTCAACAGTTGCAAGCCCAAGGCGTCGATTTTTGCGCAATAGTCGAAGTGCCGTGGTCGCAACGGCCTTTTTATCACCGACGACAAAGCTCGCGGCCAGACCTCACTGAAAGCTTCGAATTGCTGTATCGCGGCATGGAGATCACCACCGGCGCCATGCGCGAACATCGGCGAGACGTACTGCTCGCCCAACTGGCCGAGAAAGGCTTGTCTGGCGCAGGCGCACAAGGCTATCTGGATTCATTTCAGTGGGGAGCGCCACCGCATGGTGGCTTTGGGCTGGGACTGGCGCGGCTGGTGGCGTTGCGATTGGGTTTGCCGTCGATACGTGAGGCGACCTTTTTGCATCGCACGCCCAAATCCATCCTGCCGTAAAAGGGCGATGATCAATTAATCAGAATTCTGTAAATACGTGCACCGGCGCGGGGATCAGACCCTGTCCCGATGCCGTTTTGCGCACCTGTTTTGATCATGTCAGCGCGAGTGTTCGTTTTATGTGACAGCACCAGCGGGCGCGATATGTAACACGCGCGTTGCTAGCTACAATGCGCCCTCATCGCTGTTGAAATCACAATAAAAAAGAAGAAGTATCAATGCTTTGTTCCACTGCGCCTGGCCAGCGATCCCTGGCTGCACGCGTCAGATTGGTAGCAATAGCGCTTGCCTGCATTACCCTGCTTGCACAGCCAGTTTTTGCCGCCAGTTGTACCGCAAACCGTATTCCCGCAGACGCCAAACTCAAATTTGATGGCTCGCTGGATGACCCTGTCTGGCAATCCGCGCCGGAATACGATCAATTCTGGGAATACGAACCCGTCGACGGCAAAACGGCGCCGGTACGCACCACCGTGCGCGTGCTGTACGACAATAAAGCCATCTACTTTGGCGTTCGTGCTTACGACCCACACCCGGAAGATATCCGCGCGCCGTTCGTGCGCCGGGACAACGTGAAAACCAACCAGGATTTTGTCGGGGTGTATCTGGACCCGATTGGTGCCGGTAAGTCAGCCATGTTTGTGCGGGTCAATCCGCGCGGGGTGATTTCCGACGGCATTTACAGCGCCGATACCGACAACGCCGATTTCTCGCCCGACTTTGAAGTCGACGCTCGCGCCGTCATGCTTAAAGACGGCTATTCGGCGGTCATCCGCATTCCGTTTTCCGAGTTGCGCTTTGCCGACAAAGGCGCCAAGCCGTGGCAATTCCAGATCATGCGCAGCTATCCGCGTGAGCAGAACTACATCTTGATGAGCGTGCCGCTGCAGCAAACCGCCACCAGCATGATCGCGCTGATGAACCCGCTGGACGCGCTGCAAGCCGCTGCACCGGATAACAACTGGAGCCTGCGCCCGCAAGTGACCTTGCGAGGGAATCGCGATGGCGTTTCTGGCCAGCCGGTGGACAAATCGCTGCATCTGGACGCAGGTATCGATCTGAAATGGCAGCCCAACACGGCGTGGGTGATCGATGCCACCATCAAGCCGGATTTCTCCCAGGTCGAGCTGGATGTCCCGCAGCTGACCAGCAATGCGCAGTTTGCCCTGCAATTGCAGGAAAAACGCCCGTTCTTTCTGGAAAGCAGTGACATTCTGGAATCACCCACGCTGATGAACGAACAGGGCGGCAACGGCCCCAAAGCCCTGTATACACGCTCGATCACCCAGCCGGACTGGGGCTTGCGTGCCACGCGGCGTGACGACAACACCGAGGCGACATTGCTGGCACTGGATGACACCGGTGGCAGCCAGATTCTGATTCCACATGCATTCAGCACCGACAGCGTGCTGCAGCCAGAGTCCGATGTGGTTCTGGGGCGCGCCCGCACCTATATCGATGGCGTGTCGCTGGGCGGTTTGTTCACCGCTCGCAATTACGCTGGCAATCTGGGCGACAACGCGGTTATCGGTCCAGATGTGGTGTGGCATTCCAGCGAGGGCGACCGCGTTCGCGCGCAGTGGCTATTATCCAGCACTTCGGCGCTTGCGACCGATAGCGGCACGCTGCAAAAAGGCCCGGCGCAATCGGGTTCGGATGTGCTGGTGGACTGGCTACGCAAAACACCGTCGTGGGAGCCCTCGCTCACCTATCAGCAGGTCTCTAACGCTTTTCGTGACGACACCGGCTTTTTCGGCCAGTCGGGCTATCGGCAACTCACCGCCCAAATGCTGCACCGGAACCGGCTCGATGGTGACTGGAGCGAGGTCGACGAATATCTGTTTTACCAGGATTCGGTGACTACCGCCGATGGCAGCACGGTGTTCCGCGAGATTGATCCGGGCGTGGCAATTTATGGCCCGCACCAGATCGCGCTGACGCTGGAATACCACCCGGCCATGGCGCAACGCGTGAGCGATGGCGGCGCGTTACACAGTTTCAACCAGTACTCGATGGAAATCGACGCCAATCCGGCGGCCTGGTTTAACTGGCTGGAAGCCAAAACCGTTCTGGGTGACCAGGTGGATGTGGGCAATGATCGAGTCAGCCGCAGCGTTTATTTGCTGCTGGATGCGCGCTTTCGGGCGCTGGACCGGCTGGAGATTGAACCGCGCTTTGAGCAAACGATGTTGTATGCGCCGGATGGCACGGTGTCGCTGAAAGACACCGCCGTGCAATTGTTGTCGGTGCTGCATTTCACTGGCCAGGATTCCGCCCGGGCGATTTTGCAGCGCGAGATCACCAACCGCACCGCCGTGATGCCGGGCGACGTGCCAACATCGATTACGCAAACCGATTCGATCTCATTGACCTACGCCCATCGCTGGTCCGCGCTAAAGGTCTGGTATCTGGGCGCGACCTATAGCCACAACGCCTTTACCGATACGGCCAGTACGCGCAGCACCGAAGTGTTTGCCAAGTTCCAGTTTGATATTTGATGATTTGACGTCACAACAAAAAAAGCCGAAGCAATTTGCTTCGGCTTTTTAACGTTGGTGGTCAATCTGGCAACCGCTCTGAAACCTTCAAACCGCTGCCTGTTTCAGCAATACATACAGTTCATCTTTCAGTCGTAGTTTCTCTTTTTTGAGCGTTTCGACTTCGGCGCCGCCAAAACCCACGGGTTGGGATTCAATATTCTTGATCTTCTGGTCCAGCTCATTGTGCTGATTAAACAGCCTGGAGAAATGCGGGTTGCTGTTTTTCAGACTGGAAATCAGGTCGCGATATTCGGGAAACATCTCGAAACTCCTTAAGTATTGGGGGCCTGAACAAAGCAAGTTAGCCCAATGCCTTCAGAGCAATTTTGATCCCGATCAAGGCCAGTAGCGTGCGTTAACCGTAGCGAACACCGGGTGCTGTTCGATGTGTTTTAACAAGTCGCTGAATGCGGGGCGAGATTGCGCCAGGTGCGCACGCGTGCCCGACCATTTGGAAACCACCACCGCCAGCAAATCCAGCGCGCCGGGTTGTTCACCGTTGAGAAACGGCGTGGCGGGAAAGGTATCGGCGAAGATATCCCACAAACCATGCAAACGCTGCCGGGCCCCTTGTTTGACCCGCGCATGCTCTTGTTCGTCGGTCGTTTCGGTCCAGCGTTCCGGGTAATCGATCACGCCAATGGCCGCATAACAATTGGCGGTGATATACACCAGGCCACGAATGGCCTGCGCCCGTTGACTGGCATCCGTCGGTAGCAAGCCGCTGTCCGGATAAGCCAGCCCCAAATGGATAAGAATGGCCGCGCTCTCCGACAACACCGAGTCATCGGGCAAAACTAGCGTAGGGATTTGCGCCAGCGGATTAACCTGGCGTAGTTCATCCAGCCCGGGGCCGGGTTGCCAGGACGCCGCATCAACCAACCGAAACGGCACATTGACCATGCCCAGCGCCGCCTCAACTGCTGCTGCACCAGACGATTGAGCACCATAAAGAATGAACATGGATCGATTTCTCCATTGCCACCGGATAAGGGTTATTCGGTGTTATGGCATCAGACCAGTTTCAGCGCCAGCGCATTAAACGGTGCAATTCATCAATACTGGGCAGACAACGCTTTGGCTATGCGATTGCGCGAAACCTGAGTGCGCGGCACGCGGGTGTTGAACCAGCTGCGCACGTCCTGATCCAGACCGATACCGTGCATGAAGTTGTACAGCGCCTTGTTCAGCCCCTGACCCAGCAAGTCGTGGTCGACACCGGTCGGGTCGATAAAGCCGACGTCGTTGGTGGCAAAGGTAATCGGCGGCAGCGGCTCCAGCGTGATGCCGTATTCATCCGGGTTCTTGCCGACCGGCGAATGCACGGTACAGGCAAAGCGATGGAAGAAGCCGGACTGGATACAGCCCTCTTCAAACAACTGGCGCACATATTCCAGTGCATCAACCGTGTCCTGCACCGTTTGCGTCGGAAAGCCGTACATCAGATAGGCATGGACCAGCACCCCGGCCTCGGCAAAACCACGCGTCACGCGGGCGACTTGTTCGACCGATACGCCTTTTTTCATCAGATTCAGTAAGCGGTCTGACGCCACTTCCAGCCCGCCCGAGATAGCGATGCAGCCACTTTCTGCCAGCAGCTGGCAAAGATCCGGCGTGAAGGATTTTTCGAAGCGGATATTGCCCCACCAGGAGATGGAAATCTTGCGCCGTAACAGCTCTTGCGCCAGCGCTTTCAGGGCCTTGGGTGGCGCGGCTTCATCGACAAAGTGAAAACCGGTCTGACCGGTTTCGGCGATGATGCGTTCGATGCGATCCACCAGTTCCACCGCCGAGGCATTCTCGTAACGCGAGATGTAATCCAGACTCACGTCGCAGAAACTGCATTTCTTCCAGTAGCAACCGTGGGCGATGGTGAGCTTGTTCCAGCGCCCGTCCGACCACAGCCGATGCATGGGGTTGAGCATGTCCAGCAGCGACAAGTATCGGTCCAGCGGCAGACCATCCCAAGTCGGCGTGCCGACCTCGGCAAACGGCACATCGGCTTCCATCATGTTGATGTAGCGCACCTTGCCGCTTTGGGCATCGCGCACAAAAGTGCGCACCAGCCGTTGCTGCGAACGCTGGCCTTGCAGATGCTCCAGCAACGCCAACAAGGGGCGCTCGCCGGCATCCAGCGTTACGTAATCGAAGAAGTCGAACACGCGCGGCTCGGCCAGCTCGCGCAGTTCCGTATTCACAAAACCGCCACCCAGCCCGATGGTGATCGACGGGTCGTGCGCCTTGATCGCCTGCGCGATACGGAACGCGGCATACACCGCGCCGGGGAAAGGCACCGACAGCAACACCAGCGTCGGTTTATGCCGCTCGATGGCTTGCAGCGTGAGCGTGCGCAAGGTGTCATCAACCAGATTGAGCGGTGCAGCCAGCGCTTTGGCCAGCGGGTCGAAAGTCGGCTGGCTTTGCGCCAGCGATTCGGCATAACGCACGAATTCAAAACGCGGATCGACCGCATCGCGCAGTACGTCCGAAATATCGTTCAGATACAGCGTGGCCAGATGGCGGGCGCGATCTTGCAGGCCCAGCGCACCAAACGCCCACGCCAGCGGATCACCACCTTCGTCATCGATATACACGTCCAGCGATTCAAACCGTGGGCCTTCGGGCAGAAAATTGCGACCGCAAATGCGATGCCCGAGCGTGGAATCCCGGCCCTGCAAGAAGGCGATCGTTGGCTTGATGGTCGCCACATAGCGATCAAACTGTTCATAAAATGAACTCACCGCAGGCGAGCGTTTACGCGGTGGAATCGGTTCGATGCGCTCGCGCACCGCCTGCAAACCGGCCGGGCTGAACAGTTCCAGCACCAGTTTCAGCGCGAGGTCTTCCTGCACTGCCTCTACATTGCGTGAACGCAGAAAGCCCGTGAGATAGGCCGTCGACGGATACGGCGTGTTCAATTGCGTCATCGGCGGGATAATCGACAACACGCGCAACGCTGGGGTACTCATCGCGAGGCTCCGTGCCGTGTGCAACGCTGAATGGCTGGCTCAACTGAATCGACGAACATAAACATAAAAACTCTCTTGCCCTACTGGATGCACGCATCGGCAGCGGGTTTACTCAAAACGCCTTAACTCGGGCGCTTGTCAGACGCGGGGGCAGAAAACGGATTTTCCCAACGGAGACAATGAATTAGCGCAATTTGCGAATCCCCGGATTTTCACATGAAGTTGTCATGTCGGCACTGTAATTTTGCGCTCAACCCGCGGGGCCGCGATTATACCTGTGCCCGGCCTCGGGCTTGGTTCATATCACCATTCCCCGCCAAGATGAGCTTGCAGCGCGCTCCTGACCGGGCCGCATTGAGGATCACGTCATGAATTTCCGATGCTGGCTTTCAGCTTTAGTGTGTCTGGCCAGCGTGGCCGTATATGGCGCAGATATCCAATGCGCTGGCCGCGATGATTTGCCGCGTGTGCTGCAAAACGCCTGCTATGGCGACAAGGTTGATCGCGTAGCCTGCCCTTATCACGACGATGATTTCGGCATTTTTGAGAACAATCGCGCACCATTCCATTATCTGCTGGTGCCGCACCAGAAGACCTGTGGCATTGAAAGCCCGATGTTCTGGCAAAGCGGCAGCATGCCGTGGTTTGGCGAGGCCTGGCGTTTGCGCAGCGTGTTTGCCAATGCCCGAAAAGTTAGCGGAGGTGTGCCGCTGGCGCGGGTGGGCATCGCCATCAATTCCGTGCCGGGGCGCAGTCAGGGACAACTGCATGTGCACATCAGTTGTGTAGCGCAGGATGTGGCACGGCAATTGGCCGCGGCTGGCGGACAAATCAGCGCCGATTGGCAACCACTGACGCTCGATACCGTATCCGGACCACAGCGTTATCTGGCCAGACGACTGCCCGGCAACCAGATTACGCCCGATCTGTTCGCGCAATTGGCGGCCAGCCATCCCGATCTGGCGGCCAGCGAAGGCAATGCCACCGCGTTTGCCGCCACAGTGGATTTCCGGCTTGAAAGCGGGGCTGAAACCGTGGTGTTGGTGGGGCAGTATGGTGTGCAGAACCAGGGGCATGCGGAGGATTTGCTGAGTGGATGCGCGAACGCGGTTAGCCCCTGACCAGGTTAATTGACCGGGGTCTGGCCGCTCCGGCTAAAGGTGCATTTGGTATAAGCCAGGCTAAACCCCGCCCGTTCTGCATTGCGTGCGCTGCTATTAGTCGGGCGCACCGATGCACTGGCCAGGATGCATCCGGCATCCGCAGCTGCTTGCAGACGGGCCAGCAATAGTGCCGCCTGCACCCCGCGATTGCGTGCGGCTGGCAAGGTACTGGCAATCGACAAATACGCTACGGTTCCGGCCGGAGTCGGCAACAGGCTTAAACCTGCGGTTCCGACAATCAGCCCGCTGATGCGCGCGGCAAACAATCTGGTGTCTTGGCGCATGACCGCAATCCGGGCCAGCGCTTGCAGCAAACTGGCGGGCCGGCTCACGGCTTGCACGGAGAAACCCGCCACACAATGTTCGATAAACAACTCATCGCTCAGTTGAGAGCCGGTGATGATGTCTATTTCCTGGTTATTGGCAGGGCGATTTGCCTCGTGGACCAAAGGCATGACGTAGGTGTTGCTAAAGGCATTGACGTGATATCCACGCGCAGCCAGCAACGGCAATAGGGTTGGGTCCGCATGAGGGCACAAGTCAATCTCCACAGGTAGCCCGAGATCGGCATACGCGGTTTCTAAATGCGCCAGTTCTTTCACGCCCACCGGCGCGCTCATGGCCAGCCCTGTCACATGGTTAAGCTTGCGTCCAAACTCGGGGAGCGTCAGCGCCGCCACGCCGCCCGCGAAGGGCATGGCCCGCATCGCCGCATTCCCGGACAACTCGCGCAACGCGGCCACTTGCTGCTGTAAATGGCTGGCCTCGGCTTGTTCGAGGATCGCGGCGACATTGGAGCTGGTTAGAATCATGGTGAAATCAGGTAAGGAATGAGCGGATGTCTGGCGGGGTAACGCGGGCAGTGACTCAAACATGGAAGGCACAGCCCGCCCCGATTCTCGCTCAAGCCGGCAATTTGCGAAACGCAATCGCAAACCGGTTCCAGGTATTGATGGCGGCAATCAGCAACGTTAAATCCATGATTTCTTCGTCGCTGAAATGCGGCTTGACCAATTCCCACACCGAGTCTGGCACGTGGTCTTGCGACACTAGCGTCACCGCTTCGGTCCACTCCAGCGCGGCGCGTTCGCGATCGGTGAAAAATGGCGTTTCGCGCCAGGTTACCACTGTGGCAAGACGACGCTCGGTTTCACCGCCTTTGCGCGCATCGGTCACGTGCATGTCCACGCAAAACGCGCAGCCATTGATTTGAGAAGCGCGTAGACGCACCAGCTCGGCCAAGGGTTTGTCCAGGCTGGATTTATTGATGTGTTCTTCCAGCCCGAGGATGGCTTTGATCACTGCGGGATTGGCTTTGTAGAAGTCCAGACGAGCTTGCATGATGGTTGCTCCGTTGTGTTCAGTTTTAAAAGGGCTGCGTTCCATGACGCGACAGGAGCCAGATTAGGCGTCCCGGTGGCTTGCGCAAATATCCAATTTCCGGAATTTTCAGGTAGCCACCGGGACTGAATAACTGAAAAAACGGTGCCCCAAAATCACCACTCTGGCATGGTAAAAAAAATGGCGTGGCCCGCATCAGCAAGCCACGCCATTTTTCCTGACCGATTACGCTCACAACTGGCTCATACCGCCATCCACCACAATTTCGGTGCCGACAATAAAGGCGGACTCCGGCGCCGACAGATGCAGCACGGTCGACGCCAGTTCTTCTGGCGTACCAAAACGGCCTAGCGGCACCTGATTGCGAATTTGCTCAGCCACGCCTTGCAGGGTTTCGGCATCCATGCCCAGCTTGCCATATAGCGGAGTAGCAATCGGGCCGGGGCTAATCACGTTCACGCGCACGCCACGTGGCAACAACTCGGCCGACAGCGTTTTGGCCAGCGAAATCAGCGCGGCTTTGCTGGCGGCGTAGACCGAGGAATCGGGCATGCCGATATGGGCGTTGATCGAACCGTTGAGCACAATGGACGCGCCTTGTTTCAGCAACGGCAGCAGTGCCTGAATCTGGAAGTACGGACCTTTCACGTTGGTGTTGAAGGTGCGATCCCACAAATCTTCGCTGACCTTGTCAAAAGGCGAAAACGAGGCCGACCCGGCGTTGATGAAGATGGCGTCCAGTTGCACACCCAGGCGACTCACTTCACCGGTCAGTTCAGCGGCGGCACGGGCATTGCCGGAGTCGGCCCGGATGACTTCTGCCTGGTCACCAATGGCGGCCTTTGCCTTGGCCAGCGCCGCTTCATCGCGCCCGGTGATAATGACGCGGGCACCTTCGGCGGCGAAGGCTTGCGCTGCGGCCAGACCAATACCGCTGCTGCCGCCGGTAACCAGAACTGTTTTTGCTGTAAAGCGTTGCATGATGTTTCTCCTGTGGGGTTGGCGGTTTGAAACCGTGAAGCCATAGTGCTCCCCCACAAATGACAAGACGTGCAGTCCCCGCCACCGATACGTGCGATTTTATCGAACGTGTTATTGGCCAATAATGCGCACCGCCGGAATCAAGGCACCAGCGCATGTCCGCCGTAAAACAAAAAAGGGGCTCCGACATGATGACGGAACCCTTTTTAAAGATGGCGGCAGCTGGAATGGTTGCGGCAAAACCGCTTAGCAATCGCCCTTGTCGATCAAACTGCACTGGCGTGAATGCGCGGGCCAGCGGATGGCATCACGCGTCAGATTGTTCACGCTGCTGCCCATCTGCGACGAATAACTATCCAGCGAAGCAATGGCTTTTTCCGGGTGAGAAAAGTTGCTGCGGATCCCGGCATTGACCAGCACGTTGAAAGCGGTATCGCCGCGACGCAAGGCGATTCCATACGGCTCCACCGACAACGGGTCGCTAAAGCCGAAGTTTTTGCGATCCAGCCCGGCTTTGTGAATGGCGCTCTGGATCAGGATTTCATCGTCCAGATAGGCAGCGGCTTGCTTGCTCGCCACCGCTTGCACACCTTGGGCGGCATCGTTGACGTACAGCACGTGCACATTGCCGATCATTTTGGACAGCAACTCAACGTGACTGGAGCCCGATTTCAGCGCCACGGTCTTGCCCGACAACGCTTGCAAGGTCACCGGTGCGCCGCTCAAAGCGACCAGGCGCGATGAGGTCACAAAATCCACCACCGAGAAATCGACTTTCTTCAGGCGGTCTTCGGTAATGGTGGTAGAGCCGCATTCCATGTCGATTTTGCCGTCGGTCAACATGCCCAGGCGGTTTTGCGCCGTAACAGGGACGAACTTGATCTTCACCTGCTTGTGAATGGCCGGAGAAATGCTATTGGCAACGATATCGCGGCACAGATCAATAACGAAGCCGGTGGGAACATCATTCACGGCATAAGACACCGGCTGGGATGATTCGCGGTAACCGACTTTGACTTCACCGGTGGACTTGATGGTATCTAGCGTGTCTGCCAAAACAGCGACTGATTGAAAACTCAAAAAACCAACCACAATCGGATAAACGAGTCGGGAAAAAATGCTCTGCAGGCGCATGGTGATGCTCTGCCTTCTGGATGTTCGGGGATGGCCGATTCTACCCTGTAGCGGCTATGTAGATGTCATGAATCCGCGCCAGGAATTCCCTCAATAGCCAGAACCTTCGCAACCTGTTAAACATTGCAGCCAATTGATTATTATTGCCTTTTTCCGGTGCGCGTTTCGGCCCAACGGCCCTGTTCCGGTGCCAGGCGGCCCTATCTGAAACCGCTCCAAAGGCGGTCGCTCTGCAGGCTCGCCCACTCGCTTCTTGTTGCCTGTGGCCTTGCTTTGACATAGCTCAAAAGGCATCTTCAAACAGTTGCGCCATCCATTGCACAAATACCCGTACGCGCGACGATAACTGGCGGTTTTGTGGATATAACACCGACACCGGCATGGGTGGCGGCGCGAATGCGGGCAGTATTTCTTTTAGTTGCCCGTCTTCCAGTTCCTGGCGAATGCGGTAACGCGGCACCTGCACCAGGCCCAGTCCTGCCACAGCGGACCCGGCATACAAATCAGCCCCGGTTACCGATACCAATCCCTGCAGATAAACCGGCACCAGTTGCCCGTTCACCATAAATTCAAGTGGCACCGCTTTACCGGTGGCGCTGGAAATGTAATTCACTGCCTGGTGGGTTGCCAGCGCGGCAAGGTCGGCAGGCTCACCAAAGCGCGCCAGATAGGCCGGGCTGGCGCAGGTGACTTGCTCCATCAGTCCAACGCGGCGTCCTACCATCAGCGAATCTTGCAAAGTGCCTGCACGCAGCACGCAATCGACACCTTCGCGCACCAGATCGACCAGGCGGTCGTCTTCCCCCATTTGCAATTCAATCTGCGGGTATTGCGCCAAAAAAAGGGGCAATGCCGGCACCACGAAATTGCGCGCCAGCGTGCCTTGCAAGTTCACCCGCAATAACCCTTTGGGTGCGGTATCACGAAAAGAACCCTCGGCTTCTTCCAGATCGGCCAGCAAGCGTAAACAACGGTGATAGTAGGCCTCACCGTCGTGCGTCAGGCGTACCGTGCGGGTAGTGCGTTCCAGCAAGCGTGCGCCCAGGCGTTGTTCCAGTCGCTTGACCAGATTGGTGACCGTGGCACGTGGAATCTGCAAATCGTCCGCCGCCGCACTAAAGCTGTGACGTTCGGCAATCCGCACAAACACCTGCATTTCCTGAAAGCGATCCATAGGGTCCGGGCCGGGATATTGTTAATACAGATGGAACGATGTTAGCAGATCGCCAGCAATTATCTTTTGAGTGGAATGATCCATGATTCGTCTCACCAACTCTCCTGCAAGGAAACGAATCATGAACACAAGCAAGAACACTCAAGTTGCCATCGTTACCGGCGCATCTCGCGGTATTGGTGCGGCCATTGCCCAACGGCTGGCTGCCGACGGTTTTGCCATCGCCGTTAACTACGCGTCCAGCTCACAAGAAGCCGAGGCGCTGGTGGCGCAATTGCAAGCGCTGGGAACCAAGGCTATCGCGGTAAAGGCGGATGTCGCCAACGTGGCCGAAGTGCGTGCCATGTTCGAGATCACCGAACAACAACTGGGCAAGGTAGATGTGCTGATCAACAACGCGGGCGTGCTCAAGACCGTGCCACTGGCGAACACCAGCGACGCGTTGTACGACCAGACTTTTGATATCAATGTGCGTGGCACCTTCAATACGCTGCGCGAAGCCGCCGCGCGGTTGAATGACGGCGGGCGCATTGTGAATTTCTCCAGCACCACGCTGGCGCTGAACATGCCGGGCTACGCCATCTACAACGCGACCAAAGCAGCGGTCGAAGCGTTCACCCATGTGTTCGCCAAAGAATTGCGGGGCCGCAATATCACCGTCAATGCCGTCGCGCCCGGCCCGATTGCCACGTCGCTATTTCTGGACGGCAAGACTGAAGAGCAGATCCAGACTTTCGCCAAAATGCCGCCGCTGCAACGTTTGGGCCAGCCCGACGACATCGCGGTCGTGGTGTCTTTCCTGGTCGGTGCCGATGCGGGCTGGGTCAACGGGCAGATTCTGCGCGCCAATGGCGGACTGGCCTGAGCGCAATTTCCAGGATCAACGGTGGTGATCAATGATGCGTACGAGCGGCGGCGTTACGTTTGCGCGTGGCGGCGCCTTTACGGGCGGATGCAGAGCGCTGTTCTGGCGTGCGCTCTGCCGAGGCGGCGCCGCCTTTGCGACCGCCTTCGTGCATCGGTTCATGATTTTCGGCGTGGCCCCGACCAGAGCCCGACTTCTTGCCGCCACCCGATACCTTGTTGACGGTGGCCCAGGCCCGGCTTTCGGCCTCTTCTTCTGGTACGCCGCGTGCTTCGTAGCCCTCTTCGATGTGTTGGGCCTGGCGCTTTTGTTTGTCGGTATAAGCTGATTTATCTCCGCGTGGCATGGTGGTCACTCCTGGCTAAAACGCTGATGGATTGGCAAGCGGATGCATTCAATTGAGTGCCGCCGCCGACGCCACCTAGTTTACGCCACACAGACACGCATCTATGTCAGCCACCGTCGCAGCTCAGTGTCAGAACACCTCACATCAGCACAAACATGGCCACCACCGCGACCGCCATCACCAGCGTGGCAATCCAGCCCAGCACTCGCACAATGCCAGTCACCACGAACTGGCCCATGACTTTGCCGTTGGCGCACATCAGCATCAGGATGATCATGATCGGCACCGCCACCACGCCGTTGATAACGGCGCTCCAGAACAGCGCTTTCATCGGGTCGATATGGATCAGGTTCATGGCAATGCCAACGGCAATGGCCAGAGCAATCACCAGATAAAACCGCGGCGCTTTGCTGGCGTGGTCTTCCAGACTGTTTTTCCAGCGCAGCGTACCAGCAATGGCATATGCCGCCGATGCAGCCAACACCGGCACGCCCAGCAAGCCGGTGCCAATAATCCCCGCCGCAAACAGCGCAAAGGCAAACGGCCCGGCAATCGGTTTGAGCGCCTGCGCCGCTTGCGCGGTGGTGCTGATATCGGTCACGCCATGCATGTTCAGCGTGACCGCCGTGGACACCATGATGCAATAGGCAATCAGCGTGGAAAAACCCATGCCTATCAGCGTATCGCTGTGAATGCGCGCCTTGGCGGCAGCGCCTTGTTCGGGCGCGCGCAACAGCGCTTCGCGCTCCGGATCCTTGCGGATTTCCTCAACCTCTTGCGAGGCCTGCCAGAAAAACAGATAGGGGCTGATGGTGGTGCCCAGAATCGCCACCACAGTGGTGATGTATTTGCTGTCCCATTTGAGATGCGGCAATACCGTGCCGTGCAGCATCTGTCCCCACGGCACAGTAATGGTGAAGATCACGGCCACGTAGGCAAACAGCGTCAGGGTCAGCCATTTCAGGATGCGGGCATAACGCCAGTACGGCACCATCACGATGGCGACGGTGCAAACCAGCCCGAAGCCGACCATGAACAGATGTTTGCCGCGACCGCCCAGCAGCAGCGCGGCGCTGTCCCCCATGGCGGAGAGATCTGCGCCGATATTGATCACGTTGGCGACAAACATCGGCAAAACGATCACATAAAACAACCAGGGCGAATAATGGCGGCGCAGGTTGGTCGCCAGACCGTGGCCGGTGGTGCGGCCAATGCGTGCGGAGATCGCCTGAATGGAATACATCAGCGGAAAAGACAGCAACAGCGTCCACAGGGCATCAAAACGATATGCAGCGCCGGCTTGGGAATACGTGGCAATGCCGCTGGGATCATCATCGGCAGCGCCGGTAATAACCCCCGGGCCCAATTGCTGCCACCAGCGTTGCTGCTTTTCGCTCTGTGCCATCTTGTCCGCCAAGGGTTAAGCCGTTGGCCTAGAGTGATGCCGCGCCGGTATACGGGGCCAGTCGTGCCAAAGCTATTTATTTGCGGGATTTATCTGACATCAGCAAATATTGCCGGTCGCCGGCATTTCGCCGGTTTCAATCTCTTGCGTGCCGTTGCGCCTGCCGCTGACGCCACACCCGCAGCGCGAGAAACACCACAATGGCGACGTTACCGAACAAGACCAAAGCGCTGATGATGGTTGGATGATCCAGCAAATGGCGCAATTCGAACGGCACATAGATTGCGCCAGAAATAGCGCCCAGCCATTGCGCCCAAGGCCGGTCGTACCATAAGCCCCAGGCTTCGCCCAAACGGATTGCCACGTAAGCCAGCGCGCCCAGAATCAGCAACCGCACGTTGGCGTCATGCAGCATGTCGGCGTAATGCAGCAACACGGCAGGATATTTGGCGTAGGGGCTCAGGCCAACGTGGCCAATCAATTCCAGCGCCAGATGCCGGATATCGTGATGCACAAAGCTGAGCAAGCCGATTCCCGCCGCCAGCGCCGCAATACCCTTGACTGCCTCAAAGGCAGCAATTGCCCGCATGGCGCGCTGGCCCTTTGCCAGATGGCCAGGGTGCTGGCTTGAAGCTGGGTGCGCTGGGTCGGTCATCGGTATCCAGTTCTCGTGAAGCAAGGGTTAGGGGCGCTCAACACACCAGTACATGCGTCCACGCGGCTTTTTGGCAAGGGGGACTCGATATTGGCATTGTGCTGTCCGGCAATGACAACCGCATTTTGCGCATTCGTCTTACCCGTGTTCCTTGGCTCTGCCTACATTTTTGCCACCTGCCCAAGCCTACGCTGCAATCAGCCTGGACAATTCCACTCGGGATTGATCCACGCTCAGGCGCTGGTCTTCACGACCAGGCTCAGCAACACTACAGGAGGACTGGATCATGCATCCCACCGCACCGCTGGCAGCAGAACATATTTCCCCCGGACTGACCACCGCCACATCGCACTCGTTCACCAGCGGCTTGTCGTGGAGCGCGGTTTTTGCCGGCGCTGCGGCAGCAGCGGCGTTGTCATTCATTTTGCTGATTCTGGGCTTTGGCCTGGGTTTATCGGCTATTTCGCCGTGGACCAACACGGGTGCCACGGCATCCACTATCGGTATTTCCACGGTGGTGTGGCTGGCGCTAACGCAAATTGCCGCATCCGGACTCGGTGGTTACCTGGCCGGACGTTTGCGCAATCGTTGGATCGATATTCATGTAGATGAGGTTTATTTCCGCGACACCGCGCACGGCTTGCTGGCGTGGGCCGTGGCGACGCTGGTTACTGCTACCCTTTTGACCAGCGCCATAGGCACGGTATTAAGCGGCGGCGCTGAAGTGGGCGCCGGTGCGTTACGCGGTGTGGCTACGGCTGCAACCGGTGTCGCTGCCGCAGGGGCCGGCCAGATGGCAACATCGCGTGGCGAAACTGGTAGCAACTCTACCGGGTACTTTGTCGATACGCTGTTTCGCACCAACCAGGCACCTGCCGAAGCCCAAGCTACCGACGCCAGTAGCCGCGCTGAAGCCACCCGGATATTTGCCAATGCCTTGCGCACCGGCAATCTGGACGCGCAGGACAAGCAGTATCTGGGCAGTGTGATTGCTCGCCAGACCGGGGTCGATCAGGCCACCGCTGAAACGCGGGTCAGCCAGGCCTATGAGCGGCTGGATCAGACCGTGACTCAAGCCACGCAAACTGCCAAAGCCGCCGCCGATAAAGCCCGTAAAGCCACCGCATACAGCGCTTTGTGGATGTTTGTGGCTTTGCTGTGCGGAGCCTTCTTTGCCAGCCTGTTTGCCACCTTGGGCGGCAAACGTCGCGATCACCCGGTTATTGTTGCCCGCGCCTGATTGGCCGTGAGCCCGCTCTTGCCGAGCTATTTTTAAGGAGACTGTCATGCGTTCCTTGCTACTGTTTTTTCTGGGTGTGCCAATTCCGATCATTATCCTGATCGCCATCATGTTTCACTGACAGCCCTTGGCGCAGGCAGCGCCATCTGGCCAGATAGTCGGCCCCATCCGCAACGGTGGGGCTGGTTGTTTTCAGTGCCACCCTGCACCGGCCAGCAGTCATGGCAAGCAGTACGCTTCCGGGCGTGAATGAGTGATCTATGCTGGTCGGGTACGATTCGCGTCAGACACGCAAACCAGGCGTGCGGCGATCTTTACCCAGAGGCCGCTTGTAATGATCACCACCGACACCGCGCTTGCGCCCAACGCCATCCCGCCGGAACTGGCCGGGCTGGACCCGCTGGCCAACAGCTCCGAAGCCCCGTTTTCCGCGCTGGAGCCACGCCATCATCAGCGTTTTCCACATCTGACTGCCGCCGAGATCGAGCGCATGCGCAGCTTCGGCACAGTTCACGAATACGCCGCGCAGACCTTGCTATTTGAAACCGGCCACACCGGCCCCGGCATGTTTGTAATCCTGGAAGGCCGGGTACAAATCATCTCGCATGACGGCTTGGGCAATTCCACCAATATCGTGGAACAAGGCCCGAGCGAATTCATGGCAGAAGTCGGTCAGCTCTCGGGCAAACCAGCATTGGTTGATGGCCTTGCGTTAACGCCAGTACGTACACTGCTGATCGCGCCAGAGCGTTTGCGCGCGCTGATCGTGGCCGAAGCAGAACTGGGCGAACGCATCATGCGCGCCTTGATCTTGCGCCGGGTGGGCTTGCTGGAAAAAGGTCGCGGATTGGTGCTGGTCGGCGGTGATTCCGATGGCAAGCTGCACGGTTTGCAGAGCTTTTTGCGCCGTAATGCCTACCCGCATACGGTGATGGATGCCCACTCAGACGCCGATGTCGTGCAGTTGCTCGAACGCACCGCTACCAAGCCCAGCGATTTCCCGCTAGTGATTTGCCCGGACGGCAGCATTCTGCGGGCGCCGAACGAAGGCGAACTAGCCTCGCATCTGGGGCTATTGCCAGAGTTTGCACCCGACTTTGTTTACGACGTCATCGTGGTCGGCGCGGGGCCTGCCGGGTTGGCGGCAGCGGTTTACGCTGCATCGGAAGGTTTGTCAGTGGCCGTGTTTGATTGCCGCGCGCCCGGTGGCCAGGCCGGAGCCAGTTCCCGCATTGAGAACTACCTGGGCTTCCCGACCGGCATTTCGGGCCAGGCATTGGCCGGGCGGGCGCTGGTGCAGGCGCAGAAATTTGGCGCGCATTTGGCGATCCCGCTGGAAGTCAAAGCCCTGCATTGCGACAGCCAGCCGCTGGCGCTGGAATTAAAAGATGGTCGCCGCATTCCCACGCGCACCCTGGTCATTGCCAGCGGCGCTGTGTACCGGCGACCGGCGATTGACCAGCTTGAGCGCTATGAAGGACGCGGCGTGTATTACTGGGCATCACCAGTTGAGGCCAAACTGTGCCGTGATGAAGAAGTCATGCTGGTTGGCGGTGGCAATTCGGCGGGCCAGGCTGCTGTTTATCTGGCCGCGCATGCCGCCAAAGTGCACGTGATCATTCGCGCGCCCAATTTGCAGGCCAGTATGTCGCGTTATCTGATTGAGCGACTGGCCGCGCTGCCGAACATCATCATGCATCCGCATTCCGAGATCACGGGTTTTGAAGGCGATGAACATGGCCTGACTACCGTGCGCTATCGCACCACGCGCGCCAATGACCAAGTGGAAAACAATAGCATGCCGCTACGCCATGTATTTCTGTTTATCGGTGCCGACCCGAATACCGACTGGCTGCGCAGTTGCAGCGTGCGTATTGATAACAAAGGCTTTGTACCGACCGGGCAAGATGCCGCCGGCACCGGGTTTATCCCGTCGCATCCACTGGAAACCAGTGTGAAAGGCGTGTTTGCGATTGGCGACGTGCGCTCCGGTTCGACTAAACGCGTGGCGGCGGCGGTGGGTGAAGGAGCCGCGGTGGTGGCCCAGATTCACGCTTTTCTGGCCCTCGCTCAAAACTGATTTACCAAGCCCAGTGGCACGGGCATCGACATAAAAAAAGCCCCGCAGTGCGGGGCTTTTTCACAACCAGCCAAACGTGATTTACACGATCTGGATATTGGTTGCTTGCAGGCCTTTAGGACCATTGGCGGTCGCGTAAGTCACCTTTTGACCTTCTTGCAGGCTTTTGAAGCCTTCTGCTTTCACTTCGGAGAAGTGAGCGAACAGATCAGCACCACCGTCAGCCGGGGTGATGAAGCCAAAGCCTTTTGCATCGTTAAACCATTTAACGGTACCGGTTTCCATTTTGTATTCCTTGAATCAAGTGAGGAGCAAAGCTCCGGGAGCACGACAATCAAGGAATCAATAAAGTAACAAGGAGTGCCGCTGGGGGGACTGACGATGTAACGATAGGTCTGCGCTTGAGGATCCTGCCTGACCCTTATCCGCCCTAAGCGCTGGAGGGTCAAGCAGTTTCTCTTTTATTTTGGCGTACCCGGATTACGATGCAGCGCAAACCAGCGTCAGGGCTGCAACAAGATCGCCCCGGTACTTTGACCAGATTCCAGCAAACGATGCGCCTGGGCGGCGTGATCCAGCGGTAGTACCTCTGCCACCGTGGCCCGCAGGCCGTGCGTCAGTTGGTGCAATGTCGCCGCTGCGCCTTGCTGATACTGCGTGGCATCTGCCATAAACTGGATCACACTCGGATGGCAGAGTGTTACTGCGGGCGGTACCGCCAATTGTGCCGCATCGTTTGGCCCGGCTACTTGCCCGACGCTGGCCACCACGCCACCGGCGCTCACCACGCTCAATGTATCCTGCAAAGTCTGGCCACCAATGCCGTCAACGGCGTAATTCACGCCGTGCCCGTCGGTGAGCGCCAATGTCGCGGCGGCAAACGGCTGCTCGCGATACAAAATGGCATGATCCAGACCGTGCGATATAGCCAGTGCGGCTTTGGCAGGCGTGCTGACGGTACCGATCACGCGAGCGCCCAGCGTCTTGGCCCATTGCACCAGTAGTAATCCCAAACCACCTGCTGCAGCGTGAATCAACACTGTGTCGCTGGGCTGCACTTTACGAATATGGTCGAACAACATATGCGCGGTAACTCCCCGCAATAAAGCGGCGGCGATGCTCTGGTCGGAGACTTCATCCGGCAGCTTGATTAACCGCTGAGCGGGCAGATTGCGGGCACTGGCATAGCTACCTGGCAATCCGGCGTAGGCCACGCGCTGGCCAATCGCCAACCCGCTCACCCCAGCACCGATAGCCTCGATCACCCCCGCCGCTTCTACACCCGGCGTGGCCGGTAAACCGGGAAGTGGATACAGCCCGCTGCGATGGTAGATATCCACATAGTTCACACCAATCGCGGTGTGCCGTACCCGCACCTCGCCCGCAGCGGGTGGCGGCAATTCAAACGACTGCAACTGCAACACCGAGGCGTCGCCATAAGCCGTCAGATAGATGCGTGATTCGGCTGAATGCGTTGTCGGGTTCATGTCGTTCCCCTTTCTGGTTGATTGCAGACACAGCCTACACCGCGCAAAATAGATCGGATATTCCACAAAATTTCACATTCATTGTGCAAATAAACCCAGATAAGCCCGTCGATCCCGCCCGTGAACTGCAGTGGGATGACATTCGCCACTTCCTTACCCTGGCGCGGCAAGGCAGCTTGTCCGGCGCTGCGCGGCAACTGGGCGTAGAACATTCCACCGTGGCGAGACGGGTTGAGGCGCTGGAGCGCACGCTTGACGTGCGCTTGTTTGACCGCTTGCCACGCGGCTGGCAACTGACTGCCGAAGGCGAAACCTTGCTGCAACACGCCAAGGCACTGGATCAGGAAGCACAAAGCTTTGCCCGCGCCGCGTTGGGCGTGGCAACGCTGAAAGGCACGGTGCGCTTATCCGCGCCGCCTGCGTTATCAAGCTTTTTTTTGATGCCGCGCCTGGCACCATTGCGGGAGGCCTGGCCGGATATTGATCTGGAAATCGTAAGCGAGACGCGTGAAGCCAATCTGGCGCGTGGCGAAGCAGATCTGGCATTACGTTTGTCCCGCCCCTCTGCGCCCGGTTTGGTGGCCCGCGCAGTGGGCGAGATTGCGCATGGTTTGTTTGCCACGCCCGCTTACGCCAGCATGCCCAGCGCACACTGGCCATTGCTGGGCTACGACGACGCCCTGCGTGAAACGCCGCAACAACAATGGCTGGATGGCTTTGCTGGCAATCGACGCTTCGTTTTGCGCAGCAATGATGTAGTCACCTTGCATCAGGCCGCTCGCGCCGGTTTGGGTGTTGCAGTGCTGCCGCATTTCCTGGCGCGGCCAGACCCGGCCCTGGTGCAGCTTAATCAGGCATGCCCGGTGAGTCGGCCGGTGTGGCTGGTTATGCATCCAGATGTTCGCCGCTCGCCACGCGTGCGGGCGGTGGTCGATACGCTGATCGAGTTGTTCGCTGCAGGCCAGGACCAGCTTTAAGGAACATTCGGTAGCGCAAGGCTGTCATTAACGGGCAGCAGTCGTTAGCACCACCCGAGCTTGAGGACCAATCATCAATGAAGATCAGCACCGCGTCATTCCTGTCTATCCGTATCCCCCGATTATTGCTGCCCGCTTTGGCCGCATGGGCACTGCTGAGCAGCCCGCCCGCACTGGCCGCCGACGTGGCTGGCACTTACGTGGGGCAAGACGGGCGCAGCGTTTATCTGGTGCAGGTTGTTGAAACGCAGCGACAGCGCTGGACTGGCCGGATCGAGCAATCCGCCTTGCAAAACGACGGCCAGATTGCAGTGCAAAGTGCGCCGGTGGGCGGCGTCATCAATGGCAATACGCTTACCGCCACGCTCAACCAGCGCAATCTGGATATGGGTGTTGCGGCGCTCGCGAGCACGTTCCGGGTCGGCGTTTTGCATCTGACCAGTCGCAATGGCGGCGCCGATCTGTTTCGCGCCGATGAAGCCACTTATCGCGCCCGGGTAGCGGCACTGCGTACACAGGCGGCGCACTAGCCCACACACGGTGATTGACGCGCCCGTCGTCGCCCATTATGTTGAATGCATGAACCGCATCACCCTCACCTCGACCACCACCACGACAGCTACCGGCGGGCCGTGAAGTGAGTGCGTGAGAGCGAGTTAACGTATTCAACTGCAGGCCCCGCCAGAGATGGACGGGGCCTTGTTGTTTCTCCGTCCGTACTGGCACAACAACCAGGAGAAACATCATGCAGCACTCAGAACCGCAGCGCGCCGCCCTGCTGATCATCGATATGCAGGTTGGACTGTTTCACGGCCCTGAACGGGCGTGGGAAGGCCAGCGCGTGCTCGACAACATCAACCAGCTCATCCACAAAGCCCGGCTGGCCGGAGCGCCGATCTTTGCCGCACGCTTCTTCGGGCCGCCCGGCACACCCATCGCGCAAGGCAGTCCGCTGACTCAATTACTGCCGGATCTGGCCATAGACCCGGCGCGTGACACAATCTTCGACAAAGCCCGCCCCAGTTGCTTTGCCGGTACGCGGCTGGCAGATCAATTGCTGGAGGCGAACGTCAACCAATTGGTGATCGCTGGCATGAAAACGCAATATTGTATTGATGCCAACTGCCGCCTGGCGCGGGATGCCGGTTATAGCGCGGTGCTGGTGGCCGACGCGCAAACCTGCTCTGACACACCTGAGCTTTCAGCCAGGCAAATCGTGGCGCACCACAACGCCACGCTCAAAGGCGCTTTTGTGAAGCTGCAAAATACGGTTGAGGTTGAGTTCTGAACTGGCAGATAGCGAAGGTGGATGCAATCAGGCGAGCGCATTCACCTCATCCTGCCGATCCAGTCTTGCGCTTGCCCGCTAAAACTTCTCGGCAAACAGCACAGTGCCGGTTTCCAGCCAGGACTTGAGGTTGGACAAAATGCGTGGCCAGCCCGCAGACACCGCCGCAACAAATCGTGAATCAGGTTGATTCAGCGTATGGGTGATGCTCAGTTTAGCCACGTCCCCGACTGGTTCGATCTCGATCACGCACCGCGAGTAGCCTTCTGCCTGCATTTCCGGCTTGAACTCGTTCCGCCATTTCAACACCAGCCGCCGGGCTGGCTCACTTTCCAGCACTTCACCGCTATCCGCGATGCGGCCATCAGCAAACACCAGTTGCCATGGCGCGCCGGCAGTCCAGTGCGACAACTGGTACATGCCAAACCAGTATTGCCGGGTGAGTTCCGGATTGGTGAGCGCAGACCAGAGTTGCTCCGGTGTTGTGCGTATGAACGTGACATATGCAAAAGTGCTGGTGCCTGACATGATTTTCTCCCTCGGTCGCTGATTGCCTGGGCGCATTCAGCGCGTACCCGTGACCGGCGCGTGGCAATCTGCCGCTTCTGCCGCATGCTGATCCCCCTTAGAATGGGGCATTCGCACAATCTCGCATCCGCATTACCGCAATTCTTTCTTCTTCACTTCCTGGTTCAATCATGAGCGATCCAACCGCAAGTCATTCCGTGTCGGGGCAGCCGCTGTTTCCTGGCCGCCACTTTGCCGCTTTCCTGTTTGACATGGATGGCACCGTGCTTACGTCCATCGCCTCGGCCGAACGGGTGTGGACCCGCTGGGCAGAACAGCATGGCCTGGACGCCGCGACCTTTGTGCCGACCATCCACGGTGCGCGCGCGGTGGATACCATCCGCAATCTGGGCTTGCCTGGTGTCGATGCCGAAGCCGAAGCGCGAGCCATTACGATCGCCGAAATTGCCGACGTTGAGGGCATCGACCCGATCACCGGTGTCGCTGCGTTCCTGGCTGCTTTGCCGCAAGATCGCTGGGCCATTGTGACCTCCGCCCCGCGCGAACTGGCATTGCGCCGCATCGCCGCTGCTGGTTTGCCGGTGCCGCCGCTACTGGTTTCTGCCGACGATGTGGAACGCGGCAAGCCCGCGCCGGATTGCTTCCTGCTCGCGGCCAGCCGCCTGGGCGTAGCGGCGACAGATTGTCTGGTGTTCGAAGATGCTCCGGCGGGGATTGCCGCGGGCGAAGCGGCGGGTGCCAAAGTGGTGGTGGTGACTGCCACGCATAGTCATCCGCAACCGACTGCGCATCCGCAGATTCCCGGCTACGCGCATTTGTTTGTTGAAATGACGCCCGCCGGCGGCTTGACAGTGTTGGCACGCGATACGATGGTCAGCCCGGCAATCTAGCCAGGCAGAAGCGGGCTAACCCTCGCTCTCGACCCGATCACGCCCGCTGGCTTTGGCGCGGTACAACGCCCGATCCGCCCGGGCCAGCGTGCTGTGCACGGAGTCGCCCGCCCTGGCGCAGGCGACGCCAAAGCTCGCGGTGATCTGACCCACCTGACCAAAACGATGGCTGGCAATTGCTTCACGTAGTTTGTCGGCCACGCTCACCGCGCCGGCCAGATTGGTGTCCGGGCAGATCACCAGAAATTCTTCGCCACCCCAGCGCCCGACGATATCCATGCTGCGCGTAGTGGTGACCAGCAGTTGCGCCACGCCAATCAACACCAGATCGCCGACCTGATGCCCGCGAGTGTCGTTGACCTGCTTGAAGTGATCCACATCCAGCAGCACTAGCGCGAACTGGCTGCCAGAGCGCTGGCTACGATTCAGTTCGTTTTCCAGCACCTGGTCCAGCTTCATGCGGTTACCCACACCGGTCAGCGCGTCGGTCACGGTCAGCCTTTCCAGTTGCTGATTGATAGTGACCAGCTCCGCTTGCGCCACTTTCACCTGCGCCAGCGCTTCGTTGGCGGCGCGCGTGGCTTCCTGGGCGGCGGTTTCGGCAAAGCGATGACGCGATATCACGGTCTTCACTTTGCGTAGCGTGGAGTTAAAACTGTTGATGACTTCGTCGAACTCGACGCGGTGGGTTCGGGGCAGTTCTTGCAGATCCGCTGCTTCGTTAGAGGCCAGCGCCCGCAACCCGTCGCGCAAACCCCGCAAAGGCACGAACACCAGGCGCAGACTGAACAACAGCACAATCAATAGCAGCGCGTTGACCACCAGTACTTCCAGCACCCGCCGCAACAAGGCATCCGCCAGCGCCTGGTTGATCTGCGCCCGCGAGAAATAAACCACTACCTTGCCAATGCTGGTCTTGCGGCGTGTTTCATCCACCTGCAGCGGTGGAAAAATCTGGATCTCTTTGACCACCTCGTTCGCGATATCTCGTGCGCGAGTGGACTGATGATTATTGCTCAGCGCCCGGTCCATACTGGCCACCGGCCCTTGCTGATCGGGCGTGAAGAAATACACCGCCTGCACTTCCAGCGGGATCATGGCGGCTTCCAGCTTGGCCTTGATCACGCTCTGATCCATATCCCAAACTGGCTGTGCCAGGCTTTGCTCCAGACGTGTGGATACGTCATCCTGCAACGCCAGGAAGCGGTTTTCCAGATCACGTCGCAGCAGCGTTTGCTCGTAAAAAGCAAAAACGCCCAGGGTGGCCGTGGTTACAGCCATGAACAACGCAATCAGCCGCAAACGAATCGAGTTCATTTGGTGGATCGCGTCGTGACTGAACGCAGCGTTTGCATGCGGCGGCGGCTATTCAAGAACCGGCAGCCTTGTCGAACAGCACGCGAAACTGCGCCAGCTCGGGATGCGTTTCTTCGTATTTTTTGCTGAAGCCCACATGGACTGTCTCCGACTTGATGACCATGACCCGTTCCGACTTGTACCGCATGCGCTCGGGCAGACCGCGTTCTTGCAATGTGTTGAGTGCTTCATCCAGCACCAGGCTGGGATTGACGACACAATCAATTTCGCCCACCAGCATCTTCTTGACCAGGCCGGCAAACTCCAGCCCTTCCACCACCACGATCTTGCCTTGCTGGGCAAATTTGAAAAACTCCGGGCCTGGCGCCAGGTAGCCGCGCTGATTGCCAAATTTGAGACCGGCAAAGTCATCTGGATATTTGTTGAAAGTGCGCTTGGCCACCGCATCGCGATTGCAGTGAACCGCCACGTCTTCCCGATAAATGGGTCTGGAATGATTCAGAAACGGCCGCTCTTGCGGGCGGTAATACACACCGATTATGCCGGCGCTATTGCCGGTTCTGGCTTCTTCCACCGCGCGGGCCCAGGAAGCAAACTTGATCTCGACTTTGTAGCCAGGAACCTTCCTCGCCACCTGCAGGAAATGATCAATGTACGCACCTTTGGCGACACCGTTTTCCTCGTAAGACATGGGCTTTTGCCCGGCTTCGGAATAGAGGGTAATGGTGGTTTCGGCCTGCGCCAGCGGGCAAGCGAGTAACAACCCGACAATCAAGCCATATCTCATTACCGTTTATCCCCAGATACATACCGCCAAGTTACCAGAAAATCCGGTCAACCCCGTGCAATGACGTATGCATGCATGGTAGATGCAACAGCAGCGACTAATGTTTATCGCCAATCCGCAGTTGGCGGGCAATAACGAGGACTTGGCAGGCTACAAACGGGTAACAAATCGACTCATTTGGGGCACCAGGTTTTTGCCCCTTGGCCGCAGTTTCGATTCAAACTGCGACCCTGAGCGAAAAAGCCTGGAGCACGTGGCGCCCCAGGCTTTTGCGGATGCGGTGGGTCAGCGTTTCATGTCGCCAGCGCTGGCTTGGCGGCCGGTGCTGGCAGGCGTCGCTGCAGCAGCCAGAGCAAGGCAAACGCCACCATCGAGGTACCGACCACAACGTAGCCCACCACTTCAAAGTGCTCGAGCTTGCCCGTCACGCCCAGCGTCACGATATGGCCCGCCACCACCGAAGCAATCCCACCCGACAACTGCTGGATCGACGCGCTAATGGCATTGAATGAGCCGCGCTGGGTTACCGCTGGCACGGACGACATCAACGCCTGAAACGGGATCATGCGCGAGAAGATACCGACAAACATCAGGGCATTGACCAGCACCAGCAACGGCAAGGAGATCGGGCCCAGATGGGTGTAGATCAGCACCATGATGATCGAGATCACCGTGCCCAGCGTAAACACACGAAATTTGCCATACGCATCCGCCGCTTTACCAATCAACGGGCCGCAGAAGATGGTGCAAACCCCGGTGATCAGATAAACCGTCGGCAAACTGTGCAAGCCAATACCCAGATTGTTCACCACGAAAGCGCTGGCAAACGGCATAAGCATAAAGCCGCCCGTGGTCAGCAATGCGGTCGTGGCAAAGGCCAGCAAATAACGTGACTCGGTCAGCGTGTGGAACAAATGCATCCACGGGCTGTGTTCTTGCGGAATGGCCAGATGGTCTGCAACCGGCTGCATACGCCAGGCCACAACCAGTCCGCCGACCAGACCCAGGCCAGCCATTGCCAGGAAGGGCATATGCCAATCCCAGTTGTTGGACAAATACAGACCGGCCGGAATGCCCAGCACCTGGCTGGCGGCAAACGCAGTCTGGATCACGCCCATTACCCGACCACGCATCTGCGGTGGAAAGAGGTCAGTGGCAATCGCCAGCACTACCGAACCAATCACGCCACCAAACACACCGGTGACGATGCGGGCCAGCAGCAAGGTTTCAAAGGTTTGCGCCAGGCCACACCACAGCGTACCCAGGACAAAACCGGCATAGAAGAACAGCAGGATTTTCTTTCGGTCAAAGCGGTCAGCAAAACCGGCAGTGAGCAATCCCGATATCCCGGCACTGAAGGCATAGGCCGAGACCACCAACCCGAACTGCTTCGGACCGATATTGAGCGCCGGCATGATGATTGCGCCGAGCGGCGACATCAGCATGAAGTCGAGAATGACGGCAAATTGCAAAAACGCCAGCATGCCGACAACCAGTTTTTGGTAGGACGTGAACTTCCCAGGCAAGGATGCTTGATTCATAACGGTGTTCCGGAACGACACAGTGGAAAAGAGAATACTGAGGACATCGGCCCATCAGACTTTGGCCGCGTCCTTCGTTTATCTGGATGCGTGTTTATATCATTGTCATGCCCGCCGGAGCTGGCATGCTGCGGTTTTTGTGTGGCTCAGCCAGCGATGTTAGCCCCGCTTTATTGCGCGGCGTATTTCAGCACAAACGCGGGGAGTCCTGCTCGTTATTGCGGCAGCCTGCCCAAGCCGCCGGAACGCTTGCCTAGCATGGTCACGCTGTTTTTCCGGCTTCGCGCATAACCCTGTGCAGATTAGCCGTTGCCGCAACATGTATCGATGGCCATCTTGGCTCATATTGCCCGATTGCGCCTTTCGTTTCTGCCAAGGCATTCCTGACATCCATCGTCGGGATAGGATGCTCTCCTGTTAACGCAACAGGAACAACCCATGTCTACCTCCCCTTTTGATGGCGCCTGGCAGCTGGTTGCCGGCGAATGCCTTGATAACGGCGAAATGCTGCATTACGACAAGCTGGATATCCGCTCCCGCAAAGTGCTGGCGGAGGGCCATTTCACCTTTATCTCGTACCAGAAGGGTGCCTTCTGGTCTGCTGGCAGTGGCCGTTTTCGGGTTGATGGCGAGCGCTATATCGAGAATCCGGACATGGGTACTTATCCGCCTGAGGCCCTGCGCGAATATGCGTTTCAGGCTCGCCTGATGAATGACGAGTGGCATAACGAGCGCTGGGAGAACGGCGTGCGCGTCGAATACGAACTGTGGCGGCGCATTGCGAACTGAACGCCTGCTATCGCGGCTGATTCATTTTGCGAATTATGCGACAGGATAGGATCACTTTGGCCGCCAGAGCGGGTCTATGCTGAATTCTCCACCCGCCCGGAGATAACAACATGGCTGCACTACGCATTGATGACCTGCCTCAGGCGATTCGGGAGGCAAAACGTCTGCTGCGATCCCGCCTCCCGCAGTATCGCGAAGTCTTTCTGGAGGTTGAAGCAGACCTCAAATGCAAAGTGGCCGCCATTGTGGCCGAACGCGAGCAAGGCAAGTCGGTGATCCCGGAAATCCGCTACGCCGATATTGCCGCTGGCCGCGTTGACCCGGCGTTGCGGCAAAGCGTGAAAGAACGTGGCGCCTGTGTGGTGCGTGGCGTGTTCAGCGCGGAACAGGCCACGGCGTGGAACGCGGAGATTGGCGATTATGTGGAGCGCAACCACATGGTCGACAAACTGGCCCATCGCGCTGAAGACAAATATTTTGGTGAATTGGCCTCGAACAAACCGCAGATTTTTGGGGTGTACTGGTCGCGGCCACAAGTGGAGGCGCGCCAATCCGCAGCACTGACGCAGACGCGCGTATTCCTGAACCGCTTATGGCAAACGCAAAGCGAAGGCAAAGTGCATTTCGACCCCGATCAGGTGCCGGTGTATGCCGACCGTTTGCGGCGGCGCCCGCCGGGTTCGGAATCACTGGGTTTGTCGGCGCATTGCGATGGCGGTTCGGTCGAACGCTGGCTGGACGAGAATTTTCGCCAGGTGTATCGATATGTTTTCAGCGGCGAGTGGCAGCGTTACGATCCATTCGATGCAGCTTTTCGTACCGAAGTGGGCGAGATCCCCTCGCCCGCCGTGTGCTCGATGTTCCGCACGTTTCAGGGCTGGACCGCCCTCACCGCCCAAGGGCCGGGCGACGGCACATTACAGTTGATTCCCATCGCCAATGCCATGGCTTACGTGCTGTTGCGGGCCTTGCAAGACGATGTACCCGAGGATGATCTGTGCGGCGCGTTGCCGGGGCGGGCGTTGTCGCTCAAGCCGGAATGGCATCAGCCGCTGCAGGCCGCATTGTCGTCGATCCCGTTAATGCAACCTGGCGATACCGTGTTCTGGCATAGCGATGTGATTCACGCGGTGGAAGACGAGCACAAAGGGTCCGGCTGGAGCAACGTCATGTATATCGCCGCTGTGCCCGACTGCCCGAAAAACCAGGACTATCTGGCACGCCAGTTGCCAGCGTTCCTTGAAGGCAAAAGCCCACCTGATTTTCCAGCGGACCACTTTGAAGTGGATTTCACCGGGCGTGCAACTGCTGCTGATCTGACCACCTTGGGCCGCCAGCAATTGGGCATCAAGGCCTGATCTCCCGTATTAAATCGCCTCACCGGTAACCAGACCGCAGCACTGCGGTCTGGTCCAGCCTCTGCAATCATCGCCAACCGCCATTCAAGCATCCGCGCAAGCTGCCGATATCCATACACCGGGCTTTCAATCATGCGCCCGGAATTTTTGTCAGCGGTACATCCTGCGGAACCCATTCCATGACGGTCATTTCGTCGTTGAGCAATACGAATCCGAATCTCTTGAGCGCCGGCACGCTGACAAGCGCTGGCTCGGTCAGCACAACGGATAATCTTGCGAATGCGGCCGCGCAGCCGACGCCGTCCGCAGTGGTGACGCTGGGAAATGTCAGTGGCAGTGTCCAGACTTACTCGGCACAGGGTACTCTGGCCTTCGCACAGCAAACCATCACCACCTGGAAAACCGACTCCAAAGATGCGGTTTCGCTGCTGATGGCGCACAACGACCAGGCTTCTTCGCTCAGCCAGCGTCTCAAAGGGTTGGGCGCGGCGGTGCTGAACGCTTTCAAAACCGGCAGCGGCAATTACTCGCAATCGGTTACGCGCGCCAGTGCAGCGGGCATGGCACTCAGTTCGAGTAATGGCGTGCGCGCCGACACCGAATTGCGGATCAAAACTGCCAGCGGCGTGCTGGTGAAGATAACGCTGGCTAGCCAGGATTCCGGACTGGCCGTGGATATTCAGAGTGACGGCAAACTGAGCGACCAGGAACGAACCGCCATCGCCGGATTGGCCGATGGTTTTCAGGATGCGCTCGACGGCTTGGCCAAAGTGCCACCCAGCCTGAATCTGGCGGGCATGGCGGGTTACGACAACCACATATTGGCTTCGGTTGATTTGCAGACTGCCGTGCGCCAGGGGCAGCAGCAGCCCACCAGCGTGGCCCTGCATCTGGACAACAAGATACGCGCTCTGAATGTGAGCAACGAGCAAGGCAAGTTGCAGCTGAACGTCAACACCGGCAACAGTTTGATCCAGGGTAGCGCCGCGCAGCGTGCGGCCTCGATCAACAGTTTTCTGCAACAGGTGGACGCAGCAGCAGCGGGTGGTCATGGCGATGCCACGCTAGTCAGCATGTTCAAAGACGCGTTTGTCCAGTTGAACAACGACACCGCATCGGCTGGCACCAGCTACACGCAACCGCTCAATGCGCGGGATCATGCCATGCTGACCGGGCTGGCAGATTTTCAGGCGTCGATCACCGATACGCCCAGGCCGGTTAATCCGATGCGCCCGGCTGAGGTTGATTCGTTTAACTGGAGCGCTTCGCAGAGCACCAGCATCGGCGGCAAAACCGCGCTGGACCGGACCATCACCCAGACGCAACAAGCACGCCTGACCGCCAGTTACCATCGCCCGCTCACCGGCACCCGGCTGGATCTGACCAGCGATCGCAAATCGCAGAACTATTACTACGATCAGATTGACGATGTGGCGCAGAGCAAAGCCAACATCACTTATCAGGATGGCAAACTGACTAGCGCCACGCTGGATCAATCGGCCAGTCAGACCACGCATGAAACCAAATTCGTGCAGGGAAAACAGGAAGAAGACAAGACCATGCCGGTGCAACAGTCGCAGACGCTCAACCTGCTGGGTTTGCTGGCACAGAACGACACAACCAGCACGGAAGAATCAGCACAAAGCGATGCCGCCAATGCGCCGAATCTGGTCAAGGCGCATGGGTTGATTTTGTTGCATACGTCACCCAATGATCTGCGCGCCGCATCCCACTGATATGTTCATCATTGCGCGGACAGCCCGGAGCGGCGGACCAGCGCCCGGCTGGCCAGCGCGATAGCAATCGCAACTACGATCAGCCCCGCCGCCACCGCAAAGGTCAGTTGCATGCCGGTGGCAACCGCAGCGGGATGCGCGGCGGTGATATCGCTGGTCGCGGTAGCCATCGCAAATATCGCCCCCATAACTGATGCGCCGGAAATCAGCCCGAGATTGCGCGACAGGCTGAGCATGCCGGAAACGACGCCGCGCTGATTAGGCGGCACTTCCAGCATGACCATGGTGTTATTGGCCGCCTGGAACAGCTGATATCCCGGCGTCAGCACAGCAATGGCGACGATATAGCCTGCCAGGCCGAACAGCGTCGGCAACGTGGCCAGCGCTAAAGCTCCGAGTGCCATTTCACCCAAGCCAGCCATGACAACCGCTGATGCGCCCCAGCGGTCGACCACGCGCCCAGCCAGCACCCCACTTAGGGCGGAGATCAGTGGCCCGATTGACATCACGCCCCCGACCAGAGCCGCGCTCAGCCCCAGCGCGCGCGACAGATAGAACGGCCCGACCACCAGTGTCGCCATCATCACCGTTGGCACCAACACGTTCATGGCCAGGCTTGCGCTGAATGCCGGATCGCGGAACATGGCCAGCCGCATCAGCGGCGCGGCGACTTTGTTTTCAACCAGCACAAACAAACCAGCCCCCAACGCCCCAACCAGCAACAACGCGATGTTGAGCGGACCAAAATGGCCGCGTCCCATGGTCATGGCGAGCGCATATGCAGCAAGGGTCAATGCCAGCAGCAATGTGCCCGCATGATCAAAACGCTGCCGTCTTGGCTGATCCTTGGGCTGATCCGCCGGCAAATAACGGGCAGCCAGCAAAAAGTTGAGCAAACCCAACGGTAGATTGACCAGAAAAATACTGCGCCAGCCCAGTCCTGCAATCAGCAAGCCGCCGAGCGACGGACCAAGCGTAGTGCCGATGGCCGACATCGTGCCGAGCAAGCCCATGGCACCGCCGGTTCTGGCCTTGGGTACGGTTTCGCCAACCAGAGCGATGGTCAGCGCCAGCATGATTGCCGCCCCCAACCCCTGCAATGCGCGGGCGGCGATCAGCGAAACCAGCGTTGGTGCCAGTCCGCACAACAACGAGGCGGTAGTAAAAATAACGATGCCCATCAGCAATAGCCGACGGCGGCCAACCAGGTCGCCAAGCCGCCCGACGCTGACAATCAATGCGGTAATAGTCAGTAAATAAGCCAGCACGATCCACTGCGCTTGCTGAAAAGGAGCGCTGAACGCCACGGCCAGGGTTGGCAAACCCACATTGGCGATGCTGGTGTCCAGTGAAGGCATGAGCATTGATAACGACAGGCTGACCAATGCCCAGCGCGCGGCGGGGGTCAGGGAGGTACTGGCAGCGGTCACGACATCCGCTGGGGGACTGACTGGTTGCAAGGCGATCTCCTTGATCCGGAAAGGGGAACTCCCGACGGGAGAGCGTTGTTATCAAGGTAACCCCTAGCCAAACATGGCGGAAGACGCACCATTTGCACTTCATTCATGCGTATAACGCCATGCCACGATGGGCCTGTGCTATGGTCAATGCATGCCCGGACCCGATCTGAACCTGTTGCTTACCCTTGATGTGCTGCTGACGGAAGGCAATGTCGCCCGCGCCGCCAAGCGCCTGCATCTGAGCCCATCGGCCATGAGTCGGGCGTTGGCGCGCCTGCGTGAAACGACGGGAGACCCGTTGCTGGTGCGCGCCGGGCGTGGACTGGTGCCCACGCCGCGCGCGCTGGAACTGCGCGAGCGGGTTGGCCAGTTGGTACAAGAAACGCAAGCCGTGCTGCGGCCGGCAGAAAACCTGGACCTGAAGCGGTTGGTGCGACGCTTCACGCTGCGCACAAGTGAGGGTTTTATCGAGAGTTTCGGGCCGGGGCTGATTGCCCGGATTAATGAGCAAGCGCCTGGCGTGCGGCTGCGCTTTGTGGCCAAAACCAGCAAAGACAGTACGCCGCTGCGCGACGGATCAGTTGATCTGGAAACCGGGGTCGCCGGGACCAGCACCAGTCCGGAAATCCGCACTCGCGCACTGTTTCGCGACCGCTTTGTGGGCGTGGTGCGCGCCGGGCATCCGCTCAGCCAGGGCGAAATCACGCCGGAGAACTACGCTGCAGGTCGGCATGTGCTGGTATCGCGGCGCGAGCAAGATCGCGGGCCGATTGATGACGCATTACAGACCTTGGGGCTGGAGCGCGATATCGCCACCATTGTCGGCGGCTTTGCCACGGCGCTGACTCTGGCCCGGGCGACTGATCTGATCGCCAGCGTGCCCGAACGCCACACCGGCAGCCTGCGTGCCGATATGTTCAGTTTTGATCTGCCGGTGAGCATCCCGGTATTTACGGTATCGATGCTCTGGCACCCGCGCATGGATGCCGACCCGGCGCATCGCTGGTTACGCGACTGTGTGCGTGAGGTCTGCGCAGAGCAACTGGGCGAAACTTGGACGCCTTAGTGATCGCGCACCACTTCAGCTGGCGCGGCATCGCCCGCCTGCTGCGCAAACGGCAGGGCATCGGTAATCAGATGAACCAGGAAGCGGCCGGGCTGTTCTTGCATCATCATGTGGGCGGAGTCGGCAAAACTGACCAGCCGCTTGGATGGCGCGGTGATATGTGAAAACCATTCCTCGGCCAGTTCGTGCGGCGTGGTGTAGTCATGCGCCCCCACGTAGACAATCACCGGGCAGCCAAAGTGGGTAACTTGATCGAAGTTTGAGGCCAGCATGGGCTCCAGCAAGTAGCCCAGTGAATACAGGCTGCCTTTGTCGATGGCATCAAGGTCGGCGCGGCTGTAGTCGGGCGACAGTTCCTCGGCATCCACGTCAAACTGGTAATCCTTGCGACCCCACGCCAGCCCGCCGTAGTACATCTCCCATTTGCTGCGCATGCCGATCCGCTCAAGGCTCATTTTGCCGGTGCCCGGATAAGGTGCCATTGCTTCCAGTTCGCGAATCGCGGTGGCATTGCCTTCGGCCCTGGCCTGGCGCAGCGCGAAGTTATAACCCACCTCTTCATTGCGCCGCCCGTTCACCACCTGCCCGGTCGAGATATAGGCGTAGAACCACTCAGGATGCCGTTGCGCCAACTCGACGCCCAGAATTGAGCCCCAGGAATGTCCCAGCAGAAATATCTTCTGCTTGCCAAAGCGCGTACGCAGGTACTGCACCAGTTGTGCCGCGTCGTCCGTCATGCTGGCAACGTTCATGCCCGGCGTCATGGCTTGTTCGGTATTGGCCCGCCAGGTTTTGCCAGCGCCGCGCTGGTCCCATTGCACCACGGTGAAGTAGTCTTCCCACGGCGTCTGGAAGGTATAGGCCTCGGGCATGGCCGGAGCAGCCGGGCCGCCATGCAGGAATAGCAGAACGGGATTACGCTTGTCCTTGCCGCGGATCGATACCCATTGATCAATGCCGCCGATACGCAATTTGACCTGCTCGTTCACGCCCTGCGGTAACAGTATCTGGCGGTTGCTGTCGAGAATGCGGGTAACTTGTTCGCGCGACATTGGCCGCGTGGCATCGGCCGCAGACGCAACCGAAGTGGGCGGCGACGCGGCAGCCAGCGCCACCGATGTAGCCAGCCCAGCAAACAAAGTCAGCAGGCCAACGAGTGTATTGCGCAGTAACCGCAAAGCCATTCTCCCTAATGGATAGACCTACCCAGCCTGATATTTTTGTCGAGATGATCTTTTCGCTGGCTGCAGCCTGGCGATTTATAACGGCACCAAAACATGCTGCCATTGCGCCAACCCCACGCTTTGGCACAGTACCTTCGGCGTTTATTTTAAATACTCCTGGCATATGCGAGAATCTGTCAACACTGTCAGGCCTTTGCCGTTGGTGCCGTCACAACAACGCCGAACCATTGCGGCTTGTTCATCGCGCTGACTGAACCGGGCCTGGCGCAACACTGGCGTCCCGGCTGCAGGTCGACGGCCTTACCTCATCATTTTTACTCGTCGCAAGGGAGCCGGCAGTGAATCCACTTTTGCTCCAGCTATCTGAATCCGTCAACGAGGCGGAAACCCTGGAAGACCTGACCCGGCAATTGCTGGAGATGCTGGTCGCCATCACCGGGCTTGAATCGGCCTATCTCACGACCATCGATCTGTCGCAAGGGCTGCAACATATCCAGTTTTCCCGCAACACCGGGCACCTGGTCATTCCTGAAGGTCTGTCAGTGCCGTGGGAAGACACCCTGTGCAAGCGCTCGCTGGATGAAGGTCGCCAGTTCACCGACAACGTCAGTGATTGCTGGGGCGATTCGGACGCGGCGCGCGAACTGGGTATCCGTACCTATCTGAGCGTGCCCATTCACACCGCAACCGGTGACCTCCATGGCACTTTGTGTGCGGCCAGTTCGGACCAGAAATCGGTCGATGTCGGCACCGACCGCATCGTGGCGTTTTTTGCCAAACTGATTGCCCAGCATATTCAGCGTGAATCATTGCTGGATGAGCTAAAACAGCGCAACACCGATCTTGCCGTCATGGCGCTGACCGATGTGCTGACCGGCTTGCCCAATCGCCGCGCCTTGATGAACGAACTGCAACGCATGTTTGCGGCGGCCCAGCGCGCCGGACAATATGTGCTGTTGGGCTTTGTCGATCTGGATCATTTCAAACAAATCAACGACAACTATGGGCATGAGGCCGGCGACGCGGTGCTGCGGCAAATCGCCACCCAGTTGCTGCAAGCCGTGCGCGCTGGCGATCTGCTGGCGCGTATCGGTGGCGACGAATTTGTTGCCGTTGGCTTGGGTCCGCACCTTGGCGAATCGGTAGACGACGCACTAGGCACCTTCAAGTCGCGGCTATTTGACGTAACGCGGGCCAGCATCACCACGACGAATGCAACGTTCGACTACGCCGGTGCCAGTGTCGGCGCGATCGCGGTAGACCCGGCCTTTCGCAATCCGTGGGACGCGCTGAGCGAAGCGGATGCAGCGATGTACAAAGTCAAACAGGCCCGCCGCTTGCCAGCCCCAGCCAATCCCTGAGCCCGCTTGCGCCCGCGGGTTATTTACCCAAGGCGCATACCGGTTCGCTGATCGGGCACGCCAGCCCCGCTGGTTTGATTGCCGGCCGATACCTGCCCTCTTCTCTCTGACCTAAACAGTCCCGAATTGCCGCGGATGGCTGGTCATTCGCTTCAAACCACTCCAGGAAAAACAAAATAGTAATAACAAATGAATATTAAATTCATTTAAGTTATTAAAAAGTTACGCTACAGTGAGTTGGCTCGGCTGGCGCACCACCGCCTTCGCCGCATCAAGGGCTGATTTCAAACGCTATTCAGCCGCTTTGCTTTGAACATGCGTTTTGCCCCTGTTTGCGAGGAGCCAACATGTCTGCCAACGTTCCGATTCTCACGCTGCATACACCTGACGTCCCCGCCCAGCGGGCCAAAGCCGTGGTGTTTTCTGATCCTGCATCCCACGCCTTGTTCGATATGCTGGCGCGCGTTGGCCCCAGCGAAGCACCGGTGCTGATCGTGGGCGAAACCGGCACCGGTAAAGAAATCCTGGCGCGGCGGCTGCATGAAACCAGCGCGCGCAAAGGCCCGTTTGTGGCGGTCAATTGCGGTGCGATCAGCGAAGCGCTGGCCGAAAGCGAGTTTTTTGGGCATGAAGCCGGATCATTTACTGGAGCGCTGCGCCAGCGCGAAGGCTACTTTGAAGCGGCGCAGGGTGGCACCTTGTTTCTGGATGAAATTGGCGAGTTGCCATTGATTTTGCAAACGCGGCTGCTACGCGTGCTGCAAGAAAAAGAAGTGGTGCGGGTTGGCGCGCGCAAACCGATTCCCATCGACGTGCGGATCGTCGCCGCCACCAACGTTGACCTGCAAGCCGCCGTTCTGGCCGGGCGCTTCCGGCGTGATCTGTTGTACCGCATCAATATCATTACGCTGCCGGTGCTGCCCTTGCGCTCGCGCGTGGGAGACATTCTGCCGCTGGCTGATTACTTCCTGAACCACTATTGCGCCCGGCTGGGGCAAGCGGTTCCCCGGTTGAGTGCGGAACTGAAAACGCTGCTGCTGCAACATGGCTGGCCCGGCAATATCCGCGAACTGGAAAACGTTATCCACGCCGCCTTGCTGCTGGCGCACGGCGGTGAAATTCGCCAGGAACACCTGTTGCTGGAGCAAGACCTCGCGACACCCTCCATTGAGCCAACGCCAACGCACTCAGCCGATCCGGATGCCGAGATTGGCGTGGCGCTAGAAAAAATGTTGAACGCCGCCACGCCCGATTTGTTTACCCGGATGGAGCTGCTGATTGTGCGCACCGCGTTGTCGCGCCACCAGTTCAATCAGGTCCGCACGGCCGAATCGTTGGGGATTTCGCGGCATGCTTTGCGTACGCTGATGAAACGGCATGGCTTGTTGCAGCCCGCCGCGCCTGCGCCGGCGCTGTACAGCGAGCAGACCTGGTCCATTGCCAATCTCGCCAGAGCCATCTAACTGGGTCTAGCTCCATCTGATCAAGCTGACGGTACTTCGGCATCACCATTTCGCTTTTCCACTAATACCAATCTGCTCAATAACACCGGGCCGCGCGAACTGTGCCGCCCGGTGTTATTTCATCGGTCAATCAAGCCGCAATCGCCGCTGGGGTTGTATAGCGATTCACAGGCCGCGCCAGACCCAGGCTCTCGCGCAGGGTTGTGCCTTCGTACTCGGCCCGGAATAAACCGCGCCGACGCAGTTCCGGTAGTACCAGCTCGATGAAGTCGTCCAGACCACCCGGCAAGGTGGGAGGCATGACGTTGAAACCGTCGGCCGCCTCGTTCTCGAACCACAGTTGCAATTGATCGGCGATCTCTTCTCCGGTGCCTACCAGCGTCAGATGGCCGCGTGCGCCCGAAATACGCAGATAAAGCTCGCGAATGGTCAGGTTTTCGCGCCGCGCCAGGTCAATCAGCAACGACTGTCGGCTCTTGCCGCCGTTGCTTTCCGGCAGTTCTGGCAACGGGCCGTCCAGCGCGTAACCAGTCAGGTCAAACCCTCCCAGCATGCCGGACAACAACGCCAGGCCCACCGAAGGGTGGATCAACTCCTGCAGTGCCTTGTATTTGGCCTGGGCTTCTTCGCGGGTCCGGCCCACCACCGGAAAAATCCCCGGCAGAATTTTCAGCTCGTCCGGGCTGCGGCCATATTTGGCAAGGCGGCCTTTCACGTCTCGATAAAACGCCTGGGCGTTTTCCAGCGTGAGTTGCGCAGTAAAGATGACCTCGGCGGTACGCGCCGCCAGCTCCTTGCCGGGCTCGCTGGAACCCGCCTGCACGATCACCGGGTATCCCTGCACCGGACGAGCAACATTTAACGGCCCGCGCACCCGGAAATGCTTGCCCTGATGGTCCAGCACATGCAGTCGTTCCGGATCAAAAAACACGCCGGAAGCTTTGTCACGAATGAACGCGTCGTCTTCCCAGCTATCCCACAAGCCGGTGGCCACGTCGATAAATTCCTCGGCACGGGCATAGCGATCCGCGTGGGCTACGTGTGCATCCAGACCAAAGTTGAACGCTTCGGCTGCATTGGCAGAAGTCACCAGATTCCAGCCAGCGCGGCCATTACTCAGGTGATCGAGCGAGGCAAATTTGCGCGCCAGATGATAGGGCTCGTTATAGGTCGTGGTGACAGTGGCAATCAGCCCGATGTGTTCGGTCACGGCGGCCAGTGCGGATAACAGTGTCACTGGTTCAAAGTGATCGGACTGCGCGCCGCGGCTTTGTGCTTCTTGCTGAGGACCCCCGTTCCAGACCGCTGCGCTGTCGGCAAAGAATACGGCGTCGAATTTGGCCCGCTCGGCCGCCTGGGCGATCTGTTTGAAATGATCAAACCGGATGCCGCCATCGGCGCGGGAATCAGGGTGGCGCCATGCGGCTACGTGATGGCCTGCGGTCATCAGGAAGGCATTCAGTTTCAGTTGTCGTTGGCTCATTGGAATTTTTCCATGGTTTTAGCGGCCCGCTTTAACGGGCAGCCCAATGCAGATCAGAAGCATGTGAGGCATGCGGTTCTTTGCTTAAAACGGACGGCTGCCCGCCAGGCTCACGCGCTTGAGCACGCGACGCTCTTCGGGCGAAAAAGCGGTACGCGAATGCAAGGTGGCCTGGTTGTCCCAATACACGATGTCGCCCACTTCCCAGTCATGCTCGTAGCGGTACTTGGGGTTCTGCAGATGCTGACGCAGACGGGCGATCAGCGCCTGTCCGTGCTGCGGGTCAATACCAGGCAGCTCGACCTCGGTATGGGTGCTCAGAAACAGCACCTTCTTGCCGCTGGACGGATGAGTACGTACCAGCGGATGCGGAAAGCCATGGCTGGTCGGAGTCAGATCCGGCGTGCGATACAAGCGGCGCGGCAGGTCACGGGGATGAGTAAACGGGTTGTAGGTAATGAGTTGCAGCTGGTCAATTTCGTTGCGGGTGGCTTCGTCCAGATCGGCGTATGCCCGGGCGATGTTGTACCAACTGGTTCTGCCACCGCTTTGCGGGACTTCCAGTGCATACAGCAGCGAGCCTGCCGACGGCAGCGGCGTCCACTGGTGGTCAATATGCGGGGTCAGTTCGCCGCTTCCGGTGTAGCCGCCATCCTGATTGGAGACCGGCACCACATCGGGCGGGGTGCCGCCAGTGCCGGAAGCCAGCACCGGGATATCTTCCGGCGGCCGGAACACCGATCCAAAGTAGGTGCTGAAGGCCAGGAAGTGATCGTCGTTCAACTGCTGCTGTTTGAAAATCAGAATGTGATGGTTATCCAGCGCCTGCTTTAGACGCAAGACCAGATCGGACGAGAGCGGGCGATTCGCATCCAGCCCGGTTACGACTGCGCCCAGCGGCCCACCCGTTGCGCTAATGCTGACGTCGGCCGGGGTCTGGATTGCCGGGCGGTCCAGCTTAGCCAGTTTGTGAAAAGCCTGCGCCAGAGGTGTGGTCAGGGTAGAAACAGCGGTCATGTGTGGTGTCCTTATGCACTACTTGGATAAAACGAAAGAGCTTTAGAATTTTTACTCATGACGTGTCTCTGCAGAAACCGTGCCAGCACGCCAACCCGCACCCAGCCAAGGTATTGCCGTGTCGGGATGTATGTGGCCGCACAGTTGACGCAGCAAATTGCGCGATTTCAAACAGTGGCAACTCTTTAGGTGGCCGGTTTGACTGGCTGATTTCGCACAGCCTGCGCGCCAGATTGCTGGCAATGCGCCCAGCCACTGCCTCTGGCGCCCGGATTACCCAGTGCCTGCTACGCTGGCATGACTTCTGCTCAGAAGCGATGACTTGAACACCAGCCCCGATCCCAAAAAACCATAACCGGCTGGCCTCACCGTCACCGTACTAACAGTCCTCAATCTGGCAACGGGCCCATCCGTCTGGCCAGCACCGTCCTGTGGAGCATGAGTCAATGAGTGAACGCAAACTGCACCTTGGTGCTTTTATCCAGGCCACTGGTCATCACATCGCCGCGTGGCGGCATCCGGGTTCGCAAGCGGACTCCGGAACCAACATCGACCACTACCAGGAAGTGGCGCAGACCGCCGAGCGCGGCAAGTTTGATCTGGTGTTTCTGGCCGACAGCCCGGGCATTTATGAACGCGGTGACAACGAAGCCCGCGGCCGCTATGGCCGTATCGCCCATTTCGAGCCGGTAACTTTGTTTGCGGCGCTGTCGGCAACCACCCGCCACATCGGCTTTGTCGCCACCGACTCCACCACCTACAACGAGCCATATTTGCTGGCCCGAAAATTTGCCTCGCTGGATCATTTATCCAAAGGACGTGCGGCGTGGAACGTGGTTACCACCGGCAATGAAGCCGCCGCCGGTAACTTTGGCAAGGCCGAACACCTGGCACATGCGCTGCGTTACGAGCGCGCCGAGGAATTCCTCGATGTGGTCAAAGGCCTGTGGGACAGCTTTGACGACGACGCTTTCCTGCGCGACAAAACCAGCGGCGTTTATTTTGACGCGGACAAACTGCATACGCTCGATCACCAGGGCAAGCATTTTTCCGTCACCGGTCCGCTCAATATCTCGCGACCACCACAGGGTTATCCGGTGATTGTGCAGGCCGGCGCGTCCGAAGCCGGGCGTGAACTGGCGGCGCGTACCGCCGAAGTCATCTTTACTGCCTGGCAAACCCTGGAAGAAGCCCAGACGTTTTATCGCGACGTTAAAGGACGTCTGGCCAAATATGGCCGCAACCCGGACGAGCTGAAGATCATGCCGGGTTTGTCGCCGGTGATCGGACGCACCCAGGAAGAAGCCGAAGCCCGCTATCGCGAGTTGCAGGACCTGATTCACCCTGCTGTCGGGATATCGATAGTGCAACGGTTTTTCCCGGATGTAGACCTCAGCCAGTCCGACCTGGACGGCCCGTTACCCGCTTTTGCCACGCAAACCAACGGCAATACCAGCCGCCTTGCGCTGGTATCCGAACTGGCGCGCCGTGACAACCTGACCCTGCGACAGTTATACGAAAGCCTGGCCGGGGCACGCGGGCATCGCGTAGTGGTAGGAACCCCAGCCAGCATCGCCGACGAAATCCAGGCATGGTTCGAAAACGAGGCCGCCGACGGTTTCAATATCATGCCGCCGGTACTGCCACAGTCACTCAACGAGTTTGTTGATCTGGTCATTCCGGAACTGCAAAAGCGTGGCTTGTTCCGCACTGAATACACCGGCAAAACCTTGCGTGAAAATCTGGGCTTGCCACGTCCGCTCAGCCGCTACGCGCAATCAGGCGAAGAACGCCTGCGTGCCTGATCACTTGTCTGCGCGGCCAGACAGGCGTTTGGCCGCAAACTTCTGGAGCATCTGATGGACCTGCAACTTCAAGGAAAACGCGCGATTGTCACCGGCGGGAGTCGCGGCATAGGCAAGGCTATCGCCCGGCAACTGGCGCTGGAAGGCGCTGATGTGGTGATCGCCGCGCGTGGCCAGGAGGCCTTGCAAGCCACTGCCAAAGAGCTGGCGGCGCTGACGGGGCGCACGATTGTGCCGGTGGTGACGGATACCGGCAGCAACGATTCGGTGAACGCGCTGATTGCCCACGCGGTTGAAGCGCTGGGCGGAGTGGATATTCTGGTCAACGCCGCTGCGCTGCCGGGCGGTATTTCAACCGCCACGGGTATCGCTGAAGTGATCGATGCCGAAGCCTTGCTGGATATCGACATCAAGGTGATCGGCTATCTGCGGACCGCGCGGGCAGTGGCACCGCACCTGTTGGCCAATGGCTGGGGGCGTATTATCAATATTGGTGGTTTGGCGATTCACCGCACCGGGCGGCCAGTGGCAACCTTGCGCAACGTGGGCGTAGCGGCGGTGACCAAAAACCTGGCAGATGAGCTGGGCCCGCAAGGCATTAATGTGGTGGCAGTGCATCCTGGTTTAACCCGCACCGAGCGCACTGACAGTGCGGCTGCGGCGCGCGCGGCATCTGGCAACACCATTGGCCGCATTGTCGACGCGGGCGAAGTTGCAGACATCGTGGCGTTTCTGGCCTCGCCGCGCAGTGTAGCCATCAATGGTGATGCCATTGCGGTTGGTGGCGGCAGTCCAGGCACCATCCATTATTGAAGCTGGCGAAGTTTTCACCTGACGTATCTGGAGAACCCCATGTCCATTCCCACAACCCGCTTTGGCAATACCGGCCTCACCGTCTCGCGCCTGGCGCTGGGCACCATGACATTTGGTCTGCAAACCGATGCCGAAACCTCTTTTCGCATTCTGGATCGGGCGGCGGCAGCGGGAATCAACCTGATCGACACCGCCGACGTTTACCCTCTGGGCGGCAGTCTGGAAACGGTGGGCCGAACGGAAGAAATTGTCGGTAACTGGCTCAAGCATCGGCGCCACGATTTTGTGCTTGCGACCAAAGCAGTCGGCAAAGTGGGGCCGAATGCCTGGGATCAGGGTGCCTCGCGCAAGCATTTGCTGAGTGCGGTGGAAGCTTCTCTCAAACGGCTGGGCACGGACTATATCGATCTGTACCAGTTGCACTCTGACGACCCGGACACACCGCTGGATGAAACCATCCGGGCACTGGATGATCTGGTGCGCAGCGGCAAGGTCCGGTATGTCGGGGTATCCAATTTCCTGGCATACCGGCTGGCTCGCGCACTGGGCAAGCAAGAAGCCCAGCGCCTGCAGCGCTTTGTATCGGTACAGCCGCGCTATAACTTGCTGTTTCGCGAAATCGAGCGTGAGCTGCTACCCCTGGCGCAAGAAGAAGGGCTGGCCGTGATCCCGTATAACCCGCTGGCGGGTGGTCTGCTGACCGGCAAGCATCGGTCTGGCGAGCCCACGCAAGGGTCACGCTTTACCTTGGGCAACGCCGCTGAGCGTTATCAAGACCGCTACTGGCATGAGCGGGAGTTCAATACCGTGGGCCAATTACAGGCGGTCGCGGATGAGGCTGGTATACCGCTCGCCACGGCGGCGCTGGCCTGGGTTCTGGCCAATCCGGCCATCACGGCCCCGCTGATTGGGGCCAGCCGCCCGGAGCAACTGGATGCCACCCTGGCGGCGGTCTCACTCCAGCTGGACCCGCACGTCAAACAGCGATTCGATGACATCAGCGCCGAATATCGCCGTGGAGACGCGGCGCGCTAACGCAAGCGGTTCAACCCAATACGCCGCGCCGGGTGTGATCCGATAATGGATGCACCCGGCGCGGCGTTTTTTTACTCGACATTAACGGCTGGAGATCTGCTTGCCGTTGGCATCCTGTGGCACCCAGTAGTTTTCCAGCTTGAGTTCTTTAAGCGCGGCGTCCAGATAGCGCCGATCAATCCACTGGTCTACATCAAACGGCTTGCGGATCAGCTTGAAGCGGTAGGCATCTTGCACTCCCTGTTTATTGCGGGCGAGCGCATAGGCGTCAAACAGCGGTGAGAGCCGTGCGGCCAGGGTGTCACCGGAGAACTCTTCGCGATAGACCGCTTCCGGCTGATAGCCGATCTGCGTCCAGAGTTTGAACACGGCATCGGTGTTCTGCGGTGCGGACGCCCACTGCACCGCTTTGACCAGCGCCTTGACCACCCGCTCGGTGATTTGCGGGTATTGGGCGGCAAATTTCTGGTTTACCAGCACATGTGAGGCCGACGCGACGGCGGGGTCGCCCTTGCTGGAATAGATCACCTTGGCCAAACCGCGGCTTTGCAAACCGAGAATATCCAGTGAGCCGAAAATGGCATCGACATTGCCACCAATGAATGCCGCGGTGTAGGTCGAGGGTTCCATATTCACTACTTTCAGGTCGCTCTCGGTCATACCGTGTTCAGCCAGAATGCGGTCGACCAGCAACTGTGACGCGGTGCCTTTGTTAAATGCCACCCGCTTGCCGCGCAAGTCTTCAACCTTGTTGATGCCCGAACCTGGATGCACGGCAATATAGCTGCGCCCGCCGCGACTGCTAACCAGTACCAGCCGCGTATCCAGCCCGACCGAACGGCCGATGAACGACGGCAGATCGCCCAACGTGGTGAAATCAAGCTGGTTGTTGGATAAAGCCTCGTTCACGGCTGGCCCTTGCCCCTTGAAGAACACCCATTCAATCTTGATACCGTCGTTCTTGAACTCTTGCTCCAGGTATTGATCGCGCTGGGCTACGGCCAGCCAGCTAGTGTTCACTTTGGGCGGGTTGCCGAAACCAGCGGTGGAAACGCCAAAGCGGATCACTGTCGGCTGTTCTGCTGCGGCACTGAACTGGGCCAGCCCGGCAGCCATAAGTATGGCCAAAACCCAGCGAGAAAACGTTGGAAGCATAAGTGGGTGTTCCGCATGAAAATAGAGAATATCGGATAGAACCAAACTAAAAACCGGGTGAACCCCGCCGTCGTATCGCGCTGGATACCGCAGCAGGCTCACCCGAGCGGGGGCGGATCACGCTGCTTGCGACACCGCCTCGATCTGCTCAGCTTGATTCGATTTTTTAAACTGATTCTGCGGACGGCTCAGTCCCAGGTTCTCCCGCAGGGTGTTGCCTTCGTATTCAGTGCGGAACAAGCCGCGCTGTTGCAGCACCGGCACCACCAGGTCGATGAACTCCTGCAGGCCGCCCGGCAGCCACGGCGGCATCACGTTAAAGCCATCCGCCGCGCCGTTTTCAAACCACAACTGCAACTGGTCGGCGATGGTTTCTGGCGTGCCAACCACCGTCCAGTGGCCGCGTGCGCCAGCGATGCGCTCATATAGCTGGCGCAAGGTCAGGTTTTCGCGCTCGGCCAGATCACGCACCAGCTTGAGCCGGCTCTTGCTGCCATTGGTGTCCTGCGGGAATTCGGGCGGCGGCGCATCCAGATCGTAACCAGACAGATCGGTGCCCCCGAACAGATTGGACAACAACGATAACCCCACCGCCGGGTGGATGAGGTCTTGCAGCAACTGGTATTTCTCTTGTGCTTCTGCTTCGGTGCGCCCGATCACCGGAAAGACGCCAGGCATGACTTTGAGATCATCCACATGCCGCCCGTAGCGTGCCAGCCGCCCTTTGACATCGGCGTAAAACGCTTGAGCTTCTTCCAGCGTTTGCCATGCGGTAAAGATGACTTCAGCCGTACGCGCTGCCAGCTCTTTACCCGGCTCGGATGACCCGGCCTGCACGATCACCGGATACCCCTGCACCGGGCGCGACACGTTAAGCGGCCCTTGGACCGAGAAATGTTTGCCCTTGTGGTTGAGCGTATGCAGTTTGTCCGGATCAAAAAACACGCCGCTGGTTTTGTCACGCAGAAAGGCATCGTCTTCCCAGCTATCCCACAAACCACGCGCCACATCGACGAACTCCCCGGCCCGCTCATAGCGTTCGGCATGTTCGAAGTGATGATCGCGATTGAAGTTCTGCGCTTCAACCTCTGTTCCCGAAGTCACGACATTCCAGCCCGCACGGCCATCTGACAGATGATCCAGCGAGGCAAATTGCCGGGCCAGATGATAAGGCTCGTTGTAAGAGGTGGACGCCGTGGCAATGAAGCCAATGTGTTCGGTCACCGCAGAAAGAGCCGAAAACAAAGTCAGCGGCTCGAAGGTGGCGCTTTTCCCGTCGCGTCCCAACGCGCCGGGCTGATCAGCGCGAGTGCGGATGCCCACTCCGTCAGCCAGAAAGATGGCGTCAAATTTGGCGCTTTCCGCCAGTTGCGCCACCGCTTTGTAATGGCTGAAGTTGATCCCGGCATCGGCCTGGGCTTGCGGATGGCGCCAGGCAGCCACGTGGTGGCCGGTGACTTGCAGAAAAGCGCCCAGGCGCAGTTTGTCGTTGCGTTTGCTCATGCTGATTGTCCTGTCAGGTCTCGCCTGCCGCCACGCGCGGGCAGGCTGTCAGCAGATGATTCAGCAAGGAGCGTTCCAGCTGGCGTGACGTAATTGGCCCGTGGCGGGCAAGCCGCAGCGAGCCTTGCCTGGGCATAGCAGCCGCTGGCCGCAAGTGGGGAGTCGGGTTGGCGGGCGAGCGCTTGCGAGTGTCCCGTTTGTTACAGCACCCCCACATAGCGGGCCGTAAATTGCGGGAAATCGCACAGCCAGATAGCGGCCCAAGCGCTGGAGCGACCGGAAATGGCGAGGTTGGAGGCTGGCACGCTTTATGCCCAAAGAGCCCGGTACTTGTTTGAACCAGCCAACTTATCGCCTTGCAACATGGAGACCTCAAACCATGAACGCCCCAGTCAAACTGGAATCACGCTCTGCTGCCGTCCACGCCCGTCTTGATCACCCGGTGATCGATACCGATGTTCATACCAACGACTACACACCCGCGCTGGAAGACTACGTCGCGCAATACGGCGGCAGCGCGCTGGTGGATGAATTCCGCCGGGCGAGCCTGGAGCGCACGCGTTCCGAAAGCAATGGCAAGGACTGGTTCAACCAGACCGAACAACAGCGCCGCGACAACCGTACTTTCCGCCAGCCGTGGTGGGCGCGGGTCACGCGCAATACCTACGATGTCGCGACTTACCACTTGCCAGAGCTGCTGTACCAGCGCCAGGCCGAGCAAGGTTCGGATTACTCGATCCTGTTCCCCAACAATGTGTTGTCGCCGCTGGCCGCGCGCAGCGATGACGCCCGCCGCACCTTGCAACGCGCCATCAACCACTATCACGCCGATCTGTATCGCCCTTATGCCGACCGACTGACGCCGGTTGCAGGTATTCCGCTGCATACGCCGCAAGAAGGGCTGGATGAACTCGACTTTGCCATCAACACACTGGGTTTGAAGGTTATCAATATCTCTGGTGGTGTGCGGCGCCCGATCAAGGCGGTGCAAGATCAACTGAGTGCCGAAGACTTCAAAAAGGTCGCCAAATACGCCTCCTACATTGATTTTTACGGCCTGGACAGCGAATTTGACTACGACCCGTTCTGGGCCCGCGCGGTGGAGCTGGGCGTGCCCGTCACCACGCATTACGGCAGTCAGGGTTGGGTGGGGCGCAATTCGATCAGCAACTACATGAACAACCATATCGGCCATTTTGCCGATGCCTCCGAAGCCTTTGCCAAAGCGCTGTTCTTTGGTGGCGTAACCCGGCGCTTTCCCAAGCTGCGCGTGGGTTTGCTGGAAGGCGGTGCGGACTGGGGCGCCCGCGTGTTTACACATCTGGTGGATCGCTGGCACAAACGCAATCCGGAAGGTCTGCGCAATTACGATCCGGCTGAATTGAACCGCGACTTGCTGGTGAAACTGTTTGAACAATATGGTGGTGATCTGACCAAGGGCCGCTCGCTGGACCCGGAAACCCTGGTCCGCGATACCCTGGGTGCACGCTATACGCTGGATGCCCAGCAACCTGGCCCAGAGCAGCGCAACGATTTTGCCGCCGCCGGTATTGAGAGTGTGGAAGATATCAAGTCACGCTGGGTGGATAACTTCTTCTTTGGTTCGGAAGCTGATGACCGAACCGTCGCGCACGCCTTCAACGAAAAAGCCAACCCACTGGGGGTCAAGGTCAATGCCATCTACTCGTCCGACGTCGGCCACTGGGATGTGCCTGATCTGACCGAGGCACTGGCTGAAAGCTGGGACTTGGTAGAAGAACAGGTGATCACTGAAGCCGACTTCAAAAAGCTGGTGTTCGAGAACCCCTACAAGCTTTACACCGAAGCCAAGGCAGACTTTTTCAAAGGCACCGAAGTCGAAAAGAAGCTGGCACACCGCTAAGCCGCGCAGCGCCCTGCCCCGTCAAATATCGCTGGCCACGCTGCCCGATGCCGTGTGGCCAGACTCTGGAGATACGCATGACTATTGAACACTACAGCCACACCTTTAGCCGGGCGACATTGCCTTATTTATTTGCCCGCCCGGCTTCACCGTCCACACGCGCACCGCTGGTGGTGTTTTTACATGGCGCCAAAGATCGCGGCAATGATCTGGGCAAACTGCTGGCATGGGGCTTCCCCAAATTTGTGGCCGCACAAACCGCCCTGCCGTACTACTGGCTGGCGCTGCAGATTCCTGAAGAAACCACCTGGCCGGACTGGCAGGCAGAATTGCTGGGCTTGATTGATCAACTGGCGCTGCAACATGCAATCCGCCCGGAACAAGTTGTGTTGAGCGGCTTTAGCCTGGGTTCGGCGGGCGCGTGGCAAATTGCCAGCGAGCACCCCGAGCGCTTTGCCGGTCTGGTGGTCGTCTCCGGTCGCGTGCCCCAGATTGATCTGTCCCGTCTTGTCGATACGCCGGTGCGGGTGTTTCACGGTGGTCAGGATGACAAGGTGCCGCCAGATCAGTCGGCCAGCGCGGTCGACACACTGCTGGCGTTGGGTGGCAACGCCCAGTTCACCTTGATCCCCGAGGGCGATCATTTCATTGCCGATGAGGTTTACGGCAATGCGCAGTTGCAGCAGTGGCTGGCGCAAACTCCGCGCCAGGTCGCGGCGTAAGCCCGAAGACCGCACGAGCCCGCCGCATGCAACCGGCTCGTGCGGCAACAGGCCAAGGTCGGGCTACACGAACCGCGTTGGCGCGTAGCCCGGCCAGAGTTACAGCACTTGCGCCACTTCGGCAAAGTCCAGCCGTGGGCCGCGTGGCGACAGTTCCGCGCGATCGCCATAACCCAGGTTGGCCAGCAAAATTGACTTGTAGCGACCATCGGGGAAAAACGCCGCGTCGACAACATCGGGCTTGAAGCCGGACATCGGCCCGACATCCAGCCCCAGAGCTCGGGCTGCCAGAAACAGATACCCGGCTTGTAGCGTGGCGTTGGTGCGGGCCGTGGGTTCAATCCACGCAGGCGCGCCATCAAAAAAGCCTTTGGCGTCATATGCGGGAAACTGGCTGGGTAGATGCTCGTGAAAGCGGGTGTCATAAGCCACGATCACATTCACCGGCGCGGAGAGTGTTTTGTCGCGGTTGCCCGCCGACAAGGCCGGTTCCAGCTGCGCCTTGGCTTGGGCCGAGGCGACGAACAGATAGCGCGCCGGTTGCGCGTTAAACCCGGTCGGGCCCCATTTCAGCAGGTCATACAGTTGCTGCAGCGTGGCCGCCTTCACCGGGCGCTCGGTAAAGCGGTGAATGGAGCGGGCGTTGCGAAACAACTGGTCCAGCGCGGTTGATTCAAGCGGTGCAGTCATGGCGTGGGTAGATCCATCGGGTTGAATTGGTCTGATGTCTGGTCTGGTCTGGTCTGAAAAACAAACGCTTACGCAAAAGAAACATCCGGGTCGAGCGGCGGCTCCAGCTCCGGATCCACCGCCGGCAAAATGATGCGCACTGTCGACGTGGACTGCGCTTGCGAGCCCGTAGCTTGTTTTTCTGGTCGCAGCAGGGTTTCGCCATCCGGACTGTCGGAGAGGAAACCGTCCGACTGCTTGCTCCACAGGCGGAAATACGCGCCTTTACGGGCCAGCAATTCGGCGTGGGCGCCATCTTCAATAACTTTGCCGTTGTCGAAGACCAGGATGCGATCCAGATGGGCAATGGTCGACAAGCGATGCGCCACCACCAGGACGGTTTTGCCTTTCATGACATCGTCCAGCGTGTCCTGAATGGCTTTTTCGGTAATGGAATCGAGGCTGGAAGTGGCTTCATCCAGAATCAGAATCGGTGCGTCTTTCAAAATGACGCGGGCAATGGCGATGCGCTGACGTTGCCCGCCGGATAGTTTGACGCCGCGCTCGCCCACCATCGCGTCATAGCCATCGTTCATTTGCTGAATGAAATCGTGGGCGTGGGCTTTGCGGGCGGCCTCGATCACCTCATCGTCAGTGGCTTCAAGACGCCCATAACGGATGTTTTCGCGCAGGGTGCGGTGAAACAACGTGGGGTCTTGCGGGATCAGGCTCAGCTGTTCATGCAATGTGTCTTGCCCCAGCGTGCTGATATCCACATCATCAATCAGGATCTGGCCGCCGTTGACGTCATACAGGCGCAGCAACGTGCTGACAAAGGTGGATTTGCCCGACCCGGAAAATCCGACCAGCCCGACCCGCTGCCCCGCCGGTATTTTCAAACTGAGTTGCTCGAACACCGGGCGCTCCGGGCCGTAGCTGAAGTTGACGTTTCGAAACTCGATCTCGCCGCGCTCAATGACCAGCGGCCGCACTGCGGGAGCATCGATCAATTCGTGCGGGCGCACGATGGTGTGCACGCCGTTCGCGACGTTGCCCACGTATTCAAAGAACTCCAGAAAACGTCGGCTCAGATTGCGTGCTTCGTTGATGATCAACAACGCCAGGCTGACTGCCATGACGAAATCGCCCACGCTGATCTCACCGCGACTCCATAACTCCAGTCCGTAATACAGCACACCAATCTTGAGGACGGCCGACGCTGAAAACTGAAACCAGCGCACCCGTTCCGAATAACCGTTGGAGACCCGGATGGCGCGCATTTCATGGGTCAGCGTTTCTTCCAGATGGCCACGCTCGAACCCCAGCCGGGCAAACAGCCGGGCACTGGTCAGATTGGAGACCGAATCCACCACCTGGCCGGTGGTTTCACTGCGAGCCGAAGCCGCCTTGAACGCATGCGGCTGACAGCGCCGGGCCAGTGTCCAGGAAATGCCGATGAACAACACCGCCCAGATACCCACAAATGCGGCCAGTTGCACGTGAGTGTGGGCCAGCAACAGGATCGACACGCTGAACACGATAAAAATGGGCCAGAACTCGGTAATGATCGACCACAAAGTCTGTGTGACGCCCATGGATGTTTCGCTGATGCGGTGGGCCAGCGCGCCCGCAAAGTTATTGCTGAAATAGCGATGCGAGTGGTACTGCAGGTAGTGATACAGCGAGCGGGTGACGTTCTGCCGCTGGCGTGGCCCCAGCCGGATCTGGATGCCGCCGGCGATCCGGCCAAACAATACTTCACCCAGCGAGAACCCGACATACAACGTCAAGGGTGTGGTCAGACTGGCGACCACGGCGTGTGCATTGCCGTGGGCCATGGTCACCGCTTTGATGATGCGGCTCAAGGCGTACGGAATCAGGATGCCACAGGTGGCGTTGGCGGTTTCAAACAGCACCATGCCCAGATACCACCAACGGTAACGCGCCACAAAATGCAGAATGAAACGAAAGGGGCGATCGGGCAGCGGCGGCGTGCCGGGCGCACGCTGCAAAACGGTCGAAATAGTCATGAGAGCCCAAAACAAAAGAAGGCGAGTGTTGGCGTCTTGCCCACACCCGCCGGTAGATTGAGACCCGCGCTTACCAGGCGAAATGCCAGTCGGTGAACGTCGTTGGTTCCGGCGCTTGCAGGGCGATGTCCGCGCGCTTGCCGTCACCGAACTCCAGCAGTACGTCTTCCTTGATGGCAGCAAATTCATAGCTGCCACGATCTCGCGGATGCGCTAACGGCACGTCCACAATGCGCTTGATGCGGCCCGGCTTGGGTTGCATCACCACAATGCGGTCGCCCAGATATACGGCTTCTTCTACATCGTGCGTAACCAGAATCATGGTGATGCCTTCTTGCTGCCAGATGCGCTGCAATTCTTGCTGCAGATAATTGCGGGTCAGCGCATCCAGCGCGCCAAATGGTTCGTCCAGCAACAACACCTCGGGCCGGTTAACCAGCGCGCGGGCAATGGCTACGCGCTGACTCATGCCGCCGGATAACTGATACGGATACGCCGTTTCAAAGCCTTGCAGCCCGACCAGATCAATGTGCTCCTGCACCGCTTTTTTGCGCGCAGCGGCCGACTGGTTGGCGTTCAGCAAACCCAGTCCAACGTTCTGTTCTACGGTCAGCCACGGAAACAGCCGGTGTTCCTGAAACACGATGCCGCGATCCAGGCTGGTGCCGACAATGCGCTTGCCATCCAGCACGATCTCGCCCTGGTAGTCTTGCTCCAGGCCGATGATCAGCCGCAACAGGGTTGATTTGCCGCATCCGCTGGTGCCGACAATGCTGACGAATTCGCCCGGTTTGATCGACAACGACACGTTATCCAGAACGTTTAGCGGTTCGCCGGAAACCTGGTATTGCTTGCCCAGATTACGGATATCCAGGGTTGCTGCATGTGCCATGGCTTGCTCCTGATAAATTGGGCTGGCTACTCGCCAGCCACTGAAACATTGGGTGCGGGCGGCATTGGGACGCGCCCGCAAAAGAGTGTCGAAAACGTCGCAGGTCGCCGGTTCAGCGACGCTGCCAGCGCAGCAGGTGTTGTTCGATACGGCTGGCCACCACGGCAAAGCCGTAGCCCACCAAGCCAACCACCAGCACGCCGAGCACGACGTAATCCATGAGGAAATGCTCTTGGCCATCGGTCAGCAAATTGCCGATACCTCGGCCAGAGGTCAGCAGGTATTCCGCACCCAGCGTGGCTAGCCAGGCAAAGATCAGCGACAGGTAAATACCGCTGAACACCGACGGCAACGCCGCTGGCAGCACCACGCGCCACACCAATTGCAGGCGGTTGTAGGCAAAGACCCGCGCCACTTCGACCAGCTCACGCGACACACCACGCACACCCTCAAAAGTATTGAGAAAAGACGGCCAAAAGGCGGCAAGCGCAATGAACGCGATCTTGGCCGGGTCACCCAGCCCAAACCACAGCGAGATCAGCGGCACCCAGGCAAAAATCGACACTTGTTTGAAGGCATGAAAGGTCGGTGCGATCAGGTTTTCCAGCAAGCGCGACAATCCCAGCACCGTGCCCAATGCCACACCCGCCAGCGTGCCCAGGGCAAAGCCCGCCAGATCACGCAACAGACTGGCGCCCAGCGCCTGCCACAGCTCACCGGTGCTCGACAGTTGCCATGCGGTCGCCAGCACTTTGCCGGGTGCGACAAACAGCGGATTGGTTATGCGCCCGGAAGCAAACAGCGCCCACCACGCCAGCAGTAATGCCAGCGGAAGAACCCAGCCCCGTAAAGCCCGGGGGACGTTGGCCGGGTGCAGGTATTGCCACCACGAGCGTGGCGCTGCCGGGAAAGTCAGGTTGGCCATAGAGGTTCCTCAGGCAATTTCAAAAGGCATTGCTGCGCCAGCGCAGCAGCCGGGTTTCGATCAGCGCCAGCACTTTATCCAGCGCAAAGCCGACGCTGCCCACCACGATGACTGCCGCCAGCACCACATCCAGCTGATACAACTGGCGGCCATAAACGATCAGGAATCCCAACCCTTCGCTGGAAGCCAGTAACTCCACCGCCACCAGCGCCAGCCAGGCGTGGGTCAGGCCGTAGCGGATACCGCTCCAGATACCCGGCAACGCGGCGGGCAGCACCACTTTGCTGAGCCACTGCCAGCGGTTGAAGCGAAAGATGCGCGCGACTTCCAGATACTGTGGGGGCACGTTGCGGATGCCCTGATCGGTATTGAGCGCCACCGGCACCATCACCGATTTGGCGACCAGCACCACCTTCAGTCCCTCATCCAGCCCCAGCAGCAAAATCAGGAATGGCAACCAGCCCAGAATCGGCACTTGGGCGATGGCACGAAACAGCGGATAGCAGTAATCCCGGAATGTGGGCGAAAGGCCAAAGCCGATCCCCAGCAACAATCCCAGACTGGCACCGGCGCCAAAGCCATAAAACACGCGCCAGAAGCTGATCAGCGCATTGCGACTCAGTTCACCGCTGGCAAACAGGTCTTGCAGCGTGGACAACACGACCGTGGGCGCAGGCAGTATCTGCGGCGCCACCCATTGGTAGCGGGCGGCCAGGGTCCACAACAGCAGCAAAGCCAGTGGAAACGGCAAGGCCAGCAGCACCTGCCCAACGCGCCCCGTTGGCCAGCGCAGGCGACGGCGCGCAGGCAAAGCGGCTCGCGGCGGCGCGATGCTGGACTTGGCTGCAGCTGACAAATGCAGGAGCGGGGTTTCGGTCACCATGGGATGTCCTGGCAAGCTCATTGCGCGGCCAGCTTGCGGCCGCTGGCATCCAGTTGCGGCCAGAAGCCGCTCAACTGGCTCTGTTGCAGGGCGGCATCAAGGAAAGACGTATCGGCCCACTGTTTGACATCTACCCGGTTGCGGGCCAGCTTGAGCCGAACGGCTTCGTCGGCGACGTTCTGATACAGCGTCAGCGTGTAGTTGCTCAGCAAGGGGCTGGCCAGCAATAGCGGGTCTTCGCCTGCCAGATCTTCGCGCAGGATTTTTTCCGGATAGCCCATACGCGCCAGCAAGGCGAGGTACTGATCCTGGTTGGCCGGATCAGCCAGCCAGCGATGGGCTTGCAGCAGGCTCTTGAGCACGCGGGTCGTGGTTTGCGGATAGCGGCGGGCGAAGTCGTCGGTGACCAGGAGCCCCGCCTGGCATGCAAATGCCGCATTTTCGTGGTCGCTGAATACAATGCGCGCCAGGCCTTTTTCTCGCAGGGGCAGAATCTGCAGCCACGAGAACACAGCGTCCACACCATGACTGCTCAAGGCCGGTCCCAAGCCTTCAACCGACAGATTGGTCACCCGCAGATCGCGCTCGGACAATCCGTTGGCCGCGAGGATGCGGTCTACCGGCATCTGGATATTGGTGCCGATAGAGAACCCCACCCGCTTGCCTTTGAGGTCCTTCACGCTTTTGATGGGTGAGTCTGGCGGTACAGCCAGATACACGTGCTGTCGTGTGCCGGACAGCGCAATCAGCCGGGTTTTCAGCCCACCAGCGCGCCCCACAATCGACGGCAGATCCCCCTGGAAAGCGAAATCCAGCTGGTCATTGGTGAGGGCTTCATTCACCGCCGGGCCGGCGCCGCGAAAGAACACCCAGTCAATTTTGACGCCTTCTTTTTTGAATTCCTGCTCCAGAAACCCTTTGGTATAAGCCACGCCGACCGGCCCGACCGTATACGCCGGTGGTGAACCGAACTGCGGCGAGGCGATGCCGATATGGATGATCTTGGGTGGCGCTTCAGCCTGGGCACTGGCCAGCGTCGCAACCGTCACGGCGGCGAGCGCCACTCGTTGCAGCGCAAAGTGCAAACGATGAAAACTGAACATGAACAGATCCTTGAATTGAATGAACATAGAAACGGCTCAGTGCGCCGGGCCACGCCAGACCAGCAAACGCGCTTCCAGCTTTTGCGCCAGCCGGTTCAGTGCGTAGCCGGTCAGGCCAATGATCAACATGCCGACGATGATCACATCCACCCGGAAAGCGGCCCGGCCACGAATCACGGTGGCGCCCACGCCGGTCGCATCAAAACTGGGCAACAGGAACTCGGCACCGATGGTGGCCAGCCAGGCGTAAATCAGCGCCAGATGCAGTCCGTTGAGAATCTGCGGTGAGGCCGCTGGCAAAATCAGTCGGGTAAGGCTTTGCCAGTAACTGAAGCGGTAAACGCGGGCGACCTCCAGCTGCGCACGTGTCACGCTGCGGATGCCTTCATGCGTCGCCAGCACCACCGGGTAGAAAGCAGCAACGGCAATGAAGAAAACGCGGGCCGCATCGGTGTAACCCAGCCAGATCGAGATCAGCGGAATCCACGCAAACAGCGAAATCTGCCGCAGCGTGTGAAACGTCGGCCCGAGCAAGCGATCAGCCCAGCGCGACACCCCCAGCAATACACCCAGGGCCACTCCGGCGGCGCTACCCAGAACAAATCCACCCAAGTCCCGCGCCAGGCTAGCGCCGAACGCGTGGGCAAAGCCGTTGGCACTGACCTCATGCCAGCCTGCCTGCGCCACCGCCCACGGGCTGACGATCAGCTTGGGGTTCACCCAACCGAGCGTACTGGCCAGTTGCCACAGCGCCACGAAGAGCAGCGGTGCTACCAGCGCACGCCAATCGCGAGTGCTGATCCAGTTGCCAGGTTTAAACAGAAGCGATGCGCTCATTGCCGTGTTCCCATCATTTTTTTGTTACTTGCCATTACCGGCAAAACGGTCAGAAGGCGTTGCGCCGCCAGCGCTGCAGCCGCAATTCAACCAGCGCCAGCAAGCGATCCAGCAGCACGCCAATCACCCCGATCAGGATCATCGCCACCACTACCAGATCCAGTTGCAGCAACTGGCGTCCCCACACCATCAGGTATCCCACGCCCTCGCCCGCAGCCAACAACTCCACGAACACCAGCGCCAGCCACGCCTGCATGACGGCCTGGCGCAAGCCGCCAAATAGCGTTGGCAATGCGGCGGGCCACACCACCTTGGCCAGCACCTGCGGCAACGAGAACCGGTAGACGCGCGCTACATCGAGCAAGGGGCGCGGCACCTGGGCAATGGCTTTGCTGGTCTGCAAAGTCACCGGCACCACCACCGCCAGCGAAATCGCCAGTACCTTCAGCGGTTCGCCGATGCCCACAAAAATGATCAGCAGCGGAATCCAGCCAATCACCGGAAACTGCGCCAGCACTTCAAAGCTGGGGTACAGCCAGATACGGGCACGCCGGGAGAAACCGAACAAACCGCCCAACAACAGACCCACTCCGCCACCCAGCAACAGACTCCAGCCCACCCGTTTAAGGCTGATGGCCAGATTGGCGGTGAGATCACCACTCTGATACAGCTCGATGAACGAACTGAACACCAACGCTGGCGACGGCAGCAGTTGCTCTGGTAACCAGTGCTGGCTGGCAGCGTGCTGCCACAGCGCCAGCAACAACAGCGGCACGATGGCGCCAGTCAGCGCGTAACCGATCCGGCTCAACCACACCGCAATCGCTGGATTGATGCGGGTGGCCCGCCGGACGGGCAATGGCGTGGACAAAGGATGAGAAGCGGCAGGCATCTAAAACAACTCCAGTGGGTCTACAAGCCCGCCGCCTTTGCGGACGGCGGGCATATGGCTACTTCTTGACGTTGCCATTGGCGTCGTACTCATCCCAGTTGTGCTCCAGGTGTTGCTCCTTGAGCGCTTCGTTCAGGTACTTGGGTTCGATCCAGCCATCCAGACTGACGTCATGGCGAATCAGCTTGTAGCGTTTGGCTTCGTTCACCGCTTTTTGCAGCGTGGCGCGGTAGTAGTCGTCCAGCAGCGGGTTGTTCAGTTCTTTGAGCTGGTAGCTCTGATAGTTCTTCACGTAGTCGCCGTAACCCGTGTTCCCAGACTGCGCCCACTGATGAAACAGCTTGTCGCGATTGGCTTCGTCCGATGTCCATTGCGCGGTGCGTACCAGCACATTGACCACGCGTTGCACGATTTGCGGATACTTCTTTTCGAAGTCTTCGCTCACCCAGAACGAACCGACCGATGTGATCTTCGGATCACGCTGGATGGTGGTAATGCGCTTGGCAATACCACGAGCTTCCAGATCCCACGGCGAGATGATGGTGCCGTCGATGGTCTTGGTCGCCAGCGATGCCTTCTGGTTGTCGGCGTTCTGGGTGAGGATGGTGAAGTCTTTTTCGGTCAGTCCATTGGCTTCCAGCAGACGGTCCAGTACCAGCTGGTTGGCCGTGCCCTTGAAGGTCGAAAGCGTTTTGCCTTTCAGGTCAGCCAGCGTTTTGGCTTGGGAGTCGCTCGGCGCCACCAGGTACACCGGGCCGAAGCGGGGACCGCCAAGAATGATGTGATGCTTGATACCGGTTGAACGCCCCACAATCAGCGGCAAGTCGCCGTGATAAGCAAAATCCACAAGTCCGTTGGCGGCCTGCTCGTTAACTGCTGGGCCAGCGCCGGGAAAGAAGGTCCACTGCACCTTGATGCCGTCAGCTTTGAATTCTTTTTCCAGCGCGCCCAGATAATTGGCTGAGGCGTACGTATTGCTATCACCCAATGGCCGTCCGCCGGTACCTGCGCCCGGATAAGCAATGCGGATGACCGTGGGTTTGTCTTCGGCATGAGCCGGAGCGATGGCGGTCAAAGCCAGTGCCAGCGCGGCCAGCGTGCCGTTCATGGCCTGTAAAAAGCGTGCTTTCATGGTGATGTCCTGTGTGTCTGTTTTTGTCATGTGAGAAGGCGTCGGCGCAAGATCAGAACCCGAACTGGAACTGAGCCAGCAGCTCGGAGATATCCGACTTGGTCGCCGGGTTGGCGATCACAGCGTTCTCATACAGATAGCGGTTAAAGTTCAGCTGGAACTTGGTGGTCTGGGCGAAGAACACATTCAGGCCCACTGTGGCGATAGTGGACTTGGCGCTCTTGCTGGTCGGCAGGCCGGTGTTGGGGTTCCATTGATCCCAGCGCACGAAGGTCTGGTAGGACTTCGGCCAGTAATCGTCGTATTTGGCTTGGGTTTTGGAGCTGTTCAGGAACTGCTCACCCCACGTATAGAACGCAGTGAAGGTGTTGCTGGTACCTTTGGTGCCCACCTTGCCCACACCACCGATCCGGTCCTTGTTCTCGGCCTGCACGTATTCATAGGTCGCGCCAAACGGGAAGTGGTTGTAGTACAGGTCAAACCCGTACATGTGGTCGTAACCCAGCGGGTTCACGGCAGTGGAACCATTTTGCAGGCTCAAGCCACCCTGGTAATACGAGGTGCCAACCTTCAGTTCCCGCAGCCAGCTGTTGTAATCCACTGGCAGCGTGTACGTTGCCCGAGCTACGAAGCCCTTGTTGTTGTTATTGTCCTGCACGTTGGGGCCGCTACCGTTCACGACACCCGCCGCGTATTCAAACAACGGCGCGCGGTAGTTGGAGGCGTAATCGACGTTGGGGGCGATGTCGCCACGGGCAACCAGGCCAATCTGGCGGAAACCCAGGCCCGTGCCATTAAGGAACTGCGCATTGTTGATCACCGGACGCAACGATTCATCAGTCTGGATTTCCAGCCCGAATGGCAACAGTTGCTGACCCAAGGTCAGGTTGAAAATCGGGTTTTCCAGATCGCCACCGCTGGCCACGGGGCTATAGCGCAGATAGGCATCCTGCACATTGAAATAGGCATTGGCTGAGGGCGGCGAACTTTGGGCATAACCCAGTTGCAAGCGGTAATCCAGATTGCGGCCTTCTTTGTAATCCTTGTACAAACTGCCGGAGAACGAGACCAGCGCCAGCGGAATGCTAAAACCGGAATTACGAGGTGAGGATGGTGAAGCCGCGCCGCCACTCACTGCTGGTGTCTCGGCGGCATAACGAGCCTGGATAGTGCCGTTGATATTGGTGTTGCGCAGCGTCAGCGCTTGCGCGGTGTCGTGATCGTGCTGTTGCTGATACTTGTAGTTTTCCAGGTCAGCGCGCAGCCCGTCGATGTCTTGTCTGGAAGCGACCTGATTGGCTGGATCACTCTCTGCTGTGGGCGCTGGCACGGTGCCAGTATCAGCGGCGGCAGCGGCAGTGGTGGCGGCTTGCGGTTTGGCGGTTGCTGCTGCCTGGTTTTGCGCCCGCAGTTGTTGCGTCAGGCTTTCCACGGTTTTTTGCAGCGACTGAATCTGCTTTTCCAGTTCTTCATTGGAAGGCGCGGCGTGACTGGCCCCGGCCAGTGCCAGTAAACCAGCCCCCAACAACAGTTTTTTTCTTTGTTTTTTTGCGAATTGCATGCTCAGCATTTCCCTTGTGTAAGTCAGCACGGCTTTTGCTGCCGCATCCTGTTTGATCCACGCCCCCGGCTTTTTCCCCACCTGTCTGCAACCCGCGGCCAAGCCGCAAAGTGAGGACTGGCCTGCATAGCCGACGGCTGCGCAAAGTACAGTGGGTCGTTGCTGGCATACGTCCTGCCAGTCGCAAACTGATTGCTGTATCCATCGCGATACTCCTGGGTGAAGCCCGCTGGTTCAGGGCTCAGCCACTTATAAGCAGAGTTCGTGCCAAACCATGTTTTATAGAAAAATTGGGAATATAAGAGCTAACGAGAAGCCACGGGCTGTGGCAAAAGCGGCAGGGTGTGAGACGGACTGTGGCAAATCGCACAGCAACCTGAGCTGGTCGCCATTGCGGCCCCGGTGATCAAGCGGCGGTGGCGGGAACGTGCTGATTTGCGGTGTGAGAAGCGCTGGCGGGCGGGATTAACCGCAACGGTTTGCAGCCCTGCTCCAGAAAAAAATGGGCGACCCTGAGGCCGCCCATTGCGATATGACTGACAACTGCGATTGGCTCAACGCCCGGATTTCAAATCTGCCCACATGCGGTTTTCAAGGCGGCGGATATCTGGCGGCAAACCCTTCAGCGGATACAACGTTTTCATGACGTCATCACCCGGATAAATCATCGGATTACTGCGGATCTCGGCCCGGACAAATTTGTCGGCAGCCTGGTTGGCGTTGGGATAAAACACTTCGTTGGTAATGGCGGCTTGTACTTCCGGTCGCATGATGTAGTTCATCCATTCAAAGGCCGCTTCTGCATGGGGTGCGCCTTTGGGAATAGCCATCAAGTCAAACCAGACCGGCGCGCCGCCTTTGGGAATGAAGTATTTCAATTCAAACGCCTTCTTGGCCTCCGTTGCCCGGTGGCTGGCCATCATCACATCGCCCGACCAGGACAAGGCAAAACAGACATCGCCTCCCGCCAGGTCATTGATGTAGCCAAAGCCGCTGAACTGGGCGATATAGGGCCGTACCTTTTTGAGCGTTTCAAATGCGGCTTGATAATCCACCGGATTACGGCTGTTCGGGTCTTTGCCCAGGTAGTTCAGGGCCACCGCAAAAACATCGGCCGGGGAATCAAGCATCGACACGCCACAACCGCGCAGCTTGCTCAGGTATTCCGGTTTGAACAGAATATCCCAGCTATCCAGCGGCGCATCCGGGCCGAGTGCTTTGCGCACGGCGGTCAGGTTATAGGCCAGTCCGGTGGTGCCCCAGGCCCACGGCACGCCGTAGCGGTTGCCCGGATCAAACGCCTCCAGCACTTTCATGATGTGCGGGTCCATATTGGCCAGATTGGGCAACTTTGTTTTATCCAGCGGCATATAGATACCGGCTTCAATTTGCTTGCCGATAAAGTTGGAACTGGGCACGACCACGTCGTAGCCGGTGGAACCGGTCAGCAACTTGGTTTGCAGGGTTTCCTCGCTGTCATAAACGTCATAACGCACCTTGGTGCCGGTTTCTTTGGCGAAGTTGGCCACCGTGTCTTTGCCGATGTAGTCGGACCAGTTGTAAAGGTTGAGTTGCTTGTCGGCGGCCAGTGTTGTCGTGGCCGCCAGACAGAAACACGCGGTAATGCCGCATGACTTGAGAAAGGCGCTGTCCATGTTTTTTCCTCGATATCAATTCAAATGAAGGCAGGAATTCAGAGCGATATCCGGCAGTTCAACGGCGCAGTTTTTGCGCCCGCATCAAGCACAGAATGTCGGCGGCGATATGCGCCGCAGCCAGGGCGGTGACTTCGGCGTGGTCGTACGGCGGCGAAACCTCGACTACATCGGCCCCAATCAAATTGACCGGCCCCAGGCCACGGAGTATGTCGAGCGCCTGCGCTGACGACAGTCCGCCCGCAACCGGGGTGCCCGTGCCCGGCGCAAAGGCCGGATCAAGACAATCGATATCAAAGGTCAGGTAAGTCGGTGAGTTGCCGGTGATGGCGAGTATTTCTTCGACAACTGCGTGCGTGCCCTGGCGATGGACATGTGGCGCATCCAGCACCCGTACGCCCATGAAGTCGTCATTCCAGGTACGTATCCCCACTTGCACCGAGCGCGCCGGATCAATCAGCCCCTCACGAATCGCCTTGTAAAACATGGTGCCGTGATTGAGTGAATCCGGATTGTCGTCAGGCCAGGTGTCGCAATGGGCATCAAAGTGGATCAGGCTCAGCGGCGCGCCATACTTCTCGGCGTGTGCCTTGAGCAGCGGATAGGTCACGTAGTGATCGCCGCCAAAAGTAAGCATGCGAGCGTCGGACTGCAATATCTGCCGGGCAAAGGCAACGATGCTGTCGTGGATGCCCAGCGGGTTATGCCCGTCGAACCAGCAGTCGCCGTAATCAACCACCTCAAACTCATCAAACGGGTCAACACCCCACGGAAACATCATCAACTCTGCCAGCTGCACCGAGGCGGCACGGATGCCCGCCGGGCCAAAGCGCGTACCGGGGCGGAAGGTGGTGGCCAGATCCAGCGGAATACCGGAGATAGCGACATCGACCCCGGCCAGATCTCTTGAGTAGCGCCGCCGCATAAACGACAGCACGCCCGCATAGGTTGGCCCGGGATGCAGCAACCCGCTGGCACCAGAAGCCTGATCTGCGGATGATTGCTGTAGAGGCAATTCGTTTTGGGGCATTTCAATGTCTCGCTGTTGTCTAAACTGGTGAATTTGCACCAAAATTACGCGCTAAAAGCTATTCGTAATTTGCATGGCTCATTTGCATATAGTGTATTGTTATCAAACAATTACGGGCCATAAAGCGATATATATTGCTTTTAGTATCAGGAATTTTAATACCTCATGCGCAGACACCCTCCCCTGCAAGCACTATTGGCATTTGAGGCTTCGGCCCGGCTGGGCAGCTTTACCCGCGCGGCCCAGGAACTCGCGCTGACGCAGTCGGCAATCAGTCATCAGATACTGCAACTGGAGCAGTGGACCGGGCAGCCTTTGTTCCGGCGCATCGGGCGAGGCGTGGCGCTGACGGCGGCAGGCACGCTGTATTTGCAAACGGTCTCCGCCGCCTTGACCTTGCTGGCAGACGGGCGCGATCGCATCGAGCCCTACAGCAAGCCCGACTCAGTCATTGTGTTTTGTGCGGCGCGGTTTGCTTCGGGCTGGCTGTTGCCACGCATGAGAGAACTGGAGCAGCGCTTTGCCGACGTGGATTTATGGCTGGTTACCGTCGACAAGAGCCTGGAGATCGACCAGATCGATGTTGATTTGATCATCTCGGACTCACCCATCCGCAACCCGGAGATTGAAAGCACGCCGCTCATGGCGGATGAAGCAATTGCCATCTGCGGGCCGCAAACTGCCGCGCGCCTGGCGCACGTACCGTTTCCTGAAGTCATGAGCATGGCGCCGTTGCTGTATCACGAAGCCCGGCCAGAATGGGCGCCGTGGTTACCCGAATTGCGCCGCGCCGGTCTGGCCATCAAACGACGGATGACCATCGACGACCCGCACTGGCTGGTAGCCGCCGCCCGCGAGGAAGCGGGCATTGCCATGGTGTCGCGCTGGTATGCCGAGGCCGCCCTGGCCCGTGGCGAGATTGCCACCCTGCCGCAGATTCCTGGCTTCACGCTCGGGCAACTGTGGTTGATGCGCTCGGTGCAGCCCGCCCGCTCACCCGTGGTCGCCGCCGTCTATGACTGGCTACTGCAAAACGCGGCCGGTGAGATTTGCCTAAAACCGGGTAGTTAATTGTGTGAGCCAGTTGGGGGATTGATCTACCAGCCACGACTCCAGTGGCTTGTCTGCGCCGGTGAGAATCAGCAACGCCAATGCCACCATCAGCGCGCCCATCAGCGTTTTTCCGGCTTTACCCACTTGCATGACTTTGCCGCGCACCCTGAGCAAAGCGCTGCGTGAGATCGCCGCAATAACAACAATGGGCAAGGCGGCGCCGATCCCGAACACCCCCATAAGCAGCGCCACTTGCGGCAGATGCGAGCCTTGGCTTGCCAGCAACACGGCGGCTCCCAAGGTCGGCCCCACACATGGGCTCCAGACCACGCCCAGCACCAGTCCAATGACAAACTGGCCCCACAAACCGTCCAGATGTATGCGAGAGACAAGACTGTTGCCCGCATCGCCAATGCCGGAGGTGGTAGCGGCAAAACGCTGCTGCAGACGCTCCGAAAGCAGCACCAGTCCCAACAAGCCGAGCAACACCGCGCCGCCATAACGGAAAAGTGTCGTGTCTACACCGAGCGACGCGCCAGCCCAGGCCAGCGTTGTACCGATCAGGGCATAAGACAGCGCAAGGCCACCAGCCAGCGCCAGCGGGGCCAGCCGCCGCGCGTTGGTCGCCGCCCCCAATAGAAGCGGAATAATTGGAAAAACACAGGGCGAGAGCGTGGAAAGCAGGCCTGCTAGCAGACCCAAGCCGTATGAGGTAAAGCCAAAATCCATCAGTTAACGGTCTTTTTGATCAACCCTTCCAACCCGGTTGGCGTGGTGTCGCCCACCGAACGCCCCACCTCATTGGCGCCTTTGAATGCAATCAGGGTGCTTTGCATCGTGACCTTGTATTTCTTCAGCGTGGGTATGGCCGAGTCGAAATCAATGGTCATGAGTGTCACGTCCTTATAGGCGGGCTGCTGCATCAGGCCATCAATAATCGGCTTTTGCTGTTTACAGGTCGGGCACCATGGCGCGCTGATGTCGAGCACCACTGGCTTGCCTTGTTGAGTCAGCGCATCGAATTCTTGCTGGTTATATGGCTTGATCTCCCCGGCCACGGCCAGCGAGGTCAGGGCAGACAGGGCGATTAGCGCAATGATGTTGGTGAGTTTCATTTGTGGTCTCCACGGGGTAAGTGGCTGCTTCAGGTTGTCGCGTTGTCTTGTAGCCCAGCAGTGCGGCGCCCGCCAGCTACGTCTGATCCACCGGCTGACTGGTTTGAACCATGGACAGGATAAAAGTGCACCACACCCGTCGCCGCACTGATCAGCGCCTCTTTTGCGCGCCGCAATATTGCGATTGCACTTGATGAGTCGCACCGCCCGTGGTTTTCTTACGGTCAGCGAGGAATGCATCAAAATACTCTGGCAAGCCGGTGATCACGCGCAGCAGCAGATATTTTTCCTATCCTGCGACACGAGAACTGCACCCCAATTACACGCTCTAATGCGCATCAAATATCACCAACCTCATGGAACCCCCGCATGACCAAACGCCGTCCCACTGTTTTTGCCTCGCTCTCTGCAGGCCGGCGCACCGAGCGGCTGGTGCTGTTGGCGGCAACGACACTGTTTATCGGCGGTCTGGTCTGCGGCTTTTACCGGTTCAACCAGAATCTGGCTACGGAATACGGCGATGTGAGCGACGCCAGCGCTTATGCGGCGGTCCACCTGGAATACGCACTGGAAACCCGGCGGCAATCGGTGGAAATGCTGGCTGAACAGGCGGCAGAATTAATGAGCGGTCGTTACAGCCTCAATCTGCAACCCACGCTCAGACTCGATCCCCGGCCGGATCATCACGGCTATGTGCTGGGTGCCTTGCCGGGTTTTACCAAAGCCGAACTGGGGCAACTCAGCGGCGAAGGGCCAATGCCGCCAGCTGATTCGCCGCTGGCACGAGAAATGGCCATGGCCATCGCACTGACACCACTGCTCAAAGCGCTCGAACATCGAGACGCCGACCTGCCATTGATTTACTACCAATCCGCCAGCGGTTTTGCTTATGTCTACCCCGCTCTCGGCGCCGATACCAGCGGCAGCCAGTTCTATCGGCGCAGTGACGAACAGCAGGCTGCCTATGCCAAGGCTGCACCGCAGGCCAACCCGCAGCGCCAGACCATCTGGACGCGAGCAGCCCCGGATTTTGAGCATAAGGAACAGACGGCTACGGTGAGTGCGCCGCTATACGTGGCCGACCAATTTCTGGGGGTGATCAGCCGCGATGTCAAACTGGCAACGCTGGTCGAGGCCCTTGTTTTACGCAAGGTCCCGTATTCCAGCCTTACGGTGGTCAACGCCAGCGGACGCAACTTGCTGCACCCGGAGCAACCCAAAGTATCCGTCGACGTATTGCAACGCCCACCCGGCACACCGGTGCGCGCCGGCAAGGTGTCATATACCGTTTACCCGCTCAGCCAAGCGGGCTGGTTCATGGTGACTATCACCGACCACCCCGCCATTTTGCTGGGTGCGGCTAGCGACTCGCTCTTGTTGATCGGCGCGATCATCGCCTCTTTGTTGTCGGTGACTTTGCTGGTGTTACTGGCCGGAGCACTGCGCGATAACGAGAAATTGTCGATTCAGGATGGATTGACCGGACTCTATAACCGGCGCCACTTCGACATCATTGCGCAACGCGAGTTTGGCCGTAGCCTGCGCGACCAGAGCTGGCTGGGACTGGCCATTCTGGATGTCGACTTCTTCAAAAAATATAACGATCACTATGGCCATCAGGCAGGTGATCAGGTCTTGCGTAGCGTGAGCGAAGCACTGCGTCAGGCATTGCAGCGCGCCACTGATGGCGTGTTCCGGGTGGGTGGCGAGGAGTTCGCGGTGCTGGTGCCGCTGGAAGCCCCAGATCAGTTCGACGCCGTGCTGGAACGCATTGTCGTCGGCGTGCGTGATCTGGATATCCCGCATGAAAAAAGCGACTGGCCACAATTGACGGTGTCCGTCGGCGGCGTAGCCATCGGCCCCGGTCAGCCTTTGTCACTGGACGCCGCCTACAGCAAGGCCGACGAAGCCTTGTATCAGGCAAAAATGACGGGGCGCAATCGCTATGTGGTCGCCGCTCTTGCTGGCGATGGCAAGGCTCCTGCGCTATCGCAACACGTGGTTGCAGAGCCAATCCAGGGCCGCCAGAAAAGCTGAACCCGGGCGCGTCAGCGTGCTCAGGCAGGCCGTTGTTCGCCACTAAGCCGGGAGCGCACAAAGCCGACGTGCTCCCGCAGCACGTAGAAAGCATCGGCATAAGCCAGCGGCATTTTCAGCTGGTTTACGCTTTCATCAATATGGTCGAGGTCTTTGACCAGGCGGTCACGCTCTTCGTCCGTCACATGCTCCAGCGCCTCGCGCTCAATCGCAATCAACAAGCCATACCAGCGATAAATACGCGAGCGCACCCGCCAGCGGTACAACGCTGGCAACACGCGCAACGCGGGGAAAAACAGCACAGCCATGGGGATCAGCAAAACCAGCGTGCGATCGACCAGGCTGGCCATCCAGAACGGCAAATTGCGGTAGAGGAAATTCTTGCCTGACCGGTAATAGCGAGCTGCGTCTTCGCTGATGCGATATTCGTGCTCGATAGGGCTGGGAAACTCGCCGCTGCGCTGCAGCAAACCCGGCATCCCATGGACTTCCTGCGCGGCCTCGATCAGCAAATCAGAAATGGCGGGGTGCAAATTGGGCCGAGCTACCAGTTCAACCATCGGACTAATCAAATGCACAGTGGCGGGAGGAATATTGCGGCCCAGATCAAGCACGCCGGCAGGTAAATCGATCTGGTTCAAATACGGAAAAAGCCGCGTATAAGCCGCCGCCTGAGTGAAATTCAGCGCCAGCACATTCGGGTCTTGCAGCAAGCGCAACATCAGGCCGCGAGTGGCGGAGTCCCCATTGAAGAACGCCGCATCAATCTTCCCGGCTGCCAGTTGGCGTGCGGACTCCTGCCCGTCGAAGGGCAGCAATGTAGCAGCGCCCCCGGCCACAATGCCGTTGGCCTTGAGCAAATTGAGTGCAATTACTCGCGTACCGCTGCCTTCGCGGCCAATCGCAATGCGCTTGCCATTCAGTTGCGATAATCGGGCAATTTCGCCGCCGCGATACAGCACCACAATCGGCGCATAAAACACACTGCCCAACGACATCAGCGATGAGGTATCCAACCCTTGCGCCACGCCGCCTTGTACCAGCGCCAGATCAACATGTTGCTTCGGATCGAGCAAGCGATGCAGGTTTTGCAAAGAACCGTCCGATGGCAGGACTTTTAGCGTGACCCCGTCACGCGCCAGAATTTTGCGATAAGCATTGGCGGCGGGCCAGAATGAGCCATCCGCCGGGCCAGCGCTGATGACGATGGTTTTGGGCGGCGCTGGCTCCACCAGCCACACCACCAGCAAGATGGTTAGCATGCCCAGAAAAACAATCGCGCCCCAAAACCAGGCGTGATCGCGCCAGACCGAATAGGCATGGGGAAACTGTGGAACGCGCTGCTGACGACTGAGAATCATGGCTGCATTTCCTGACGTCATTCCCGATGAGTGTCTCTGGCATACCAGGCCCGGCAACAACACTGCGATTGCGGCCAGCCTGCTCTGCCAGGGCGCGAGCCTGGGCCGTCGCTTACGGCTTGGGCAGCGATTGCGCCAGGCTGATCAGGTTTTGCGGCACCACGCGGATAATGCCGCTACGCGGGCTGTCGATATCCGCGATCAACATGAACGACAGCGAAACCACCAGCGGCATGATCACCAGAAACCGGCTTCTCACCTGCTTGCTGCGCGACCCGTAGCCCACCAGTGCGTTGCTGAACAGCCCGATCACAATCATCAGCGCCCACGCCGAATGCGGAATGCGGTTCCAGATCGCCGCCTGGGTATAGCCTTGGGTATTGATCACGTCATTCATTCCCGCAGTTACCAGCGCGGTAATCGGATTCGGCGCGGCGCTGGCGCCAGTGCGCACCAACGCCCACATATCGGCCTGAATCTGCGCAGTCGTGGTGTTAATGACCCCGAGCTGCTGGGCATCGTTGGTCCGATAAAACAGGACGCGTTGATCAAGATATTTGACCAGCAAAGTCCGCAACTGCGCCGCAGCCGGGACGGACAGAAAATCCACGCGGATAAACTCTGTGCCAATGGCGTTGGCTTCTTCTTCTTCGTAATTCTTGCGCTGGTCGTAGCGCCCCACCGCCATCGATAGCGAAAACCCGATCACCAGCGCCAGCAGCGTCAACGTGGCCGATTGCACAACACTGAAATCTTCGACTGTCGCCTCATCCATTGGCTTTTTCTGGCGCAGCACAACCGCGCCAACCCACGCCGCCAGTGACATGAGCAGCAGCGAGACCAGGCAGAACAAAACGGGATGATTTGCGAGCAACTCCATACTTGGCATCTCCACGACATTTCTTTTAGGGGTTCCGCACAAAACTGGCGGCTAAACGCGCTGCCTCCGCTCTGAGTGCAAGGGTTTGTTTCGGCAGCACGAGCCGGTTACCGACCGAATCCGGCACCCGTGACGTAAGCGAAGCAGCGCTTGCAATCATCGTAGTGCTTGCACCCAGCATGTGCCGGGCAACATTGCTCACCGCCCAAATCCCACGACTGGCGCAGCGCAAACAAAAAATCGCAGAGATGGCCGTAATAGTGGCTATCGTCTGCGATTTTCTGTTCCTGCTTAGGTGGTGGTGTTTAACGGTTAGTCATCTGCAATGCCGCCGCAGGCAAACGTTCGCCATGCACCTGTACTTGGGATACTTCCTCGTTGATCAGCGTGAGGTCATCTGCGGTCAGAGTCAGATCGATCGCCCCTAGGTTCTCCACCAGCCGGTGCGGCTTGGTGGTACCGGGGATAGGCACAATCCACGGCTTTTGAGCGAGCAACCAGGCAAGCGCAACCTGGGCTGGTGTAGCACCTTTGCGGGCCGCGACCGCTTTGACTACGTCGACCAGCGCCATATTGGCCTTGCGCGCCTCGGGGGAAAAACGCGGCACGACGTTGCGAAAGTCCGTTGGATCAAACTGCGTATGCTCGTCGATCTGGCCGGTGAGAAAACCCGCGCCCAGCGGGCTGAACGGCACGAAACCAATGCCCAGTTCTTCCAGCACTGGCAGCAACTCCAGTTCCGGGCCGCGCCAGAACAGCGAATATTCACTCTGCACGGCGGCGACGGGTTGCACTGCGTGGGCGCGCCGGATCGTCTGCACGCTGGCCTCGGACAAACCGAAGTGCTTCACCTTGCCTTGGGCAATCAGGTCCTTCACCGCACCGGCCACTTCCTCAATCGGCACGGCTGGATCAACCCGGTGCTGGTAGAACAAATCGATGCGATCAGTACGCAGCCGCTTCAGGCTGGCATCGGCCACGGCCTTGATGTGTTTCGGGCGGCTGTTGGTGCCAGCGCCGCGGCGCTCGCCAGTGACCAAGTCGATATCAAAGCCAAACTTGGTGGCAATGACCACCTGATCGCGGATCGGCTGCAGCGCTTCACCCAGCAAATCTTCGTTAAGAAACGGGCCGTAAGACTCCGCCGTGTCAAACAAAGTGATGCCGCGCTCGTGCGCGTTGCGGATGAGCTTGATCATTTCCTGCTTGTCGGCGGCCGGGCCGTAGGCGGCACTCATGCTCATGCAGCCCAGACCAAGGCAGGAGACTTGCAACGTACTGCCCAGTGTTCGGAATTCCATGGATAACCTCTATCAAGTAAGAGTGAACTGGCGACGACTACTGATCGCGCAATGACGTCCGCGCCGTGGCGGTTTAGCGGCCAACGCGCGCCTGCAGATGGGCGGGATAGCGGTCGCCGTGCACGGCGATGCTGGTAATGGCGCTTTGAATATCCGCCAGTTCTTGCCCGGTCAGTTCAACCGCTGCAGCGCTCATGTTTTCGCCCAGCCGTTGCAGCTTGGTGGTGCCGGGAATAGGCACAATCCAGGGCTTTTGCGCCAACAGCCACGCCAACGCAATCTGCGCCGGTGTAACGCGTTTTTGTGCCGCAATCGCGCCCAGCCGATCCACCAGCGCCTGATTGGCTTTACGGGCATCGGTACTGAAACGCGGCACCACTTGCCGGAAATCATTGCTGGCGAACGATGTGTTTTCGGTAATCGCACCAGTCAGAAACCCTTTACCCAGCGGGCTGAACGGCACAAAGCCAATGCCCAGTTCTTCCAGCAGCGGCAAGATTTCCTGCTCGGGCTCGCGCCACCACAGCGAATACTCGCTTTGCAGCGCAGTCACCGGTTGCACGGCGTGGGCGCGGCGGATGGTCTGCGCGCCCGCTTCGGACAAGCCAAAATGCTTCACCTTGCCTTGCTGGATCAGCTCTTTGACGGCACCCGCCACGTCTTCAATGGGGACTTGCGGATCAACCCGATGCTGGTAATAGAGGTCGATCACATCGGTTTTCAGGCGCTTGAGTGAACCCTCGACCACCTGCCGGATATGCTCCGGACGGCTGTCCAGGCTTTGCTGTTTGCCGTCATCGCCAAAGTTGAAACCAAACTTGGTGGCGATGACCACTTCATTGCGGAATGGCGCCAGCGCTTCGCCCACGACTTCTTCATTGAGATACGGGCCGTAGACCTCGGCGGTATCAAAGAAGGTAACGCCCAGCTCATACGCGCGGCGAATCAGCGCAATGGCCTGCTGTTTGTCGGTGGCTGGCCCGTAGCCGTAACTCAGCCCCATGCAGCCCAGCCCCAGTGCCGATACTTCCAGACCGCTCTTGCCCAGTTTACGTTTTTGCATATTGTTCTCCAGTTGCTTGCTGCTAACCAAAACGGTGAGATGACCGGGTTTGGCGCTGTGGCCGGTGCCCTCTCAAGATGACAAGCAGTGTATTTCCTGCAAGATCAATCAACAATCCAGCTAAAATTGCATGATCTATTGAAGAAAACTCATCTATGGCCAGTACCGGATTTTCCGAACTGAATGCGTTTGTTGCGGTTGCCGAGCACCGCAGCTTTCGGGCGGCAGCGCGTGCGCTGGATGTATCGGCCTCGGCCTTGAGTCATGCCATAAGAGGACTGGAAGAACGGCTGGGTGTGCGACTGTTCAACCGCACCACCCGCTCAGTGGCGCTGACCGACGCGGGCGAACAGTTTTTGCTGCGGGTGCGCCCTGCCATTGCCGATATCGAAGACGCGATCAGCGAGGCCAGGTCTGCGCGGGACAAACCGTCGGGCTCGCTGCGGATCAGCACCTCGGAGTCCGGCGCCACCCCGCTGATTCGGCATGTTTTGCCTGAGTTCCTGGCGACCTATCCCGACATCCACATTGAGTTTGTGCTGGATAACCGGATGCTGGATATCGTGGCCGGTGAATTTGACGCGGGCATTCGCCTGCTGGAAACAGTGCCACGTGACATGATTGCCGTGAAATTCGGACGAGATATGCGCTTTACCGCTGTGGCGACGCCTGCCTACCTGGCACAACACCGCACACCTACAACGCCTCAAGATTTACTGCAGCATCGCTGTATCCGTTTTCGCTTTGACAGTGGCCAGCTGTATCGCTGGGACCCGCAGTATCGCGGCCGGACCATGCATCTGGACGTCAATGGCCCGCTGACGGTGGGCAATCTCAAACTGGCGATCGAAGGCGCGCTGGCCGGGATCGGCATTGCGTGGGTGCCAGAAGACGACGTTGCCGAGCATCTTGCCGCAGGCCGTCTGACCGCCGTGCTGCCAGACTGGAGCCCTGCTTTCCCCGGTTTGTGCCTGTACTACCCGGCCAACCGCCACCCACCCACCGCGTTGCGGCTATTTGCCGAAGCAATACGCGGCTGGGCGCAAGGCCGCGAGTCCGCAGGTGCACAGTGATTGCTCAGGCGTAGGGGGTGCCGGCCATTGCGGCGTTCAGGCCGATGGCGCCTTTATCAACAATCGCGAGAAACACGGCTTTCGCTGCCTTTGCGTCCTGGCTCTGCCGAAAAGTCTGGTGAGCCTGGGTAAGCGCCACCGTCCACGTTGCCAGCAGCAGGCCTGCCGCCAGTTGCGCGTCGGCATCACCCGGTTCTCGCCCGGCGCATTCGGCTAGCGCTAACGTCAACAGTTGCGCCAGTTCATCCCGTATCGCCCGCGCCCGCGCCTTGAGGGTTTCGCTGCCCGCGATTGTCTCGATAAAGCCTTGGCTCCCGGCAGAGACAACGCCCGCGCCCCCAGCCTCAAATCTGACGTAAGGACTCTGCTGGGCAACCAGCCGATGCGCCAGGAGGCGTAGCGTCTCCAACGGCGAGATGTGTGGATCGCGCTGGCGCAAGGCCTCGCGCAGCATCTCGCGTCCTTCCTCGTCGCGATCAAAGAACATGTCTTCTTTGCGCGGGAAGTGATTAAACACCGTCATTCGCCCGACATCGGCCGCCGCCGCGATCTCGTCCACCGTCACGTTATCAAAACCGCGTTCCTGGAAAAGGCGCGTGGCGGTATCGGAGATGCCTTGTCGCGTGGCAAGGCGCTTGCGGGATCGAAGGTCGGATGGCGTTGACATGCTGCGGATAATAGCACACGCTATTGTGTACTAAGTACATATTGGTATTTAATACATTTCCGAAAAGTGCTGAATGCCCTGAACGTGAGCGAGCCCAATTTGGGCGGCACGTAAGTGCCTTCGTCATGACTCCAGTTTCAGGAAGGCCAATTGCAGATCACCGGCCAAACCCGTTTTCCACCCGCATAAACCTGCCACGCAGGCGTTACCAGTCGCCCTTTTGCGGCACCACCAAGAATCCCAATGAATAAACCACTTATCGTTATCTTTACTGCGATTGGTCTGGATGCCGTCGGCATCGGACTGATCTTTCCCATCCTGCCGCGCTTGCTTGAAGAGGTGACGCACGCAGGCAATGTCGCGCCGTGGATCGGCATCATGACCGCGCTGTATGCAGTGATGCAGTTCGTCTTTGCGCCAGTGCTTGGCGCGTTGAGTGACCGCCTTGGCCGACGCCCGATACTGCTGATCTCCCTCGCCGGCGCCGCGATTAACTACATGGTCATGGCTTTTGCGCCCCAACTGTGGATGCTGCTCATTGGCCGTGCCATTGCCGGGCTGACCAGCGCCAATATTTCGGTAGCGACCGCCTACATCACGGATATCTCGCCCCAGGAAACGCGTGCGCGGCGGTTTGGCCTGTTCAATGCCATGTTTGGCATCGGGTTCATCATCGGTCCGGTGCTCGGCGGGGTGCTGGGCGACTACTGGCTAAGGCTCCCGTTCATTGCCGCTGCGGCACTGAATGCGGGCAACCTGCTGCTGGCATTGTTCGTCCTGCCGGAATCGCGTACGCCAAGCAGGGAGAAGATCGACCTCGCTGCGCTCAACCCGCTGCGCCCGTTACGCTGGGTGTTCTCCATGAAGAGTCTCGCGCCCATCACATTGATCTTTTTCATCCTGAGTGCCTCGGGCGAGGTGTATGGCACCTGCTGGGCGCTCTGGGGCAACGACGCATTTCAGTGGAACGGCCTGTGGATCGGTTTGTCGCTCGGCACCTTTGGCATATGCCAATCACTGGCTCAGGCCTTTTTGCCTGGGCCAGCCGTTAAATTACTGGGTGAACGCGGCGCCATCTTGACCGGGATAGCCGGCATCTGCGTTGCGCTGGGCCTGCTGGCTTTTGCCACGCAAGGCTGGATGGTGTTTGCGATCATGCCGCTCTTCGCCCTCGGCGGCATTGGTGTTCCCGCACTGCAGTCGCTTGCTACGCGCCTGGTTGATGAGACGCGACAGGGGCAGTTTCAGGGCGTACTGGCATCGGTGGTGGCCCTCGCATCGATCATCGGCCCGCTTGCGTTCTCAACGTTCTACTACGTCGTGCGGGCGCAATGGCCCGGCGCGATCTGGCTAGCGGTGGTACTCGTTTATCTGATCGCGGTACCGCTGGTCCTGGGTTTACGGTTTCGCAGCAGCCCGATCAATGAGGAGAAGTCTTTGGCAAAATGCTGAGCCCAATTGGCGAACCGGCGCTGATCGTATGCCAGCTTTTTGCCTGTGCGCTTGAGCATCTCATGGCGCCAGGTTCACCGCGAAAAAACGCCAATCAGTGAAGCGTTCTCGTCTACGCAACAGCGCTCACTGTCTGCATGCAAATATGCCGTGTTTCCAGGCATACTCGGCTCAACCACCCTGGAGAGGTTGATGGCATCGGACAACAAGTGGAACAAGCAGCCGCTGGGCGAGCCTGGCGCTGATAGCTCTTTTGATCTGGTTCGTTATTTCTTCTGGCTTTCGCTGGTGCTGATGGGCATCGCCACGGTGGCAATGGCCGGGTATTTGCGCTTTTATTCAAGCGCACAAATGCTGCAACTGGAGAAAGTCCGCGCCTCCTCGCTGGTGCAGGTATTTGAAAATTCGCTGTGGCCCCATTTCAAGCCACTCACACAAATGAGCAACGATGTGGCCCGCATGCGGGAAATGGCCACGCAAGCCAAATTGCAAAGCAACGTCGTGCAGCTCATGAAAGGCACCGACGTTATCCGGCTGAAAGTGTATGCGCTCAACGGCATGACGGTGTTTTCCACCGACCCAACGCAGGTGGGAGAAAGTGAAAAGGGCAATGACGGCTTTGAATCCGCCGTCGCCGGTGTGCCGGTAAGCGAGCTGGAACACAGCAATACAATTGATTCTTTTGAACGCAAACTCAATGACCGCGATCTGATTTCAACCTACGTGCCGGTACACGGCGCAGATGGGCGGATTGAAGGTGTGCTTGAGATTTATCTGGATGCAACGTCGTTCATCGCCAGTACCGCGAAACAATTGTGGTGGCTAACCGCCGCTATTAGCCTGGCGATGATTGCGCTTTATATTGCGCAAATGCTGGTGGTAAAGCGGGCGGGAAGGATCATCAAGAATCAGGCCGCCAAGCTGGTTGAGATCAATCGCGAACTGGATGGTCGGGTTGAAGTGCGCACTCGCGAACTCGGTGATGCGAACCGCATGCTTGAAGATGAAATCGACGAGCGCCGCAATGCTGAAGAGCGGCTGGACCGGCTGGCGCATCACGATCCGCTGACCAATCTGCCAAATCGTCTGTTATTCAAACAACGCCTGGAAACGGCGTTAGGGCAGCAGCCGCTGCAACATCAACGCCTGGCAGTTCTGTTTCTGGATCTGGATCGCTTCAAGGACGTTAACGACACACTCGGTCACTTTATCGGCGACCAACTGCTGATCGCTGTTACGGCGCGGCTTGCTGAGCATGTCCGCTCAGGCGACACGCTGGCCCGGATTGGCGGCGATGAATTTGTCTGCATTCTGGCCAATGTGCAAGACCCGGCAACTGTGAATCTGGCTGCAGAAAAGCTTTTGTCTTTATTCAATCAGCCATTCCGGATCAATCACAACGATATCCATCTTTCGGCCAGTATTGGCATCAGTTTCTCGCCGGAAGACGGAACCGATTTCGATGCTCTGGTGCGTAAAGCCGATATTGCGATGTATCAGGCTAAAGCCCTCGGACGGAACCGGTACCAGCTGTATACCTACCAGATGTCAGTGGAAGCGCAAGAGCGCGTATTGATCGAGCGCCATCTGCGGCGGGCCATCGACGCCAACGAAATTGAAGTGTATTTCCAGCCCAAAGTTGATTCAGTCAGCGGCCGTCTGGTGGGCGCCGAAGCACTGGCGCGCTGGAATAGCCCAGAGTTGGGTTCAGTGTCACCGGCGCGGTTCATTCCCGTGGCGGAAAACTCGGGCCTGATTGTCAGGCTTGGTGATCAGGTGCTGGAAAAAACCTGCCGGCAAATTGCGCAATGGCGAGGCGCTGGCTTTGCCATCAACTCCGTTTCGGTCAATTTGTCGGTCAAACAACTGGAACGCGACGATTTTCCTGCCCGTCTGGCCAGCTTGCTGAGCATCTGCAATCTGCCTGCCTCAACGCTGGAACTGGAAATCACCGAAAGCGTGATCATGGCCGCAGCCGACGCGTTCAGCATGCTTGAGGCCATCAAGGCGCTGGGTGTGAAGCTATCCATTGATGATTTTGGCACGGGATATTCTTCGCTGGCGTACCTGAAACAATTGCCGGTCCATATCCTGAAAATCGACCGGGCCTTTGTTTTGGGGATTGGCGTCGGCAACGATAGCGAGGCCATTATTCGCACCATCATTGGCCTGGCTGGCAGTCTGGGATTAAGCACGGTGGCCGAAGGTGTGGAAGAGCTGGCACAGGTCGAATTTCTGCAGCGGGAAGGCTGCACCACAATTCAAGGCTTCTACTTTGGCCGGCCACAACCGGCAGCGCTATTTGCCCAGGACTGGGCACCAAAACTTCACACGCTCTGATCGCAGCGGCGATAGCCAGTTTGGCGCTATCCGCCAAGGCCGACGACATGAAAATATCAATGGCCAACCGGTGGCGACCATTGCGGTCGCGCACCTTGGCATCAAGCCGATCTCAAGCGAAGTTCAAGCAGCAAACCTCTTGTATTGCAAAGCAAAGAACAGCAGTGGATTACTGCTTGGCTTGAACGTACTTTGCAAAATGATCCAGGATGGCTTGCCACCCTTGTTGCTGCTGTTCGACCGGGTTTTCCGATTCTGCATCGAACGCCACGCGAACCGTCACGCCATGTGCCCCCGGGATAAACTCGGCCGAAGCAGTGCGATCCCCAAACGAGAATTCAAGCAATTGTTGCGGAACCACCTTGGTGTAGGTCCCGGCGAAATCAAAGCCGAAGCTGCCGTCTTTGGCCTCCATACGTGACGAGAAGATGCCGCCAACGCGCAGATCGACCGTCGATTGGGTGGTGTGCCAATCGTCAGACGCGGTGTTCCACTCTTTGATATCGCTCGGCGTTGTATAAGCGCTCCAGACCTTGGCAACGGGCGCATTGACGAGCGTTTCGACGGTGATTTTCGTGGTCATACTTCTTCCTGTCAGTGGATGTTGAGCGGTTGAGCGGTTGAGCGGTTGAGCGAGGGGAGCTTCCAGTTAACGGCGCAAATGTGTCAAGCGCCCAACCAAGTTAGGTGATCTGGCAAAAATCGGCGACAAATCCGCTCTACGGCCATCTGGCAATCCGCGCACCAATGCCTCTGTGCGTCCTGCGCTCACGGTGTTCAATCAAAGAAGTCCACAAAATAAGCTTTGTCACCCTGTTTTGCTCAGATTTACTCAGTTCTGGATTTCCCCGACTCGTTATAAAAGAGCGCATATCGGCAATTTTACTCAGGCGCGCACTTGACGGGATGAACCCCGATCGACGAAAGAGCATGCCTTGCAATCGCGGAACGCCCGTGCGGTTTGCTTCTGCAACTGGTTCGCGACTCGGCAATCCGCTCACTTATGCCTGAGTGGTGCCGTAAATCGCGCCGGAATTATTCTTCCCGGTGAATAAAAACCCATTTCCAGAAACAGCAGCAACCAAGGCCCGGTTAAACAGGCCTTAACGGGTAATCAGGAATAAAAATGACTATCGCCAAACGCTTGATCTTGATGATCGTAATGTCGGTTATTGCGCTGTCCATTGTTTCGCTGACCGCTTTCTATTCAGCACGCGCGCTGAACGGCCAGGTCGTCTTCATGAGCGACAACCTCATACCCGGCGTACAGGCCATTGACGAGGTCAGCCTTGGCGCGCAACACATGCGAACCGTGCTACGTTCCGCCCTGCTAAGTTCCGAACCTGCGGCAATCGAACGGAATCACCAGGCATTTGATCGGGACGTAGTGCAAATCGAAGAGACATTGAAGCGTTACGACGCCGAGCTGATCTCCAACGACGCTGACAAACAGCATCTGGCCCAGGACCAGGCGGCTTTTGCCCAATACCGCTCTGCCGTGCAACCGATCTGGGACAAGATCAAAGCGAGCCAGATACCCGAGGCACTCAAAGCGCTTGATGCTTCCGTGGCAGCGGGTGACGCCTTCACCACGGCCCTGAAGAGTCATGCACAGTTCAATTATGAACTGGTACACACTGGCCGGACCCAAGCCACAGCGACCAGCAACAGAGGCCGCATGATCTGTGCCGGCGTGTCGCTGCTGGCCGCGTTGCTCATTATTGTGATCGGCGTGTTGTTGTACCGGGTGATGATTGTGCCGTTGGGCAGCATGCGCAAAACGGTGCTGTCGGTCGAGCAACAACTGGACTTTACCCAACGCGCACCGGTGAGCCGACAGGATGAAATGGGCGAGACCACCCTCGCCTTCAATCAGTTGCTTACCCGTCTGCAAGAGAGCTTGCGCAGCTTGCAACGGGACGCCGTGAGCGTCGCGGGTTCTGCCAGGGAAATGGCCGCGACGGCGAACCAGGTTTCTGAAAGTTCCAACCGCCAGAGCGATGCGACTGCCACCATCGCGGCTGGCGTCGAAGAAATGAACGTCTCGATTCACCACGTGGCCGAACGCTCTCAGGACGCGCATCAGCTCGCGCTGGAAAGTGGTGAAACCGCCAAGACTGGCGCAGCTGTTATTCAACAGACTGTTGACGACATGGGTGAAATCGCCGGCAGTATTCAGGAAGCCGCCGCACGGCTGCAGGAACTGGAACGCGCCAGCGAACAGATTGCCACTGTCGTCAATGTCATCAAGGACGTGGCCGAGCAGACCAACTTGCTGGCGCTCAATGCCGCCATCGAAGCCGCGCGGGCCGGCGAGCAAGGCCGTGGCTTCGCCGTCGTGGCCGACGAAGTCAGAAAACTGGCTGAACGTACTTCGCAATCCACGCAAGAGATCACTTCCACCATTGGTCAAATGCGCGAAGTGGCGCAGCACGCGGTGTCGGGAATGCAAGATGCCTTGCAGCGCAGTGAAAGTGGGGTGGTGAATGCCGGTGAGGCAAGCAAAGTGATTCAGGCAATCGCCAGTCGCAGCCTGCAAACAGCCGGGATGGTGAGTGAAATTTCTGCGGCAATCACTCAACAGGGGGCAGCGAGTACCGGCATCGCCCGGCAAGTGGAAGTGGTCGCCCAGATGTCCGAAGAAAATAACGCTGCCGTACTTGAGGCCAGCGATTCGGCCAAGCGGCTGAACCAGCTTGCTACGCAGATGCAGCAGGTGGTCGCGGCGTACTCCTTGTAGTTTTCTGCAGCCTGCGCTGTCAGGCAGATACTGCGTCGCCGCCGCATCCCTGTGCGGCTGACGCCCGGGCAGGCCGCGCTGGCAGCGGTGGCCGGTCCGATTTGATGTTGATCTTAATCTCCACAGCTTTCCTGGTTTTGCTCAGACCTTCTACTGAAGGCAATGCCCCGCCAGCACCATGCGGTTTCACCACGCAACGCATTTTTCGTTGCCACACCCCTGTCATGCGGCACTTCTAATATATCAGGCGATTTACCGACTCCCGATCCAGTTCGGGCCCTTGTAAACCGCCAGGATTTGATATGTTAAAACAACGATGTCACGCACCTCTCTCGCTCCTTCCCATTGCCCTGGCCTTGCTGCTGGCCGGTTGCGGGGGTAACAGCAATAGCTCGTCGCCTACCGTTCCTACATCCGTCGTCTCCACCTTTACCACGCCCGCCGCGCCTGCTGGCGTGGGTTATGCCGATACAGCTCCAGTACAAGATCAGGCTGCCATTCTGCCGTTTGTGGATTACGCCTATACCAACCAGCGCGGCGATGCGCGTTATGCCACCAAAGACACTAACGCTGGCGTGCGGGTGCTAGATGGCTTTCTGGCGCTGTGGACTCCCAGCACGTTGCTGGTGGATGCCGGTGTGACTGCGCCAGCCAGTGGCAGCTTTCCAGCGGTGGTTGCATCTACCTGGACCGGCATTCCTGGTGATGCAACCGATGGCACCATCGTGAACAGCGCCGTGCTGAATGCGAACGTGCAATACGTGATCAACGCCACCACCAACCGTACCGCCGATCAAGCCACGGCCGCTTACCTGGACGACCGACGCCAAAAGGGTTACAGCGTGACTGACGGCATGGGCCCGCTAACCAGCGCCTGGCGTACCGCCGCGCAACAGACCACCAGCATTACCAGCGTGCCTGCCGATGCGACCACCGTGTTATACAACGATAGCGGCAACAATATCGGCGTGGGCAGTGCCAGCAATGCCACTTTCGGGACGGCGGTTGATCTGATCAGCAGTGTGGGCAACAACGCTTCCACCGAGCCGGCCAAACGCTTTTACAAGTACGCTCGCCCATGGCGCTGGAGTAACAGCGTGGTGGTCGTTCCGGCACTGGTACCGGCAGAGAGCAGCACTCCGTCCACCGACGGTGGTTTCCCTAGTGGTCACTCGGCAGAAGCTGGGCGAGATGCTTTTGCCATGGCTTATCTGGTGCCCGAGCGCTACCAGGAAATGGTCTCGCGTGCGCTGGAACTGGGTGAAAATCGCATCCTGGCCGGTATGCATTCGCCGCTTGATGTAATCGGTGGGCGAATTCAGGCGACTGCGCTGGTGGCGGCCAATCTGCAAGCCGCAACCGCGGCTACTCGCCAGGCTGCATACGCTCAAGCGCATACTGCGTTGATGTCTGCAGCGGGCGTAACTACCGCCGCCGATTTCTATAACTACGCTCATTCAGCCACCAGCGCGACGGATCGCTTTGCCGACCACGCGACCAACAAGGCCAATTATCTGCGCCGCCTGACCTTTGGTTTTGCCCCGATTGCTGATGTCACCAAAACCGCCCAAGTCCCTAAAGACGCCGAGATTCTGCTAGAAACCCGTCTGCCCTATCTAAGTGCCGACCAACGCCGCGTCGTGCTGAAAACCACTGCGCTGCCCTCGGGTTATCCGGTACTGGACGACGCTGAAGGCTGGGGCCGGTTGAACCTGTTTGCTGCCGCAGATGGCTATGGTGCTTTCAATGGCGATGTCAGCATCAGCATGGATGCCAGCCAGGGCGGCTTTAACGCGCTTGATCGCTGGCAAAACGATATATCCGGCAAGGGCAAGCTGAGCCTGAGCGGCACCGGTACATTGCATCTGACCGGCAACAACAGCTACAGCGGTGGCACCGAAATTGACGCGGGCACGCTGCAGGCAGACTCCACCACCGCGTTTGGTAGCGGTGATGTCTACGTGGCTGCGGGTACCGCGGTGTGCAACGCCACCAGCGCGGTGCAAGTGGCGAACTATACCCAGTTGGCCGCGGGTACTTTGCAGTTGAACCTGGGAACCAACGCCCAAGGCCAACTGAAAGCCAGTGGTACGGTTTCGCTGGTCGGCGGCACCTTGAACGTAAAGTTTGCCAGCGGTTTCAAACCCGCCGTGGGCAGCACTTTGACGTTGCTTGGCGCGGGCAAATTGCAAGGCACGTTTAGCACCATCAATGTTGATGGCTTCAAGTTCACGCCGATCTACTCCGCAACCGGTTTGCAGATTCATATCGACGGCTGATTAACCGTTAGCTGGACATAAAGAAACGGCGCGACTTTGATCGCGCTGTTTCTTTATTTATTGCCACTGGAAACCGGGACTGTTCAGTGGACCACATCGGAATTGAATCCCCCATACGCGGACTCGCAATACGCATTTCTTTCATAGTTCGCGGCCAATAGTCTAGACCTACAAAGATGCACTCAAGTGTTGGGGGCTGATTGTTCAACAACATATCGGCTGGATCTGAGGGGGAAGGGTCATGCAAGCAACGGAATTCGACGAACAGGCTCGTGTTCTTGATCCTGTAGACCGCACAAGTGAAGTGGTGTTCGGCTTGCTCATGGCGATGAGTTTTGTGGGATCACTGAGTGTCGCCAAGGCCGGCCACGAAGAGGTCCGCACCATGATGGTGACCGCGCTGGGGTGCAATCTGGCGTGGGGCATTGTGGATGCAGTGATGTACCTTCTGCGCATCCGCGTTGAACGCACCCGAGGCGTAAACCTGCTTAACCACCTTGCCGCCGACCCTGACGCAACGCATGCACAAGCGTTGATCTCCGATGCGCTCCCCCCACGACTGGCAGCGGCGGCGAGCCCCGAGGTGCTGGAAATGATGCGCTTGCGCCTGATCGAGTTGCCCGTTCAAAAGCAGCATGCCCGCTTGGGTGCAGAAGACTTCAAAGGTGCGCTGGGTGTCTTCTTGCTGGTCGTTCTGGCGACATTTCCAGTGGTGGTGCCGTTCATGCTGCTGGACAGTGCACATCTGGCCGTAAGGGTATCCAACCTGGTCGCGTTGGCGATGTTGTTTGTCGCTGGCAGCGTGCTGATGCGCTATGCCGGCGGCAGCTCATGGCGCGGCGGCGTGACCATGTTGATTACCGGCGTCGCCCTCATGGCCGCGATCATGGCTTTGGGCGGCTGATACCAGCGGCCAGACGCACGAGCCGGTCCGAAGCCAGACAGGCGGGCTTCGGACGAGGTGTCCCGTCGCACAGATCAGGTCAGACGCCCTTGCTCCCCTGCCGCTGGAGTACCACATGGGTGGCTTTCTCGGACGCAACAGACTGAACGCATTCGTATCCCAGCGCGCGCATGTCAACGCCATCGAACAGTCGCTCTCCACGGCCCAGCAGGACTGGCGAGATAGCAAGGTGGAGCTCGTCGATGAGGCCAGCCCGAAGATATTGCTGGATCGTGGCAACGCCGCCGCCAATGCGCACATCCATGCCGTTGGCTGCGTCGCGTGCCCGCTCAAGCGCTTCGTGAATGCCGCCGGTGACAAAGTGGAATGTCGTTCCGCCTTCCATCTCGATGGGCGCGCGCGGATGATGAGTCAGGATGAAAGTGGGCACGTGGTAGGGCGGATTGTCTCCCCACCAGCCTTTCCAGTTCATGTCGGGCCACTCGCCGCGAATCGGTCCGAACATGTTTCGCCCCAGAATCCAGGCGCCCACATTCTTGAAACTGCGCACAGCGAAGTCGTCATCAACGCCCGTTGTGCCTCCGTCGCGGCCAAACAGGCTCTTCTGGAAAGTGCGGGTCGAAACTAACCACTGATGCAAATCTGTCCCGCCCACGCCGAGCGGATTATTCAGGTCCTGATCTGGACCCGCGCCGTAGCCATCAAGCGAAATGGTAAAACCGTTAACCCGGACGCGTGTCATGTTCATACCTTCCTTTCAATTGATGCCTGACGTGCAAGTCAGAGGCGACTGGAGCGAAGCGCTGCGAACCACAAGCGCAGCTCGTGGTTATTCCCCTCAACTGTAGTGTCAGGCCGGATAGTTTGCGAGAAGCCAATCAAACTCCCCTTCGATCTTTTTTTCAAGCTCAGGCGCGATGGCTGGTTCCAGACTCCAAAGGGGGCGGGTTAACCACAAAAAAAAGCCGCCCGACATAGTCGGACGGCTTTTTGAAACACGTCTGCGGTTTAAATAGCTGGAAACTAGAGACCAGGCGAACCAATCGATGAAGATTGGAGCGGTTCAGCAAAGCCACTCAAGGTTCCAACCACTGCCTTGACATAGTTTGGCGTCGTGGTCGAAACGGTATCCCACACGGCCGACGCAGTGGCACTGCCACCGGTGAAGATCGCACCGGCGTGATTGCCTGCGGTAACCAGAGTTGCGTTTGCACCCGTGGCCGTCGGAATCGCCTTCAGCGAGCCATCGCCTTGCGTTGCGCTTATCGGCGTCCCGTAGTTCATTGCCGCTGCAACGTTGCCGTTCGCGTCATAAACGATCACCGCATCGCCCTTACCCAAACCAATGGCGTTCAACGGATCGTTATTCACGTTTAGCATCGCAACCACCGGCACCGTACCAGCAAGACCCCAAGTTGTGCGGAACGCGCTAACCGCGCTTGGCGCAGCAGAAACAACGACCAGATGCTCGCCCGGAGCCAGAACTGTACCCGCCACAAATGCCGCACTGTTGTTGGCATCGTTGACGTCGGCATGGTTGTCGCCCCACTTCCAGCCGGTCAGATCAATGGCCGAGCTGCCGTAGTTATAGAGTTCAAAGAAATCGCCACCCACAGCGTTGGAGTTCACTTCCGAGATCAGCACGGTTGGTGCGGGTGCACCAGCGGCTGCGGTGGTGAAGCTTTGGTTTGAACCGGCATAGGCGTTGCCGTACAGGTCAGTGATCACGCCGCTGGCCAGTTGTACGGTATAGCGGGAGCTATCCTGCAATGGCGTGGTCAGGGTAACGGTCATTCGGGCACCGCTGAACTTGACCTGGGTCGTATCGGTAATTGACACATTGCGGGTATCAGCACCGTTGCTGATCACAATATTGCCCGCACCGGCCTGCACGATTTCATTGAACGACATGGCAAAGTGGCTGCCCGCGATGCCAGTCGCGCCATCAACCGGCGCAGTGCTGGTCAATGTTGGCGCAGTCTGGTCAACGGTACCAATCGTGGTGAACGAGAACGTCGATGGATCAGACACTGCAACGGTATTGGCACCCGCGACAGTATTGATCACACCCGTTGGATACGTGACGTTGTAGGTTGTACCGGCCACCATGTAGAACTTCGGATGAATCTTCATCACGCTGCCATTGAAGGTCACTTGCGTGGTGTCAGTCACGGCAATGGTGCGTGTATCGGTGCCATTACTCAAGACCAGATTACCGGCGCCCGCTTTCACGGCTTGATCAAACGTCAGGTACAGATTACTGCCGATGCCGACGTTGGTTTTGCCGGTGGTTGGCTTGAAGATGGTCAGCCCTGGCAGGCTCGGCCCTGCGGCCTGTTCCCCAACCGCATAAATGGTGCCATCCGGCCCCATCGTCACGCCTTCGTTCTGGGCGGTGGCGCTCATGTACAAGCTGCTCAGCATGTTACCGGCACGATCCATCTTGACGATCCGGCCATCCGGCGCGCCTATGATGATGAGGTTATCGTAATCCGGCGCGGTGGCCGGGACGATATTCGAGATCGAGAACACGTCGTTGAATGCCGAGAGACCCGCTTTGGCCTCATCAAACAACACTGGCGGATTGTCTGTTGTCGACAGGATCGGCGTACCGTCTGATGCCGTCGCCGTACCCGCTGCAAAATTGATCGCTGCCTGGAAAATGCTGGTTGGCTGCGACTGGCGCACAGCGACATAACCGCCGGTCTTGGTATCGAAAGTCACACCTTCAATACCGACGTTGCCCACCGTTGTGCCCAGCTTGACCGCTTGCACATCCGCCCGGTGCAAGGTGCCACCCGGAACATAGGTAAACAGATCGACCTGGCGCAGGCGCTCTTCTACCAGCACAAACTTGCCGCCACCGACATAAGTGATGCCTTCGGTGTCCTGGAAGTCATTTGCATTGAGCGTCATCGAATCGATGACGTGCCCGTCGCTCTTGGCCACCTGCACGACGGAGGTCGCACCATCGCCAATCACAAACAGCGAATCGGTGTCCTTGTCGTAGGCCACGCCAGAGGCCTCGGCGTTCAACAGGTTGGTGCCCGTCCCCACCTGCAAGGCAAAACTGCCGGTCTGCGTATAGTTGTTCAGATCCCAGGTGCTTTGCGGGTCGGTAAAGGCCAGCGCCGGGATTTTGCTGTCTACGGGGATGTTGCCAGTGGGCGCGGGAGTTGGTGTAGGTGTGGGCGTGCTGTTGTTAGTGGGAGAGCTGTTGCTGCTGCTGCCATCATCGCCACCGCCGCATGCACTCAGGCTGGCGGCAAGAATCGCAGGGATTAGGAAATTGAGTGTTTTTTTCACGATGCTCCAGGGGGAACAGGATTTTTTTATAAGCAGGCGCGAGTTGATCGGCTTCGTGCTCTTTGTCTTTGGCGTCCGATCGAGATTCGTTGGCGGATCAGAGTGGTTACTTCCTCGTGGGTAAGTAACGCGACTTCCAGGATGTCTGAGAAGACGCATGTGCCATGAGTAGAGTGCAGCGGATTGTGACAGTGGCATATGTAACTGCCGTGACAATCCGGTTACATCGCAAACAGCGATGGCCGAACAAGGGGGGACGCCTTCCCGGAGGCATCACACAGTGGTGAGGCTATCTTTGAGCTGAAAGGGAAAGATGGCAGAGGGCGTTAAATCTCGAAGCAGAACCTGGCACTCGGGCACTTGATCGATTTCCGCAAGTCACAGGGCCGTATTACTGGAATCGACATTTGCGTTGACGATGTCGGTTTACATGCCCGATTCTGTGGCGTGTTGCGGCTAGCTCGCCGGAACCAATAAAGGACAGACAATGAAAGTAGCATTAACAGCGCTGGCGTTATCAAGTCTGATTGGGTTAACCCATGCGCAAGATATGACATTAGCCTGCAATGGCTCCGGCACAGTCAGTGATGTACAGATGACCAACGGCCAGGATTACAACTACAAAACGCATGAGTTTGATAAAAGCACCACCAGTTCAACGACTGTCCGCAAACCATTTTCCGGCACGGCGACGGTTGAAATGTCCGCTTCCACGGTCCGGCTGAAATTACCCCCGGCGCTGGTGCCGCCATTGAGTGACGGCAAGGAGGCCTGGTATACGCTTAATGATGCTTTTATCGGTGACAAAGAAATTACCGGAGGCCTTAAATTCAATATGTTCAACAAGCCCAAAGTAAAAATCGACCGCATGACTGGCCAATTATTGCTAACCAGTTCGTTTGCGGATTTCAACGCAAACTGCGTGCTGGTTGATCAAGCTGCCGGTCCGAAATTCTAGGCGACGCGGTTGAACTCGCCCTGGCATAACGTTGGCAGGCCACGGTTCATCACGATGGCCTGAACAAACGTCGACCCTACCCAAGGCGAAAAATACCGACCTGAATCCGTCATGTAGCCGGAAAGTCTGCGGCCTCTGTTAGCTCGGCCATAGCCTGCAGCGCCGTACAAAGCTTATCTTCACCGATCTGCTCGGCAAGTTCCGCCCTGGCTGCATTCCATACCGGAAAAGCATCAGTCAAAAGCTGGTGTCCGGACGATGTCAAAGCCAATTGTTTGCCTGCCCGCCCGCGCCCGCCTGCCGCACAAACCAGCTTCCGGTTTTCCAGATTCAGGACATTGCGGCTGAGGGTCGTCGGATCAACCCCTGCCTGCTCGGCGAGCCCGACAACCGTCGCTTCCTCACCTGTCCCGATCCCGACCAGCAGGCTGAACTGCTCCGCCGTCAGGCCCAATGGCTTGAAGCAGGCATTGTAATAACGCGTGAGCGCACGCGCCGTCGCGCGGGCCTGGAAGCCTGGACACGCTGCGGCAACATTCTTCAAAGACTCTGGATCAAAACCATCCACGTCTCACTCCTTGACAGCGCTGAGTACCAACCAATAGTGTATATGCATTATTTATGGATGAGGAGAAAGAAATGCCTGCCTATGTTCACGTAAATCTGCGAGTCATTGATACCGCCAGACAAACCGAGCTCGCGCCACGATTTCTGTCGGCGCTGGAAGAGGCAGGCGGGAAGATTCTGCATTTCGGACCCGTGGCTCAGGTCCTGGAAGGAGATGAAGCGCCATTGCCAATGGCGGGCGTATTTGAGTTTGCAACGCTGGCTCTGGCACAGGCGTTCTACAACTCGGAGAAGTATGCGCCTATCAAGGCTGAACGCCGGTTGGCTCAGCAAGCACGAATGTTCATCGTTGAAACGCAAGACTGAAAAGCCAGAGGCTGCTGCGCTGACAACGCCAGCCTGGACCGTTGGCCGCATAATTCAGCCTAGCTTTGGGACGCCCGCGCAGCGATCCATCTCAGCACATCCGCCATCACATCCGCTTTGCCGATATCGTTTAGCAGATCGTGCAATCGCCCCTCGTACAGCTTGAGGGTTTTGTCTTGCGCGCCAGCATGCTCAAAAAAGTACTCGCTGCCGCCAGGTCGGGCGGCCTTATCATCCGTACCATGCAGAATCAGCACTGGCGTAACCAGCGAGGAAAACGACTGCCTGAGGCGCTCATTGGCCCGCACCAGCGCGGCCACGGTGGCGAAAGGCTGTGCTTCGCCTTCGATCAACGGGTCGTCGTTCATGGCTTGCACTACGTGCGGATCTCGCGAGAAGTCGGCATTCTTCAACCGCAATGCCCGCGCACGGGGGGCGATATGACTGATCCCTTTGAGCACTTGCAAAGCAAAATCGGGTGCCGGGACTTCAAAGGCGAAGTCCTCGCAAATCAACCCTGCCACCGCTGAGCCGTGCACCAGCGTAAAAAGGCAGGCGACCACGCCGCCAGCGCTGTGGCCAAGCACAAACAGCGGTACATCGGGCACCATTGACCGGGCGTGGTCCACCAGCACGGCCAGATCGCTGACATAGTCGTCAAAACTCTCGACGTAATAACGCACGCCGCCAGACTTTCCGCGCCCGCGCAGATCCACTGCGCAGGCGGCGTAGCCCGCTGCAGCGCACTGTTCGCCCACCCACTGGTAGTACCCGCTGTGGGCGTTGAAGCCATGACAGATGGCGATCAAGGCGCGTGGCCGTTGGTCGGGCAGCCAGGTGCGGACAAACAACGCACCGGCGCCTCCACGGATAGGTTCTTCCCGCATTCCCGCCATGTTTAATGGCCTTCAATGGCAAAGAGAATGTCGGCAAAGCCTGGCACCGTTTCTTCGCGGTTCCAGTCCCGCTGCAACTCACAAATCAATTGCACCCAGGAAGTCGGCCTGCCACCAGCCTGAATCAGTCGTTGCAAGCCGGCCTGATGCGCTTCCAGCGACGTCCCACCGACGCAATCGACCACCGGGTAAACCTCAAAACCTTCCTGCAGTGCGTCCAGGGCCGGGTGTACCAGGCAGACTTCGGTCCACAGCGCGGCCATCACCAGCTTCTTGCGCCCGGTCGCCTTGACCGCGCGATTGAAGTCCTCATCTTCCCACGCATTGATGGAGGTGCGATCAATCACCTCTACGCCGGAAAGAACGTCGGTGATCTGGTGGATGGTGGGCTGGTTACGACCGGTTTTGACATTGACCGAAGTCAGCACCACCGGCATTTCATACAGTTTGGCGATCCGTGCCAGGGCGGTAATGTTGGCGACCAGTTCGCGCTTGGGGCGCGAGGCAATCGACGACACCTGAACGGGCTGGAAATCGATGATCAGGATCGCGGCGTTATGCGGTGTGATCAGATGGTCGTCTGTGGCGTCACGCGGTTTCGAATATGAAGTCATCATGCTCTCCTCAAGGCGTGCAAGGCCATCAGCGACACTGGGCAGCGGGCCGGTCGATAAAGCTGCGAATGGCCCCAACAGTTTGCGCGGGTTGTTCTTCCATCAACCAATGGCCGGAATCGGCGATCACCACTTGCTGTACGTTGTCCGCAGCAAAACGCATGATGTAGGCCATGGTTGCGCCCAGTGAATGCCCGCCACCGATGGCCAGGACCGGCATTTGCAGACGTCCGCGCGAGACAGACTGCCGGTTGTCGATCACATCCTGGTCAAATGCGGCAAATTGCAGGAAACCGGCGTGCATGCGCCCGGGCTGGGCATACAGCGCGGCATAGTGACGGCGTGAGTCTTCCGGAAAATGCGCCGGGTCGGCGGAGAAATCATTCCAGAACCGGTCCAGATATATGCGCTCACGCCCGGCGACAAGGCGTTCCATATCCGGCCCGCCAAAACGGAAATGCCACAGCAGCGGGCTTTTGAGGATGTCGTCCCACGGGCCAACGCCGGGTACGGGAGCGTCCATCATGATCAGGCGAGTGGTGCGGTCAGGGTGGGATTCGGCAAAGGCAAACGCGACCATATTGCCAATGTCGTGTCCGACGACGACAGCCTGTTGCACCTTGAGCGCGTCCAGCACACCTGCAACATCTTCGGCTTCATTTTTCTTGCTAAAGCCGTCGGTGGCGACCGCAGACAAACCCATGCCCCGCAGGTCTGGCGCGATCACTGTGTGGTCACGCATCAACTCTGCCGCCAGCGGGGCCCACATATCGCCAGTGTCGCCATAGCCGTGCAGTAGCAGCACTGCCGGGCCGCGGCCACCCACGCGAACGTGAATGGTGGTGCCATTGGACGCAATCTCTTGCGTGCGAAAACCGCTTGGGAACGTTGTGGAGTCTGCCCATGCTGCTTCAGACAGTGCCAGCAGGGCGCCCAGAATCACTAGTGCTCGTTTCATTGCGATCCTCCTTGCGTTAGGTGATCGCATCAAAGCACCGTGAAAGCTACGAATCTTGCTTGATTAACGTTTTTCTTGGCGAAAATATGCCTTTTTTTCGCCATTTTTCGACGCAATCAAGCGCTCTGCATCGGTATTGCTGCAATTTCAGTCTAAAAAGAGCAATAACATTCAAGACCCGCCCGGCTCGGGTTGATTTATGCTTTCGTCAATTATTTGTTTGCTAATGGACAGATCACGGTAAGCTGGTGAGCCCGGTTGGGAGCTGGAGGCAGACTTCTCCATGAGGAGCAAAACGTGCAATCCGATCTTGATTACGGAAGCAAATTTGTAGAGAAGTTCCAGGCTGACTCGGTGTCGCAACTCATCACCAAAGGCCCCAAAACATCACGCCTGCTGGTGTCGCGCCTGCGCCGGGACACACCCGGACATGGCATCGTGACGCCACCGCGGGTCGATGCGGTTTTTTCCGTAATGTTGCAATTGCGGGAGCAAAAACAAAGGGAATTGTTTCTGGATGGTCGTTGCATCCATCGCGGTTCTTATGCTGAGCGCACGACCAGTGTGGTCAATCATCTGGAATTGCCCTGCGCCAATCTGATCAGCCCGTTCGACAATCTGATGTTTACCGTTTCGCAAACGGCGTTGAACGAAATCGCCGACGAATCGGGCGTCGCGCGGGTGAATCATCTTTATTGCCTGCCGGGTGGCGTAATCGATGAAACCGTCTGGCATCTTGGCAATGCGCTCCTGCCCGCCCTGCAGCGGCCACACGAAGTGAGCGCCATGTATGCCGAACACATCATGCTGGGTGCATATACCTATTTTGCGCAGAAATTTGGCGGTATGCGCCCGCCCAAAGAGCGGCCCGGCATGCTGGCGCCCTGGCAGCTCAAGCGGGCTACCGAAGCCATGGCCTCGCAGATTGACGAGGATGTCTCACTCAAAATGCTCGCGGCCGCCAGCGGGTTATCCGTCAGTTATTTTATTCGCACCTTCAAGGCCAGCACGGGTGACCCGCCGCATCGCTGGATGTTGCGCCATCGCATTGAGCGCGCCAAAGCGCTGTTGAGTGGCACGCAAGCCACCCTGGCCGAGATTTCAATAAGCTGCGGATTTGCCGATCAAAGTCATTTCACGAGGGTATTCAAATCCTTCGTGGGCGTCAGCCCGGCGACCTGGAGGCGGAGCATTCTCAGCTGATTGGGCTGGAGTCACATGTACGATTCAGCTTAAAGACCATGCCACGCACCTTTGCAGGTGCAGGTAACCAAACCTCGCTACACGTCTTCGTTGTTGAGCATTCTGAGCAGCAATCCGCATCCTGGCACTGCTGCGCTCGATGCAAACCTGGACCGCTCCTGGGCTGGACGCATCGTTGATTGCGTATATTTTTGCAATTGTCAGCCCTGATACCCGACTGCGCCCGGGCAAGTACTACTGTCGTTGGTTATTTAAATCAGGATATATTTTCTCTTTAAATTCATAGCCCTGGATAACATTCAGAATTGAGTGTTTTGAGGGTTTATACGCAGGCAGTAATCTGGAGTCGCATGTAGGTTCAGTATTGGGGATAGGTGTGGTGCCTGGCGGCCACTCACGGCATCCAAGAGATCGGTTCGTTTTCGGCCGAAGCGGACGGCCAAGCCTCTCTAAGGATACGGCGGCTACCGGCCTGTTGCGGCTGTTCGGCTTGGTACGACCTCTTGGTGGTTTTCAAGTATGTCGTCCGCGACCCGCGGACGATCAGTGTGCAGCGAAGTGCGCGACTGGAGATGACAGCTCCGCAGCATGGCTTTTTGTGATGCTCGTCAGGCCCGGGCTTCGTCAAGAATCCATGTCGCAAATGCCTGTAATGGTGCTTCACTCAATTCGATCTGCTCAGGTAGAACCAGGCAGAAATTTTTGGTAATCGCTTTACCATCTGGCCAGGGCGTAACCAGGCGGCCTTGTTCAAGTTCGGCCCCGATGTAAAGTCGGGGCACCAATGCCACACCCAAGCCAGCTAGCGCCGCTTCGATCAGCATGGAATGAAGATCGTACCGTGCGCCAATCGCCGAATTGGTCAGCGTTATGCCTGTCTCTTGTGCATAAATCTGCCAGGCATCCGGGTTTTGCCGCCGGTGAAGGCGTGGCAAATCATCCAGTGACGCATTGGCACCGGCGTCTTCAAGAAGCTGTGGACTGCAGACGGGCACAAGCACCTCTTCCAGCAGATGATGCAGATGCATGCCTGCCCATGCAGGATGTTCAAAATGAATGGCTGCATCGAACCCACTGCCCGCCAGCAAGAAGGGCTCCATCCGTTCTGCGATATGCACCGTAATATTTGGATGCTTGTCCTGAAAGCGTTTCAGCCGGGGGATAAGCCAGCGAGTGGCGAAAGTCGGAATCGCGGAGATCTCAATACTCGCGCCCTCACTGGGCTGCCCCATCAAATACAGGCTGTCCCGCTCCAGTCGCTCGAGCGTCTCACGCACCTGCGCCGCATAGCGCGCGCCATTGGGGGCAAGCCGCACACGGTTTCCCACCCGCTCGAACAGTACCGCTCCCAGGAATTCCTCAAGCCGGGCAATCTGGCGGCTGACCGCGCCCTCAGTTCGTGCCAGTTCCTCGGCAGCGCGGGCAAAGCTGCCGTGCCTGGCTGCAGCCTCAAATGCCTGGAGCGCGGAACTGCTGGGAATTTTACGTCGCATTGAAGTCTCGCCGATCAAAATGGATTCAAAGCCAGCTTGATTAAATATCACTGAAGGCTGACTTTATTTCGTTATATAGACCAAAAACATCAGACTACCATGACGTTACTGCAACGAGCAGTAAGCACTCGCAGAAGAATGCTTAACCATAACGAAGGAAATCTGATGATCTATACCGTGGAATGCAGCTTCGCCGATCCCGCCAGCGAAACTGAATGGAATGACTTCTACAGCCTTGAAAAGCTGCCAGCGCTTATCTCGGTGACCGGCTTTCATACCTCGCAGCGCTTCAAAGCGATCAGCAAAGGTTGCCCCGTCTACCTGGCCATTCATACGGTGGACGACCTTGATGTGCTGACCGGGGAGGAATATCGCCACAAAGGCGGCGGCAATTTCGCTCGGTGGCAGCAGCACATCACCGACTGGCACCGCAATCTCTACAGCGACATTGGGCTGGCGCCTGCAGTCCATGCCGACGAACTGCTCGCGCTGTGTTCAAATGGCCCCGAACCGCTGATTGCGATGGGGCTCAAACCGCTGGCCATGCAGGCTGTTGCGCTGGAGAAGTATCCGGAAAGTCGTTGGCTCGCAGTCCTGCCCCGGAGCAAGCCCGGGCTTGTCGAGACGCTCCCAGAGGGCGTTGACCTGTACGAGCCGATGACGGAGCAATTGACCAGCTCCCCTTCGCACGTGCAGAACAAGTAGGCCCAAGATGCCAAACCTGACTTTCTATATTGATGCGGGCCAGATGCCGTCCGACGAGCGCCTTGCCGGCCTTTCCAGCGACTGCGTCAAACTGTGTACCGATGTCCTTGAGGCACAACTCAAAAACGTTCATATCGTTTATGTCGAGGTGCGACATGGGCACGGGCATCCCGTTTTCGCGGAAATCCAGTATCGCCTTGAGGCGTTTCGCACGCCTGCGGTCATGAACCAGTTCATGGCGGCTTTGGACAATGCCATTGCTCATCACACGGGTCTTACCGCGCGCATTCGTTGTTTTGGTTATGCCACGTCGAACATTCACGCCCGAAACTAGCCGCTCTGGAGAAGTATTGTGTCCATTCTTGCCTTTCCCGGACAGCAGGTTGGGGATTTCACCGTTACCGCAATCAGCGATGGTTACCTCAATGCCAGCCTCGATTTTCTCTCGAATATCGACGCCGCCGAAGCGTCCAGAATCCAGCGCGATGCGGGTCAGAATGAACCCTCTGCGATACATATCAACTGCTACGTGATACGCCGCGCCGGGCACACCATTCTTGTCGATGGCGGCGCTGGCGGCATCAAGCAATGGGGCGGGCAACTGCAGGCGAATTTGCTGCTGGCCGGCATCGAACCAACCTCAATCGATACCATCCTGCTCACGCACGCCCACCCCGACCATGTCGGCGGGCTGGTGGATGCAACCGGACAAGTGACTTTTCCGAATGCGGAACTGGTTGTGCATCAGCGCGAGATCAAATTCTGGCGGGACGATGCAAATCTGGCCCGTGCCAGCGAACGGGCGCGCGGTAATTTCCTGATCGCGCGTCAGGTATTCGACGGCTACAGCAATAAGCTGCGTACTTTCGACGAAGGGGAAGTGCTTCCGGGGATCAGCGCGATGCCGCTACCAGGGCATACCGACGGGCACACCGGATATATCGTCGAATCCCGCGACCAAAGCCTGCTTGTCTGGGGCGATATCGTGCATTTTCCGCACATCCAGATACAACGCCCGGACGTGTCGATTGCATTCGATCAAGACCCGTCCCAAGCCGCTTCCACCCGATCGCGGCTGCTGGACATGGTCAGTTCCGAGGGGCTTTTGATTGCCGGCATGCATTTGGGAGAGGCCGGTTTCGGGCGAATCAAGCAAACAAAGGGGAAATACGGACTGTTTTACGAGACCGAAGCATGAGGGCACGAATAGGGACATCCCTGTCTCAGGAACGAGAGTTTTGCCTGCCGGCAATCATTTTTACCACGTGTATTTAGCGCCAACCCGTAACGTGTATTGATAAAAATCCTGCTGACCCCAAGCCCCTGCAATATTGGTCCAGGCCGTCCACCGGTCGCCTAAATCGGCGTTCATGCCCAGCTTCACTTCAAACCGGTTGTGCGGATACAGCGTGCCTAGCGGCAGCTGGTTAAAGTTGATGGAACTGGTCAGATCGGAATACCACCAGTTCAACGTCAGATAGGGCTGCGTTTTCTTTCCGTCGTCACGAATCCAGGTGCGGCTGGTGCGCACGCCCAGCCGGGCAACAAGGCCGCGAGAATCGGCACCGCTTATGCTGGTGCCATTGGGCTCGGTAATGTCGCCTTCGGTGTAATCGATATAGATCAGCTGGGCCTGCGGCTCCACGACCCAGTCGTTACGCAACGGGACCGCGTATCCGGCCTCCCCGGAGAGCGCGAGCCCTTGCGCGTGGTATTTCACGGTGGGCAGTTGGTCGCCTTCGACATTGTTGGCAAACCAGCCGTATTGCAACCAGGTATCGACATAAGCGCCCAGTTTGTTGTCGTCATTCTGATACCAGGTGCCATAGGCGCCAATAGCCCAGCCATCCACGCTGCTTCTGGCGTGCGCACTGTTGTCCAGCGCATCGGCGTCACCATTGGCGTTACCATAGCTGGCCATCGCGCCCACGTGGATTCGATCGGTGTCGCCGTTGCCTTTCCAGTCGGCCATCTCGACACCGCCATGCAGCAGAAACGACCGGGTACGCGTACCAAATATGCCGTCGCGGCTTTCTGTTCCTTCTTTGCTGCCCACCATGCGCAGCCACCCAGACTTTGGCGTGTCTGCATCCGGATCAAACCCTTGGCCCTCAATGTATTGGGGCTCGCCCAGCCGGTCATGCAAACTGTGCACAAACATCATGGCCGCCAAGCGTTGATTGGCCAGATAGGCCGCCACTTCGGGCCGGTATAGCGGCTGAGGTGGCGAGGGTGGCGCAGGCGGGTTTGGCGGAGCTGGGGGCGGTGGCCCCGGCCGTTCAGACCTCAGATACCATGCATCCGTATCCGTTCCATCGTCCCCACCGCGAAACAGATGGTATTCATACGCGCCCGCCACCGCCCTGCCTTGCAGGGCAAAGGCATTGGATGCGCTGGCTTCAGGGGTCTTGTTCAGTATTTCTACAATCTCGATACCGTTGGCCTGGGTTAACGCGCCAGCCCCGCCAACGTTTTTGATCTGGACTCGGGTGGGGCCGACTGGGCCCTCGCGTGTTGAATCGACGACCAGCATGTCGGACTGACTATGCGCGGCCCCTTCGTTCAGCACCGTGTTCAGCCGCAGGGCGCCACCATTCGAGATAAAGGCACCGTCTCCAGCCTGGCCCGCTGTCTGGCCCCCCGTGATGACCAGTACATTACCCACCGCATGACCACCCCCGGTGAGGTCGATCAGGCCGCTGTTGCTAAAAGTGGTGGCACCGAGAATCTGGCCTTGTACCGCGCCGTGGGGGATGGGTGCATTGGTGCTTTGCCCGGCGGGCAGATAAGCGCCCGTGGCATCAAAGGTCTGAATGCCGGATGTGGGTTGTGCCGACAGGGTTAGCGTGCCGGTATTGTTAACAGCGTTGTTACCGCTGATACCCAGGTTGCTGACCGCCACGTTCCATGTATCGCGGCTACCGGCGCCAGTGGTATCGACAAAGCTGCGGAGGTTCCACAGGCCACTGTTATTAAAGGTCACCGCAGAACCCATGGCATTCACCACCCCGGTAATCTGGCCGGAGTTGGTCAGCGTAAACAGCGGTTGTCCAATTGTCGGGGTGCTAGCCCCAACGTGCGCCACCGGGGGCACTGGGATGGAATCATCCACCGGCTGCAGTACTACCGGGTCGCTACCGCCCAGTCCCGTAACATCGGCCCGCACGGCGACATCGCTTAGCGCTTCAATACTGGAGGAGTTATCGAGCGACTGGTGTGTTCCGCCTAGCATGACGCCCGCACTTGAGCCCCATCCTGCGCTGACGGGCTGGCTATTCCGGATGGATATGGAGCCCCCTTGCGTACGTCCCTCAATGCCCGATGAATTGGCACCCGTCGCGGTGATGGTTCCCGCGTTGTCTACCGAAATAGCGGCAGCATCCGTGGCCTCTGCCAGGATGCCCGAGCTATTGCTGGCACCCAAAGTCTGGATTGCGCCCTGGTTGGTGATGGTCTGACTCCCCAGGCCCGACCGCGTGTGAATACCCTGCTGGCGGTCTCCCCGGGCAATCAGGTTTCCGCTATTGGCCACGGTGAGCGTGCCCAATCCCGTGCCGGTGTAGTCATTGCTGGCCAGAATGGCCGCACCAGACCCATTCACATCGATGAGCGGGCCGGTATATACGACGCTCACATTGCCGCCTTGGCTATATCCCTGGAGGCCAAAAGAGGCAATGCCGGTGCCATCGCCCGTGCCCGCATCTGAATGCGTTACCAGCGTGCCCTGCGCTGTAATGTTGATCGCTCCGGTCGCGGAGGTGGTCGTGGCATAAATGGCGTTGCCGTTGGTGTTAAAGGTTTCAATCCCCGCACCGGTGTAGTTAAGCTGTACGTTGCCGCCGCTGGAATCCGCCCGGATGCCGCCAGCCCCTGAGCCGTGAATAGTCAGGCGGCCGCTGTAATCAACACCGACATTGCCATTTTCTGCGCTGACAATAATGCCCTGCCCCCGCAGTGAACCTGAATCGCCCAATACCGAGATGTCACCACGACCGGTAACCTGCACGCCGCCCGTCCCACGCGCAGTGAGATAAATAGCCCGTGACCCGCTTGTTTCTGTGCTGCTGCCGACGATCAGAGACCCTTGATTGTCCACCTGGATGCTGGTGCTGGAGTTGGTGGCGGCGTTAGCATAAATGCCATGTGCGGTCGGGCCGATGGTTGTAATAGCGCCGGCGTTGCTGATATCAATCAGGCTGCCGCTGGCGCTCGACCGGATGCCGAAGCCGTTCAGGCCATCGGTGGTAATCGCCCCTGTGTTCACAATCTGAGTGGCACCCGTCCCACCTTCTGAATAGATGCCGAAGGCGTTGGGGCCATGCGCCTGAATGGACGCTGCATTGTTAATGGCGGTATTGCCAGAACCAGTGGTTCGGGTATGGATGCCAGCAAAATTGCCACCAGCTGAAGCGGGATCCGTCTTATTGACCTGCAAGTCGACCTGGTTGCCGATCGTCACGGCGACGCTTCCCGCATTCACGGCTTTGAGCCATACCGCATTGCCGCCCGCTACCGAGATCGTGCCACTGCCGTTGTGCACTACGGATAGATCACCGCCGCCGCTGCCGTTGATATCCAGCCCGTCGCGCTCGCTGCCCGTCACGGCGTTGTTGATATTCAGCGTGGCACCCGCCTTGACCACAATGCTTGATGTGCCAGTGGACACGTTTGAAAGGCCCACACCATCCTGGCTGCTGCCTTGCATGGTGATGGTATTAACGCCCGCATCGAAGACAACAGACGCGTTGCCTACACCCGCCGTCACCTGAGCCTGCACCCCAACAGCGCCCGCAGCGCCGCTGTTGGTCACCGTGGTCCCTGCCAGAGAAACACTGGCATCAGCGCCTTTTGCCGCCGCGCGGATACTGCTGCCTGATGGCGTGGCGACCGTGGTACCTGTAGCAGTCGTCACCGTCGCAGCCGTACCAGTCGCAGCCGGCGCGCAAGACACGCTGACCAGGTCCCCAGAGTCAGCGCCACATCCCCCAATAGCAGCGGGAGTGGCGGGGGCGCAGAGAAGCATCACTCCTACCCGGAAGGCGGCCAGCACAAATGAACCGGGCGGAGACGCGGCCCAACTTTCGCCGGACTCATATGCCCCCGAAGCCTTGTCCATTCATCTCTCCACTGAAAGTTGTGCGACAGGATGGATAGATGAAAGCATAGGACATACTCATCATTCAGTCGGGGTTCGCGTATTTCGGAAGACGGTCGGCAGCGACAGCGGTGGAGTGGTAGCTCACTTCGATTCCCCGGATTCATAACCCGCCGGTATTGAGTTCAATCAGCAGGAGCGGAGACTCTGGAACGGCTGCGGCCATTGGCAGTGGTGAACGCGAGCCTCTGCTTTGAACGAAGTGCAGCTGGGGCGGCAAAAACGCCGGAGGGATATTGGCCGAAGCGGAAGTTGGCAGACAACACTGTAAACGGCTGCTACCTACCCAAAACGGATCTGTTGCACGGCAATAGCCAATGCCCTTAACCGAGCATCCACCGAGGAGAGAGCGGGCCAGCCTGTGTGAATCGTCCTTCCGTCATCTATCTGCGTGTGCCACAGCTGCAAGCGCACAATGGACCGGAGTTTGGTGAAGGCTTAATTAAAATATGTTGTTCAGGGAGCCTTACAGGCAATATCTGGAGGGTCTTATGCGCTTTTCTTCGATTAGAAGTTTGCCAGCCCACGCCGCCATGATCATCGCGCTGGCCTCACCGAACGTCCTGGCTTGGGACTGGGATAGTTGGGAGGCAAACGGTTACGACACGTCCTGGCATCCACTTATTTACGGTACGGGCTTTTTCTTTAGTGATGACAGTTTGTCGCCGCCTCAGCCGACAGCCAATGGTTACATGATGACAACCGGTGAGCTATTCCCAGGTTATGTCACGCTGGATCAGGTATTTTCTGATCCCGAACGGATCGATTTCAGTTGGTCTTACGTCAATGGTAATACCCTGCGACTGGAAGATGTCTGGTTTGGCTACATGTTGAACGGCGTAGCGACACCGCTCTACCATACGCTTGCCGATCCGGCCGTCACCACGGGCGCTTCGAGCGCCTTCATCGGCGCCGGCCAGGATTTCGCGTTCTATATGTACATGCCCAACGGTGAGCAACCCAACGAGTTCGGGGTTACCGGGCTGGATACCATCAATATGACGGCAACCATTACCCCAGTGCCCGAACCCGGCACGGACCTACTGCTGCTGGTAGGGCTTGGGCTGAGTGCCCGCGTGGCACGGCGATATCGGGGCAGTCGGCCTAACATTGTTAGGCCTGCGTGACATTCTGGCAAACATAAGGACTGCATGGCGGGCCATGCAAACCATCGCCCCATTCGAGTTTAATTTGCGCCAATAAACGCCCTGTATTAATTGTTAATGCGGGGCTTTTGTTTATTTAAGAGTGAGGGAGATTGGAACGAGCATCTGTTTTCCGGGCTGGTAATCCGCGAGCCTGGGAACGAAGATTCCTGCGACCGTTTCAAATGGAATGGGTGAGCCTGTTATCTCAGATAGTTAGTGGTCGTTTTCAGCGTGGAGCGGACCTAAACCGCTTCGCTCTGGAAAACGGCCATCAACCGTCTGTGAAACCTTGGCCGAAACCCGACCGCGAGCGAGTTCCAGCTCGCGTACATTAAAGCCGGAAATCTCCAGTTCTAGTCGCTCGGCCGGGCAGGAGTAGATCATTGACCATCCTGTGGTGTTTGTAATTTTCGTGTCACTCAAATTTGCAATATTTGATCGGCACAAGTCCTTCCAATCAATTTGGGTCTATGCCTCCGAGGAGGCATTTTTTCTGCCAGAAATATTGGCAGCTTTTAAGCCCGTAGACGTTACCGAGGAACCTGTGAGTGAAATCGTTTTATATGGGTTTGATGTTGAGTATTGGCATTTCGTGCCATGCGGGCGAATGGCCCAGCGTAATTGTTGACTCTTCTGGCCTCGGCATTTCACAGCTCAGTGACATGATTCGCCCCATCTGGATGAACGGAGAAAACGGCCTCAAAAGGGCCGTAATCAATATGGTCACTGCAGAGTTTCCTCAGGGCGTCTTGTCACCGTCAAAACTGGAAGCGATGGGATTTGATTGTAAAAAAACGCAGATATGTACTTATCATGGCGTGGTCAATTACGAACTTCGTGGGTTGCCTAAAGAAAACGAGAGAAATCGCTTCAGGAGAACCACTATTGATATAGCGCTCGATCCTGACCAAAGGGTTGAGGCCGTGGAACTTCAGAAAAGGGATGAAGTTATCCAGCTGACCAATGACAAATAATTCTGCGGATAACCTGGGGCTGATAGAAACCGACCCCGCGCAGATTCTGGGTGCCATGCCGGCGAAGGAATACACCTACGCCAAAGCTGATGAACCACTGCGGTTGATGCACACGCACAGTTGGATTGCCCACGGTCAGTGTAGCGAACTTCAATAGCGGCTTTCGAACCTCACCTGCCGGTCACCCTCTCACCGGAGCAACGACAAGTAGTAGATTCAAGCGGCCTTTCATTTATCCTTGCCGCCTAAAAGCCTGACTCGCGCCGCTCACTCCATTCCATCGCTGTTCGTTCGAGATGTTCGAGAAAAACCGCAGCAACCGGAGAAAGCCTTTTGCCGCGTGGATAAAGCGTGAACCACCGGGATTGGAGTGGAAAACCGTCCACATTGAGAATGGTCAGTTGATCGTCCGCGGGGCGCGCAGGAAGAGCATGACGCGAAACCACTGCAAGACCGAGGCCTCCGGCAACAGCCTGCTTGATCGCCTCATTGCTGCCTAACTCAAGCCTGACTTGCGGCACGAAGGCAGCGCCCGAGAAAAACGCGTCGCATGCCAGGCGTGTGCCTGAACCACGCTCGCGCAGGATGAAGCGTTCGGCCGAGAGGTCAGCAAGTTCCAGATGGCGCCCCTTCAGTGGGTGCCCGTCGGAGGCAATCAGGACCAGCGGATTAGGCAGGAACGCGTGCTGTTCGAGGTCGAGGTTCTCGGGCGGCATCGACATGATGTATAGATCATCACGGTTTTCGCGCAGACGTGCGACCACCCCGTCGCGATTCAGTATCTCGAGTGCAATCTCGATGTTCGGGTGTTCCGTACAAAAGTTGCCCAACAGGCGTGGTACAAAGTACTTCGCGGTACTCACCATCGCGACGCGCAAGCGTCCCTGTTCCAGCCCCTTCATGGCATCAAGGGTCTGCTCAAACGTGAGCCACTCGTCCAGCATGGTCCGTGCCGTTCCGGCCAGCGCTTCGCCAGCAGCGGTCAGGAAAAGACGTTTGCCGATCTGCTCGTAAAGCGGCAGACCGGCGGCCTCGGCAAGTTCGCGCAGTTGCATCGACACCGTCGGCTGTGTGACATGGCAGGCCTCCGCGGCGGCGGTGATGCTACCGCGCTCGGCCAGCGCCAGAAAGAGCCGCAATTGACGAAAGGTGGCATTCATAGAGATTTATCGATAAATATCATCATAAATATCGATTATTGCTTATTTTCTGCCATTGGTAACATTGCGACCCAGCGCAATCGCTGGAAGGCTGGATACGACTCACTATGAAAACGCATACCTCTGAAACCCAAGCCACCGTCACCCCGGCACTCGCCCTGCAATTTCTCAAGGAAGGCAACGCGCGCTTCGTCAACAATCTGCGCGAGAGCCGCGACCTGCTGCAGCAAGCCAATGAAACTCGCGATGGTCAATGGCCATTCGCCACCATCGTCAGCTGCATCGACAGCCGTACATCGGCCGAGCTCATCTTCGATCAGGGCCTCGGGGATATCTTCTCCGTGCGTATCGCCGGTAATGTGATCAACACCGACATCCTTGGTAGCCTGGAGTTTGCCTGCAACGTAGCCGGGTCCAGACTCATCGTGGTGCTCGGACACTCCTCATGCGGCGCCATCAAAGGCGCCTGCGATCACGTGGAACTTGGGAACCTGACCGAACTGCTGTCGAAAATCCAGCCAGCAGTGTACCAGGAGGGCCAGACGCTGGAACCGACCAAGCGCAATTCGAAGAACCCTGCGTTCGTCGAGAATGTTGCCGACCTGAACGTACGCCATTCGGTGCGCTCGATCATCAATCGCAGCTACATCCTCGAGCACATGGTCGCCGCCGGCAAGATTGGCATCATTGGCGCCAAACACGACCTGGCCACGGGTGAAGTCACCTTCTTCGATGACACCTGGTTGAACGACAAGGCATCTATTCAGGCGATGGTCGGGTAGGAAACCGTCTTTACGCTTGATCGGAATCAGTCCCTGACGCCTGTCGGGCGGTTTGCTCCGCCATGAGGTAGAGACCACCTATGCGTATCCCGTAACCCCAGGATAGTTATCCTCAGGTACTCGCACGACTGATCTAGCGTTTAACTGCTCTGGCTCACCCCTTCAAAAAACACGTCGATCATGTGCGCGATGATTTTGTCATCGTCCATTTTGGCGTACAGGCGCAGGTAATCGACAGCAGGGTCGCAGGTGCGTGAGTAATAACTGAACAGGATGACCTGGTCAGGCAGATTACTGCGCAGTTCGCCTTTGGCCTTGGCTTTTTGTACGGTTTTTTCCAGCACGCCATTGAGTTTGAGCACGCGGGTTACGTACCGCATATTGCGGGTGAGCATGTCCCGTACTTGCGGGCTGGTTGATGGCATCAGCGGCAACCCGCCTTCAAGGCGGATCTGCAACGCCCAAGCCAGCAATCCCCGCAATTTCTCTGCGGGTGTCAAATCGGGCGGTAGCGCTGCAAACCACACCAACGCAGCATCCAGCAGCCGAATCATCGCCTCGCCGACCAGATCATCCTTGGACTTGAAGTGCTTGTAGAGGCTGGGTTTGGAAATTCCCACCTCTGCGGCGATGTCGTCCATGGTCATCAGATCAAACCCCTTGCTGGCCAAGGTGCGCGTGGTCGCATCCAGAATTGCGTCTTCACGCAATTTGAACGCCTGATCCTTGAAACTGAGTTTGGCTAAAATACTCATTGGTAATTTCGTTTACTGTATGGTAGATTTTTTTACAGAAGGGTCACAAACCCATCTTAGCACCGCCCTAGCCAGTTGAAACAGCTTTTCCAGCAAGGGCGATGATTTCTCGGGATGGTGCCATAAAGCGCCAAACCGGCGCAGCGTTGTTGCATTTGGGGGGATCAACTGCATGGCACTGCATCCAGACCATCGTGCGGCCCGTATGTGGTTAGACAAGACAACACAAAAAAGGAAACACGGTGGGAAACATTCGTAAACCCGGCAACCCGGCGCGACAGCGCATTGCGGTCATTGGCGCCGGGATATCCGGCCTTGCCAGCGCCTGGCTGCTAGCGCGCGACCATGCGGTAACGGTATTTGAAGCTGGCCATTATGCGGGGGGCCATACCAACACGGTAGACGTCACCCTCAATGGCGTCACCCACCCGGTCGATACCGGATTCCTGGTGTTCAACGACCGCACCTATCCGAACCTGATTGCGCTGTTCGAACAGTTGGGCGTGCGCTCGCAGCCCAGCGATATGTCTTTCGGGGTATCGCTGGATGGTGGGCGGCTGGAATGGGCCGGTAGCAATCTGGATACGGTATTCGCCCAGCGCAAGAACCTGGTTTCGCCACGTTTTCTGGGCATGCTGCGCGACATTCTGCGTTTCAACCGCGAGAGCGCGCGCAATCTGGAAGTCACTCGCGCTAACGGTATTTCGCTGGAGCAACTGCTGGTACAGGGTGGCTACGGTACGGCGTTTCGGGATGACTACCTATTGCCGATGGCGGCGGCGATCTGGTCTAGCGCCACCGATGACATCCTCAAGTTTCCTGCCGCCACCTTCTTGCAGTTCTGCATCAACCACGGCTTGCTGCAAATCGAAAACCGCCCGCAATGGCGTTCGGTGATGGGCGGCGGGCGAGAATATGTGCGCAAGCTCTGTGAAGCCTTGGCGGATTTGCGCTTACGTACCCCGGTGCTTGAAGTCGTGCGCTCGGCAGATTCAGTCAAGGTGCGCTTTCGCCATGGCGATGAATTCTTTGATGCGGTGGTCTTTGCCACCCATGCCCCCACCACGCTGCAACTGCTGAGCGATGGCGCCAGCGCCGGCGAACGGGCGCTGCTCAGTGCGGTGCGTTATCAACCCAATGTGGCGCTGCTGCATACCGATACATCATTGCTGCCGAAACGCCAGAAGGTATGGTCCGCCTGGAATTACCTGGGCGGCGCCAGCGTGAATGGGCACCGCCCGGTCTGCGTGAGCTATTTGCTTAACCAACTGCAACCGTTGCCGTTTACTGATCCGGTGATCGTCACCTTGAACCCGATCAGTGAACCAGCACCGGACAAGCTGCTCGCCCGTTTTGAGTACGAACACCCCTTGCTGGATCAAAACGCGGTTACCGCGCAAACGCTACTGCCACAGTTGCAAGGTGAAAACCGCACCTGGTTTGCCGGGGCCTGGACTGGATACGGCTTTCACGAGGACGGGCTTAAATCCGCCCTGCGCGTGGCGGCCGACTTTGCCGCGCAACCGGCATGGGCGCAGGTGTGACATGAACGGCGCCAAACTCGTCTTCGGCCAGGTCATGCACCAGCGCTTGCGCCCCGCACCGCGCCGGTTTGTCTACCGCGTGTTCTGCTTGCGGCTGGATATAGACCAGCTCGATTCCCTGAACAATGCCTTGTTTGGCGTGAATCGCTGGCGCGTGCTGGGGATCAATACCCGCGACTACGGGGCGCGGGACGACACACCGCTGAGCTCATGGATACGCCAACTACTAACCACAGAAGGGCTGCCTGCCGATGGCCGTATCTGGTTGCAGACCTTTCCGCGCATGTTTGGCTATGTGTTTAACCCGGTGAGCTTCTGGTACTGCCACGATGCCGCCGGGGGATTGCGCGCTGTACTGGCCGAGGTGAACAACACCTTTGGCGAGCATCACCGTTATCTGCTCACCGCCCCGGATAACGCCCCAATCACTCCCCAGACCACGCTCACTTGCCGCAAACAGCTACATGTGTCGCCGTTTTGCCAGGTACAAGGCCACTACGAATTCCGCCTGCGTGAGTGTGAAAACACCGTGTTTACCGCGATTGATTACCACGATGCGCAAGGCTTGCTGATCCGTACGGCGATCGGTGGGCATGCCGTTCCTTTTAGCGTGCGCAATTTAGGCCGCGCGTTGCTGACTCACCCGCTGCTCACGGTCGGCGTGGGGGTCCGTATTCACTGGCAGGCGCTCAAATTATGGCTGGGCAAAGTGCCATTTCATCAAAAACCCGCGCCGCCACAACACAGCTTGACGCTGGCCCATCACGAGGAGATCAAGTCGTGATTCAAACCCAATCGCTAACGCTGGCGCCGTCCAGCGCTCCTGCCGCCGCGCGGCTGTTTCTGAAAACCCTGCGCAAACTACACACGGGCCACCTCACCCTGGTAACTCCGGGTGGGGCCAGATTGCTATTTGGCAATTCTCATACCTTGCCCGGCGCGGAGTTGTTCGTGCACGACTGGAGCGCCTGCCAGCGCATCATGACCGGCGGCGATATCGGCTTTGCGCACGCCCTGCGCCATGGCTGGGTTGAATCGCCGGATCTGACCGCCTTGATGCAATTGGCGATTCGCAATGAATCCGCCATGACCGCCACGGTTTGGGGCAACTGGGTCTCCCGCGCCTGGTACGCATTACGCCACTGGCTGCGCCCCAACACCCGTGCTGGCAGCCGCCAGAACATCCACGCCCACTATGATCTGGGCAACGATTTCTACCGCTTGTGGCTGGACGAAAGCTGGACTTACTCCAGCGCTTTGTTTGCCGGGGATTTCAGTTTGTCCTTGCCCGATGCCCAATCCGCCAAATACCAGCAGGTGCTGGATATGCTCAAGCTCAAACCCGGCATGCGCGTACTGGAAATCGGTTGTGGCTGGGGTGGTTTTGCTCACTACGCAGCGCAACGCGGGATTGCCGTGCATGGCGTAACGATCTCCCCCGCGCAACTGGAAATCGCGCAGCAACGCATCGCCAATGCGGGCCTTACCGCGCTGGCGCAACTGGAACTGCGCGACTACCGCGACGTTACCGGGCAATACGATGCCGTGGTTTCCATCGAGATGTTTGAAGCCGTTGGCGTGCAGTTCTGGGAGCAATGGTTTCAGGTGGTTCGCGAGCGCTTGGCACCGGGCGGCAAGGCCTTGGTGCAATCGATCACCATTGAAGAAAGCCGCTTTGAACGCTATCGCACCAGCAGCGATTTTATCCGCCAGTACATTTTTCCGGGCGGCATGCTGCCTTCATTAGAACGCTTTGTGAGCGGAGCAACCCAGGCGGGTTTCTTCACCAACAACGTGTTCGCCTTTGGCAAAGACTATGCCGAAACCCTGCGCCGTTGGCGCGCGGCCTTCGACGCCAGTCACCCTGCCGTGCTCGCCCAAGGCTTTGATGATGCATTTATCCGTACCTGGCAACTTTATCTGGCTTATTGCGAAGCCGGTTTCGACGAGGGCCGCACCGATGTCGTCCAGTTTTTGCTGGAACGCCGCGACTAATGCGTTGCTGCTGATGCTCATGCTCACAGCCGCCACGGCATCCGCTGGCTGGCGTAGTGATTTGGGCAATGCGCAATTGATTGGTGAAGGCGACTTTCGCTACTTGGGATTCAAAATCTACAGCGCCCGGCTGTTCAGCCGTCACGAGCCGTTCGATGAGAACCAGCCATTTGCGCTGCAACTGGTCTACAACCGCGCCCTGACCCGTGAAAAGATCGCCGATGCCAGCGTGGATGAACTCAAACGCATCTACGGCGCCATCTTGTCAGACACGCAGCTGGAAAACTGGCGCAAACAGATGTTGCGGGCATTTGTGGACGTGCAGATTGGCGATCAGCTCACCGGCGTCTATCTGCCGGGCCTCGGCGTACGGTTTTATCATGGCGATGCGCTCAATGCCCAGATTGATGACCCGGTGTTCGCGCGGGCATTTTTCTCGATCTGGCTTGACCCGGCCACCCGCGACCCCGCGCTGCGTACCCGGTTGCTCGGTGGCAAGCCATGAAAACCTTGCCACTGGCAGCGTATGGTTTTCTGGGCATGCCATTGGCCATGGTTGCGTTGCCGGTCTACGTGCAAGCGCCTGCCTGGTATGCCGGACATCTGGGACTAGCCTTGCCGGTCACCGGTTTTGTACTGTTTGCAGCGCGTATTTTCGACACCGTGCAAGACCCGTGGCTGGGCCGGATGATTGACGTCATGGCGCGCAAAACCGCGCTGGGCCTGGCGCTGTGGCTCGCCGCAATCGTGCTGGCACTGGCTTTCACCGGCCTGTGGTTGCCACCAATAGCCGGTTCAACCCCCGCTCTGGCCGGATGGCTGGCGCTGATGCTGGCCCTGATCTACAGCGCGCATAGCGTACTCAATATCACGCTGCTGGCGTGGGGAGCACGCATGACCCCCGATCTGCCCACTCTCACTCGTGCGGCGGCCTGGCGTGAAGCATCTGGTCTGGCTGGCGTCGTTCTGGCCAGCGTATTGCCGGTGTGGCTGATGACCGCAGCCCCCTGGCCACCCGCGCAATCGATGGCGGTATTTGCCGGTGGCTTTGCGCTGCTATTGATCATGGGCCTGATCCTGTTGCTGCATTTTGCGCCGCTATGGCCGATTCGCGCGGGTGTACCACCGGCGCGGGTACGGGCCAGCCCGGCGGTTCGCCGCCTGTGGTTACCGTATCTGGTGAACGCATTGTCGATCGCCATTCCCGCCACCCTGGCACTGTTCTTCATTGCCGACCGCATTCTCAAGCCGCAGTGGGCGGGCCTGTTTCTGGCGGTTTATTTCTTGTCTGGCGCAGCAGGTTTGCCCGTGTGGACGCGCCTCGCGCAACGCATTGGTCCGGCGCGGGCTTGGGGTTGCAGCATGGTCCTGGCCACTTCCACTTTCGTCTGGACGATCTTTCTGGGTGCGGGTGATGTCTTGGCCTACGGCGCGGTCTGTCTGCTGGCCGGGCTGGCACTGGGCGCTGATCTGGCCTTGCCGCCGGTATTGCTGGCCCGCGCGATCCCGCCCGACGCAGACCCTGCCGCTCACTACGGTGTCTGGAGTTTGCTGGCCAAGCTGGCCACCGCGATATCCGGCCTGGCGTTGCCTTTGCTGGCGTGGCTGGGTTACCGGCCCGGCGTGGCCGGATCGGGCGGCTCGGCGTTGGGACTGGTCTATGGCGCCTTGCCAGGCGTACTCAAGTTGCTGGCATTCGCAATTCTGTATTTCCAGGTCATTGCCAAAGAGGAGCAACCCGCATGAAGCGCACCCTGATCGCCCTGTTTACCATGGTATTGGCTGCGTGTGCCGGACCGGATGTCAGCCACTACGCCAACGAGCGCCCCCAACTGGATCTGGCCCAGTATTTCACCGGCCACAATGAGGCTTGGGGCATGTTCCAGAAGCGCAATGGCGAAGTGGTCAAACGCTTTCACGTGCAGATTGATGGCCGCATCAATGACGGCAAACTCATCCTGGATGAACACTTTGTGTACAGCGATGGCAAAACCCAACAGCGCGTCTGGACACTCACTCACGCCGCTGACGGCAGCTGGCACGGCACCGCCAGCGACGTGATTGGCGAAGCGGTAGGTCGGGTTGCTGGCAATGCGCTCAACTGGCGCTACACCTTGCGGCTGCCGGTAGATGACACCACCTATGACGTCCAGTTTGATGACTGGATGTACCTGATGGACTCCCACGCCATGATCAATCGCGCCAGCGTCAGCAAGTTCGGCATCGAAGTGGGCCAGGTCACGCTGTTTTTCCGCAAGCAGGAGTAAACGCGAATGTGGCCATCTCCGCTTAATCCTCGCTTGAAAAACTGGTCTGGCACGCGTGCCTGGGTGGTGGGTGCCTCCAGCGGAATCGGCGCCGCAGTGGCGCAAAAGCTGATCGGGCAAGGCGCCAAGGTTGCGTTATCGGCGCGGCATTTTGAAAAACTGGAACTGGTCGCTGCCAATCGCCCTAACGCGCTGGTTCTGCCCATGGATGTCACCGAGCCCGAAGCCTGGGAGGCGGGCCACGCCGCATTGCGCGCACTGTGGGGCGGTGTTGATCTGGTGGTGTTCTGCGCTGCGGACTACCAACCCCTGCGCGCATGGGAGATTGAGGCCGCCCGGGCCCGCCGCACCATTGAGGTCAACCTGACGGGCGTTTACTTCGGTCTGGAAACCATCTTGCCCACCATGTTGGCGCGCCACGCGGGCAATATTGCCATTATCGCCAGCGTGGCCGGTTACATGGGCTTGCCCAACGCCACGGTTTACGGCCCCACCAAGGCGGCGCTGATCAACCTGGCCGAGCTGTTATATGCCGATCTGCATCCCAAGGGGCTGGGAGTTTTTCTGATCAACCCGGGCTTTGTCAAAACCCCGCTCACCGCCAGAAACACCTTTACCATGCCCGCCTTGCTGACCCCGGAACAAGCCGCTGACCGTATCCTGGCCGGGTTGGCCCGCGGTCAATTCCAGATTGATTTTCCGCGCCGCTTTACCCTGCTGGTACAACTGGCCAGCTTGCTACCTTATCGCTGGCGTTTTGCCTTGCTTAACCGTGCACTGGGATTGTGATGAAGCCGTTTGATGGACTACTCGACTGGTATTGCACACTGACGCCGCAGAGCCTGGCGCAGATTGGTTTGTATTACCGCGCAGACGCCCGCTTTAAAGACCCATTCAACGATGTAGCGGGCTTGGCCGCGATCAGCCGGGTATTTGCGCATATGTTTGAAACCACACAGACGCCGCACTTTGTGATTCGCGAAGTGCTGGCCGATGCTGATCGCGGCTTTGTCACGTGGGATTTCGACTTTGGCCTGAAAGGCACCCGCTACCAGGTGCATGGCGCTACCCGCTTTTTGTTCGATGACACTGGCAAGGTGATCGACCATCGTGATTACTGGGATGTGGCCGAAGAACTTTGGCAAAAACTGCCCTTGATAGGCGCCCCGATTGGCTGGCTGCGGGGGCGTTTTCGCGCGCAATGACGTGAACGGCAAACAAGTTGGCCACGTTAGGGGCCGCCCCCCTGTCGATAGAATTCGGTTTACGCAAATCCCAAGCCCGAAAAGGCAGAATGCGAGATCCGCTTGCAGGCCTACACCAACCCAATTTTGATGTCTTACCACCATTAACTCATTCTCGGCCATACCAGACATTTCAGACTCATGGTTGAAATGTCCGTTATTGCATGTGTAACAGCAGCTGCTTTCAGGACCCCGAACGTCAGGGCAGTTGACTTTTCATCGGGAGGAGCCGGTCTCTCGGCGCCACAAAAAGTTAGAACTGGTAGTCAAGGTTCGCAGTAAAGCCATGTTCTTTTGCCCGCCCATTCAATTGTCCCGAATAGGAAAAGCCCACCCGAGAGGACTTGGTCAAACGCGCGTTTAGCCCAACCTCTACCAGCGCGGCGTCTCGCATAAGGGGGATGCCAGCGACATTGAATGGCTGACCGCCCGCAAAAGAGAGCGCAGCCATTGGGTTGACGGCACCAAAGGCGTGCTGCCAACCCAGTTTGCCCTGCACCGCAAGTTGTGATGTGCCAACGTCAAAGTTCGACGAGGCATGCAGACCCAGCGCGGAAAATGCAATGCTCTCTTCATCGCCCTGGCTGCCCAGCGCAGCCCCACCACCTGTTTCGCTGAATGACGTAGTGCGCAGGCGAACCGCCGCCATATTGGCGAACGGCTCGAACGCAACATGACGCAATTGCAACGGGTAGCCAATCTCGCCAAATGCCTGGGCGACGCCACTATCGTAATGGCTGCTCGTATGATCAACAAAATCCGCGAAGTTGATAGCGCGCTGTGCCTTGATGCTGTTCCAGGTATAAGCAGCGCCAAGTCTCACCCCAAAGCCGCTCGCTTGCGTACCGCCGTACATCCCCACATGGTAGTTATCGGTACTGGCCAAAGATGAAAGGCCATCGACATGGTAGTTCGATTGGCTGTACCCCACGAGGCCGCCAATACGCCAGTTCTTGTCGAGGAGTTTATCCACACCCACCACGGTGCCATTGGTCGAAGCAGACAGCTCTGCGGCTCCGTCAGTAGCTTTCCCATGGTTCCGTGCGCCGAACCCGGTCGCCCAGAGATCGGAGCCATTGCCGGCTGAGCCCGCTACATACCTGCCATCCGCATTGTCTACCACCGCAGGTGCGAACACTGAACGCAGGCGATTGATCTCCATATCGCGCAGGTAGTGACTGTCCTGAATCAGAGCGGTCTTGATAGATGCATAACTTTCACCCGATACCTGATCGAAGTTCGATCCTTTGATCGCAGTGGTAAACAGCGCGTCTACCATCAAGCTCGGGCCCGCTGCCGACATCGCGCCAGTGAGCGCCGCATTCTCATTCTGCGTCATGGACTGACGGACCACAGCCACCTTGGCCGGATCAACCATAAGACTGACTATTGCCGCCGTCGCATCGTACTTGACCGGACTGAGCATGAGGAGCGTGTTGTCGAACGATGCGTCAAGGTCGGCACTTGCGAACTTGTTTTGCACTGTGCCGCCGTTCGTTGTTTGAAGAACAGCGTATGGCGTGTTGATACGGTAGCCATCGGTACCGTTTTCCTGGCCCACTACGAGCTTGATCTGCGACAGATCGACGTTGCTGCGGACAACAACCAGATCCGACTGAGCTGCGGCATTCACGCCGGCCATATAAGTGCCGGTGAATCCGGACAGGCTGCCATAGGTCTGCGTAGCAACCGAATTGCCCGGCGACACAGATGCGGGGGGGACGGCATCCCTTAGCACTGCCCTGGCGGATGCAAACGGCGCCCCTTTGCCGGCAGCCAGCGGCGCGATAACAGCGGTAGTGTTAACAGAGGGGTGAACGGGAGCAGGAGCGCTTGCCATACTCGGCACAATGATGCCGTTGCCGCTCACTTTACCAATAACGCTAAGGTTACCGCCGAGCTTTGATCCGCCATTGACAGAAACATCACCGGCCACCACTAACTGGCTGTTGCCGCCTGTCGCGCCACCACTTGTGACTGCACCATTATCGAGAACAAGGTTCCCATTTACCGTTACTGGATTGGACTTGCTGAATACGATGGTGGAATTATTGGCCGAAATGTCTTTGCCAATCGTCGCAGCACCGTCGAATGTTACGCTGCCGCCGGTCGTCGCCAGGTTCTGGCCGATGCTCACGCCCTGTGCAAAAACGATGGTCGTCCCCGTACCCTGCACATTGCCAGCAACTGCTGCGGTGTTATTGAACGCAACGGTGGCGTTCGGGCCGGAGGTTACATTGCCGCCAATGGTCGCAATCTGTTCGAAAGCGACTTTCGAATTGCCGCCAGAGGTAACGTTTCCGCCTACCGTTGCCGCACCTTTGAACGCGACGGTCGAATTGTCGCCGGACTGGACTGTTCCATTCACCGTTACAGCGTCGTTAAACGCGACGGCAGAGCTTTGACCCGAAGTCACCCCCCCACCGATTGTTGCTGTCTGGTTGAAGGCCACAGTTGAATTGTTGCCGGAGGCCACACTTCCGCCCACCGTCGCCGCTGTATTGAATGTCACGGCGGTGTAGTTGGTTGCGCTGACATCGCCTGCGATAGCCGTTGCATGACCAGCATTAGCGCCAACCGCACCATAGGTCAGACTTCCACCTTCACCCACGCTCGTGTTATTTACACCCTGCGTATTACCGGACCAGAGGGCACCCGCCTGAACATCAAAGTTCGTCTTTCCAGTACCACCACTCGTTACCGTATCCACGATGTTGCCTGTGGCAACCGACCCGGCCTGCAGTGTCAGATTTACGATGCCATCGATGCCACCACCAGTGCGGTTCACCTGCAAAAGTGTGCCATTGTTTTGCGTCAGCGTAGAGCCGGTCCCTACTGTGATGGACTGCGTCTGACCTGCTGTATCCAGCGTCGAGACAATGGACGCACTGGATGGCCCGGCCTTAACGGTCGTCCCGGTCAAGTTCACGGTGGCATCGTCAGTAATTGCTATCCCTGCTGATTGGGCCGAGGTGAGCGTGCTACCCCCAACGTTCAGCCTCGCTCCGCTGCCAACTGACACCGCCGCGGAGCCCGGTCCGCTGGCAGAAACCGTTGTGTTGTGAAGAGAGGCAGAAGCACCCAGTTGCGCCGACACGCCCGCAGACTGGCTACCGGCGGTGGTGATGCTGCCACCGGTGAAGTCGATGTTGCCCGCAATCTCGGAGTCACCAGGGTTACCAGCGGCAATGCCCACGGACTGCGTGCCATGCGTAACGACAGTCACGCCTGCAGCGATAATTCTCCCGGCGTTATTATTTGCATCGGTACCTGACGAAAGCATCCCATCAGCATTGCTGCCGCTGGTTACGATGCTGCCGCCAGTCACGTTTGCAATGCCGCCCCCGTACGCGTAGATGCCAAACCCAACGCTGCCGGTGGTGGTAATCCGGGCCGCGTTGTCGTTAACGATCGCGCCAGTGTTATCTGCAAACAGGCCGTAGGAATTCGTGCCGGACGTCGCCACACTGCCGCTATTGATGGTGACTTGCGAGGAAGGTGCGCTGCCGACCACCAGGACCGCGTGAGAATTGGTGCCGCTGGTGGAAATGGCAGTGCTGTTCGTCGTGATGGTACCGCCGGTAGAGGACCGTAGCGCGTTGCTGCGGTTGGTGCCGGTCATCGCCACCGAACCTCCCGTCAAGGATATGTTGCCCTTCTCATCTACATCCACGCCAACAGGGGCGGCGCTAGCCGTTCCAGTCCCCGCCACAGCAATATTCGTGTTGGTTGCGATGATTGACGAACCGGTACCGGTTGCATACAAACCCTCCTCGTACGGGCCATTGCCGATCATTGCGACCGTACTATCCGTTAAGGATATGACGCCTGCCGCCCCGGACTCTACACCGATGGGTATACCGGGGCCGCTGACATTTCCGATGCCTGCCACGGAGATTTGCGTGTTGGCTGCAGTGATCGACGACCCGGCGCCGGTCGCATACAGTCCCATTGCCTCCGTGTCAGCGGTATTTGTATTCGTGACTGATGTATTGCGCAGGCCAATGGAGCCGCCCAATTGAGCGAGCACACCCACGTCCTGGCTTCCCGTGGTGGTGATGCTGCCGCCCGTGAAGTTGATGCTGCCGCCAATCTCGTTGTCAGCAGGGTTGCCATCAGAAGAGCCTACGGCAATGCCCGCAGTCAATGAACCGTTCGCAACAACGGTCACGTCTGACGCGATAATTGTCCCTAGGCTGTTGAGGTTGTTCGGGTCGACACCCGATGCCAACATGCCCACCGCATAGCTGCCGTTTGTGGTGATGATGCCGCCCGCCACGTTTACCACGCCGCCGGCATTCGCGTAGATGCCACGCCCGACATCGCCCATGGTCGTGATCCGGGCGCCATTGTCGTTTACGGTCGCGCCGGTGTTCTGGGCAAACAATCCGTAGGAGTTGGGCCCCGCCGTGGTTACGCTGCCGCCATTGACGGTGACCAGTGCGGTCAATGCGCTATTGGTCTCAAATGCCTGAACGCCGTGAGAGCTGACACCGACAGTAGAAATGGCGATTCCGGTAGTGTTGGTCGAACCACCGTCCAGGGACCGTATTGCGATGGCGAGATTGGCACCGGTCATTTTGACCGTACCGCCACTCAAAAATATTTCACCGCCCGAGCCGCTCTGCACGCCAACCGCAGCAGATGCACCGTTCGTTCCGCTACCCGCGCCAGCGACGGATATATTCGTATTGGTTGCCTGGATGGAGGACCCACTGCCGTTCGCGTTTTTACCCGTCGCAAGCAGACCCCGCGTCAGGGCCCCTGAATTGGTCTCGGAGACTTGGGTATTCGAGACCGTTATCAGGCCGCCAGCCGTTGCGCTTATCGCCGAGCCTGAGGCCGCGGTATTTTGAATGGCACCATCGGTCTGGCCCCAAATAACAGTGATACCGGCAGCAGATAGCGGGTTTGCAGCTACGGCGTACGCAGGCGAAAAAACAGCCATGAGCGCAAACGCCATTTCTGAAAGCGCAAAGCGCTGACTTGATTTGGCCCCGCCCGCAGACCCCGCCAAATTTGATTTCCACCTGATTTCCATCACATCCCTGACCTCTGTATTTGGGCTTATGCGTTGCAAAACACGTGGCCGTGCATTGGTAGGGAAACGCAATAGAACGCCCAACTCCCCGCATGGCATACAAATGTCTTTTAAACACTTTTCGCGCAACGAAACTGAGCAGGTCTGAGCAAAACAGAAAAACGGATGAAGAATGTGAATTTTGGCTAGCCATATCAATGACATGGGCCAGAAATTGCGATCAGCGCGGGGATGAGTACGTCGTCAGGCTGCCCCAGACCGAGTCAGTGGGTGCCGTCGGGTGCACAATTAAAAACACTCAAATTTATTTATTGTTAAGAACAGAATGAAGTGCATCGGCCAGCAGTAACGGGCTATTGAATAGCACCAGCAGCTGAAGCATTTTTGTAGGTTCAATGCCGTCCCGGCCTTAACTGATTGGGAAGAATGGAGTCATGTGGGGCAGTGCGCAGAATATGGGATGCTTTTTCTTCACCGCAAAAGTGGCATTGATGAACTCAGGCAACACGTTTGGACGTTTTACGCTTTTTTGAGAAAACAAATCTGCGCTAAAAGGCGGAGCTGAGTAATCCAGGCAATCCGTCCACTGATCTCGTCTGCCTCTGATTCTGTAGAGAGCTGCCAGTTTTGCGCCGCAGCCTGATCGAACCTCGGGGTGGCGTACCCCCAGATGGTAGTGGCGGGGGCTCTCCGTCGTGAGCCGGTGGCCATCGGTTAGCCCCGCTCCCTTGCCGATCGCCAACCTCCGAAGCAAACAGGAATCAGTCAGTCGTGACTCGCCGCACCGGACGCCCACTTGAGCAAAATCTCCTGCAGCGCTTCGGGCTCGAATGGTTTGGCCAGGTAATCGTTCATCCCGATTTCCCGGCAACGGTTGCGATCCTGCTCCTGGGTGTTGGCGGTCATCGCCACAATCGGCACATGCATGCACCGGCCACGTTCGCGGATCTGTCGCGTAGCCTGGAGACCATCCAGGACCGGCATCTGCATGTCCATGAGGATCAGGTCATAGCCGTTTTTTGCAGCCAGCTCTACGGCGATCGCGCCGTTGTCCGCGATATCGACCGCCACGCCGCTCTCTTTTAACAGTTCCACCGCGACCAGCTGGTTCAGTTCGTTGTCCTCGACCAGCAGGATGCGCTTGCCGTCCAGTTGGGGAGGCCCTGCGAGAAGGTGTGCCGAGGCATCGGTCTGGCTTTCGTCAGCAATAGAGCTCAGCCCCATCCACGCAGTGAACCAGAAAGTGCTGCCACGGCCGTATTCGCTTTCGACACCAACCTCGCCCTGCATGAGTTCTGCCAGCATTTTGACGATGGCCAGGCCAAGACCAGTCCCGCCATAGCGCCGCGTGGTCGACGTATCCGCCTGCTGAAAGGCCTGGAACAGTTGATCACACTGCGCCGGAGTCAAGCCGATCCCGGTGTCGCTGACAGCGAAGCGCAACAACACCTCGTCGGCGTGGCGATCATCCAGGCTGACCTCGATGCGGATAGGTCCCTGCTCGGTAAATTTCAGTGCATTGCTGACATAATTAAGCAAAATCTGACTCAGGCGAGTGGGGTCGCCCGCCAGCTTGTCCGGCACATTGCAGGCCACCTCAACCGTCAGTGCCAGGGACTTGCTCCTCGCTTTATCACCCTCCACCGCAACAATCCGTGCCAGCAACTCCGTCAACCGAAAGTCCACTCTTTCGATAGTCAGTTTTCTGGCCTCGATTTTTGAAAAATCGAGCACGTCGTTGAGGATGCCCAGCAAAAGACGGGCCGATTGCTGAATCTTGCCCAGGTAATCCTGCTGTCGTGGATTGAGTTCGGTTTTCAGCGCCAGGTGCGACATGCCGATGATCGCATTCATCGGGGTGCGGATTTCATGGCTCATGTTGGCGAGAAAATCGCTTTTGGCGCGAGTGGCGTCCTCGGCCACTTCCTTGGCGGCCGTCAATTCGGCGGTGCGCTCCTCGACCAGGGATTCCAGCTGCCCCTGATATTGCAGCTCAATCTGTCTGGCCCGCTCCGTCGCCTTGACCTCTGTGATGTCGACAAGCCAGGCCAGTACCCCCTGCACACCATTCAGTTTTGTTGACACAGCAGTGACCAGCATGTCCCGTACACGGTGGTCGCGGTCGTAATACTGAATCTCGCGATTGCGGGTATTTTCGTGCTTATCAATGGCCGTAAACAGCTCAAGGCGTTCTTCCGGGCGGACATAAAGCGCCACAGACTGGTCGCCTGCACCGATACCGAACGTGTCCACAAACTCCGGATTGGCAAAATGCAGTTGCTCCCTTGAGGAAAAGGCAATGCAGACCGGACTGCTTTCCATGATGCGTTGCAGGCGCTCCTGCTCGGAGGCACGGAACCATTCGGCCTCGACCCGCGCCGTCACGTCCCGGAACGTGATGACCATGCAAGTCTGATCTGCCGGTTGCAGCGTGGGGGTAATGGCATATTCCGTGATGAAACCAGTCCCGTTTTTGTGCCACAAATATGCGTCGGTACCGCGCGAGGGCTTGGTCATATCTGCTGGCAGCAGATGCCAGGATTCACGCGCCAGCAGTTCACTGCCATCTTCCGCCGCATAGCGGGCCAGTCGCGGTAAAGACATCCCCACCAGTTCCAGTTCGTCATGGCCCAGTAAAGTGGCCGCAGCCGGGTTGGCGAAGGTGATGTTGCCTTGTTGATCAATCCCGAGAACACCGCTGCTGACGGTGGCAAGAATCAGGCTGTGGCGTTCTTCCAGTGCCCGATGGGTGGCTTCTTCCTGCAAGCGCTGGGTGATGTCCCGCACGGATGCGCAAACCAGAGCTTCTCCACCATTGCGCCCAGGCATGCGTGACAGACGGATTTCGAGCGGAAATTCGCTGCCGTCCTTGCGCTGGCCGAAAATTCTGCGGCCCGTGCCCATGCTGCGCGTCGTGTCACGTTCGAGTCTGAACTCTTCACGGTGAGCGCCATGCGAATGACGAAAGCCCGAAGGCACCAGCATGTCTACCGGCATCCCGACCAGCTCCCCGCGCTCGTAACCGAACTTGGTTTCCAGCCGACCGTTAGCCAGCGTAATCAGCCCTTGGCTATCGACCACCAGCATGCCATCCGGCGCAGATTCCACAATGTTGCTGAACCAGGCCTGCGTGGCACGCAGTTCCTGCTGCTGTAGTTCTTGCACGACGGCCTGTGCCAGCAGTTCCTGATTGCGGTGTTCCAGTGCCTCGGCAGCCTTGCGCCGGGTGATGTCGCGGGTACTGCCCACGATGTGGGTCGGTGTGCCGGTGCTGTCCAGCATGATATTGGCCACGATCTCGCACGGTATGCTACGACCGTCCTTATGCAAATACTCCAGTTCCATCGCAATGAACCGCCCCGTCGAATCTCCCTGAGCAATACGCTGCAGGCTTTCCTGCAAGGCCTCTCTCACCCGGCTTACCGACCCCGCTGACACAAACGCTTCGAGCCGCTGTTCAAGCATTTCTTCTGCCGTCCAGCCGCGTAGCCGTTCAGCAGAGGGGCTGACATAGCTGCAGGTCAAAAAGGGGTAGTCCATCACCCAGATCATGTCCTTGCTGTTCTCTGCGATCAGGCGATACCGGTCCTGGCTTTCCTGCAAGGCTTCGGCCAGTCGCGAGCGTTCGATGACCATCTGCGCGAGCCGGGCGTAAGCCGCCAGCAGGGCGAGATCGTGAGCGTCCGGTGTGGCCGGTTCTTGCTTGTAAATCACGAAGACGCCGAGAATCTGGCCCTCACTGTTTTTTATTGGCTGGGACCACGCTGCACGCAGACCAGCTGCAAGAGCGTTGTCACGCGTTGCGACCCAACACGGATCAGTGGCTACATCCTCCACAATGACCGTTTCGCCACTGCGAACCGCCAACGTTGAAGCCCCGTTCAATTCATCGATAGGGATCCGCACTGCGACCTGCTTCCACGCCTCAGATAAATTAGGGGCGGCACAGACAGTCAGCGCCTGGCCATCGTCAGCGACCAGATACACGGCCCCCAACATCCCGGGACGATAGCTATCGGTGATGCGCAGCATGGTGTCCAGCACTTCAGACAGCGGGGCATTCTGTCCCAGTTTCTCTAGCACCTGATTGTTCAGCCACAGGGCGTGGTTGTGCGTCGCCAGTTCTTTCTCGGCGGCTTCGCGCGCGAGGGTTTGTTCATGCAATTCGGTCACATCGGTGGAAAAACCGATCAGTGCCGGTGGCTGACCCGGCAGGTGCACTGGCACCCGGACCGCCATGTAGTACCTGGTTTTATCCCCAGCTGGGGTGAAGACGTCCATGCCGCTGTGCTTGCGGCCTGAGTCAAACACCTCGAGGTCCTTGGCATAATATTCATCGGCTGCAGCCTGCGGCACGACCTCGCTGTCCAGACGACCGACAATCTGATCAGCCGGCAAGCCAATCAGGGCAGCGGTATTGGCGTTGACATACACAAAGCGCCGGTCACTGGTCTTGATATATGCAACTGCGTCCACGCTATCGAGCACCAGATCCAGCAGTGCGCGCTGTTCACGGCTGCGCTGGAAAAACCCCAGCAGCAACCACTGCAGGACCGCCAGGCACGCAAACGCCAGCACGGAGAAGGCCACCTGGATGCGCCAGTTGAACAGGTACACATCCTTGCTTGCACCCACCAGTTGCTCCCACTGGCCATTGTGCAGGGGGGTCAGCACGGCAAGCCGTTCCACACCGTCGATAGGGGAGCGAATATATTTCACATCCGGACCATAGCTGGTATCCCGAACAGACGTGGTGCGCAGGGGCACCGTGCCCATTAAATGGCCCCCGGCCGGATTACCTGCATATACATAGCGGAACAAAAGCTGGCGCGTATGTAGATCAAGAAGGGACAGGAGACCATCTTTACCCAGATCAAATCCGTGCGTTGCATCGGTATTGAGCAAGGCCGAAAGGCTTTGCAGGCTGGTATAGCCGATCACACTGCCCATTGGATATCCATCCAGGGCGGTGATCCGCCGGTACGTCACCATGACGCCGCCACCCAGTTCAGGTACTTGGGGAATGGGAATAAAAAAGCTGGCCGTCTCTATTCCGCTATCCTGGAGAGCCCGAAAACGGGGCAAATCCTTGAAGGAATAGGCTGCCAGCACTTCGGGAGGCAGGACCGATGCCAGTGGCACATTGGAGTCAACGGCAACGATCTTGCCATCCGGGTCCAGGATGGCAATCGTATCGAGCCAGCGATGTGTCAGCTCCTTTTGCAGCCGGACATGCTTTTCCAGGTGGTCCCGTGTGCTGTCACCCATACCTCTTACCGCTTCGCCGACCGCTGCCAGCTGATATTCCAGCGTCGATTCAAGCTGTTCAAAGCTGCGCCGATGCATCGCTGACACGTTTTGGAGGTTCCGTGCCACCCCCGCTTCAATCCAGCTGCGCTCCAGAATCAGGTAGCCAGCCGCACAAGCACCCTCAATAAGCAAAATCATGACCAGAAACCCGCGTCTGGCGGCGTTGCTGGAGAATGCCCAATTCATGAAAGGCCGAAAACGTGCAGGGAAAAAGCGCATAAAACCATCTTGAGAATATGGACCGGGCAATGAGCGCACCGGTCAGTGACAGGCGAATAGACGAAGGCTGCCGGCGAATGCCGCTTGACCACCGGGTATGTCTGCAGGCGGCAAGAAAGGGCGCAATCTTTTTTGTTATTGCATGACGAGGTTTTCGGGAATCGCCGCAGCTTTGGAAAAAATTGAACAGGTCTGAATCTTAAAACACAAGGCAGCTGCACAAACACGGTTGCGACCAAGAAGTTCCGCTGAGCCATATCTGCCCGCGGCTAACAATGCGTCTGCGCGGGCCTGGGCTAAAGCGCGGCTGACTTGACCGCAGAAAATGCCCCGATGACATGGACTACCTGTTTGGAGCTTTCGCTGATTTTGATGATCACATCGCCAGCCTGATTGGCTAGTGTCACGCCATCCCGGGCCTGGTCGACACACACTTCCATGCTTTCGATTGCAATGCGCGTGCCTTCCTGGATCTTGCTGGTCATACCTGAAATCTCGGTGGTCGATAGTCCAGTGCGCTCGGCCAGCTTGCGTACCTCGTCGGCCACCACAGCAAACCCGCGTCCTTGCTCTCCCGCTCGTGCAGCCTCAATGGCGGCGTTCAGTGCCAGCAGGTTGGTCTGATCAGCAATTTCCTTGATTGTGTTGACAATTTTGCTGATCAGCAAAGATTTTTCGCCAAGATCTTCAATCATGCGCGAGGCATTTTGCACGTTGCCGGCGATACTGTGCATTTCCTGCGCCGCGTTCTGGATCACCTGCTTGCCCTGCTCGGCAACGGCATCGGTTTCTTCCGAGATTGCGTATGCCTTGCGGGCGTTTTGTGCGTCAGCTTCCTGGTGCAGCATGCGTTCGGTAATGTTATTGGCAAATTTGATGACTTTGCAGGGTTTGTTATTGGCATCAAAGATCGGGTTGTAGGTGGCTTCCATCCAGATTGCCGAGCCATCGCGTGCTACGCGTTTGAATTGGCCGGACTTGAATTGCCCTTGATTGAGCGTGCGCCAGAATTCGGCGTACTCCACGCTACCGCGATATTCCGGCTCACAGAATATGCGATGGTGCTGGCCCTTGATTTCGTCGAGCCGGTACCCAGTGGCTTTAAGGAAGTTCTCATTGGCGGCCAGGATCACGCCATCCAGGCCGAACTCAATGGTGGCCATCGAGCGATCAAGTGCAGTCAGCATATTGCGCTGCATTTGTTCCAGGTTGATCTGCGCGCTAATGTCCTGGGCGAACTTGATTATTTTGGTGACCTGGCGGTGTTCATTGAACACCGGGTTGTAGGTGGCTTCCAGCCAGATAATATGGCCATCGCGAGCCACACGCGGGAAGCGGCCGGATGAAAATTCACCCTGGCCAAGCCGCCGCCAAAAATTGACGTATTCGGATGAACGCGCATAGGCGTCTTCACACAAAATGCGGTGGTGTTGGCCCTGCAGTTGCGCGAGCGAATAGCCGGTGGTTTTCAGAAAATTGTCATTGGCGGTGATGACGGTTCCATCGACATTGAATTCAATCACTGCCATGGAGCGATCCAGCGTCGCCACAATGGCGTCTTGCTGAATAATGTGCTGACTTTGCTCTTTCAACTGCGCTTTGAGTTGCCGGTTAAACATGAGATTTCCTCTCCCCGTGCCAACGCACGCGAGTTTCCTGAGTCAGTGGGGTGACGTACGTTTTTTTGTGCGGACGACTGATTTGCCTGCAGTCGACCCCTACTTTTTCTGAGCAAGAATGGGGCCTTGCGATGTAATTACGGAGTCATTCTTTTACTTTTCCCGGATTGTATTCATGATTTCAAAGACGAATCTGAGCAAGTCTGAGTAAAACAAGAAGCGGCGTGCGTTTGCTGATTCTGACCAGGTTCGCTTTGGCTTGATCGTCTCAGGCGCAAACGTGACGGACAGGGACTGGGCAACTTCGATAGCGGACATTTTCCGGTTTGGCCGGGAGGCCGCCCAGCATGTTGTGTAGCGGGTCGATGATTGGCCCGACGTACGAGCGGACGGACTTGCGCTCAACTAGCAGCAATAAAAATCACCCAGGCCGTCGTTCGACTATTTGATGCCATGTCCCCGGCAAATATCGGGCCTATCAACTGGCAACGGCGTGCCTTCTTCTTTAGTACTTTGCCTGAAATTTCAGTTAGGGGTGTTTTCGTCCCCCACCTTGACTACCCATATCAATCCTTAAGTATTTACTTACGAACAAGTGAGTAATGCCTCATTCCGCATTAATTCCAGAGCGATACTCACCCCTCGTTTTGACAAATACAATAAACCTCAAATTGCAAAGCGCTATTACATTAAATGCTCAATTAATTTAAAACTTGATCGTAATTCCCAATAAAAATTTCTCTTTTTTATTAATTAACATGGACACGCATCATGAATAAAATTTACCGGTTAGTCTGGAACGAAATGACACAAACCTGGACTGCTGCCGCAGAAATTGCCCGTGATCGTGGGAAGAGTACAAACCCAAGAAAAATGCTGGCCTTGCTTTTGATGGCCGGTATGGGCGCAATCTCGGCAGGTGAGGCAGAAGCCTGGATTGTCGATCCAGGCATCGTGCGCAATGGCGGGACTGCTTATCTGCAGACTGCTGCGACTGATAATGGCATTGAATCCAATACTGCAATAGGCACAGGTGCGCAAACCACGACGGACGAAGATGGCATGTCCACAGCGCTCGGCGATCTCGCACAAGCCACTGCTGTGGGTTCAACTGCGATTGGGGCTCAGGCGAACGCCAGCGCAGAAAACGCCTTGGCGGCAGGTATGGGTGCCCAGGCCGGGGCTTCCGACAGTATTGCAATGGGAACAAACGCGACTGCATCCGGCGCAAATAGCATTGCGTTAGGTCGCAATTCCATTGCCTCAGACAGTGACGCTATCGCGATTGGTCAATACGCACATTCTGCGGGAGGTGGCATTAGTATTGGTCAAGAAACATGGTCTGGTATGTCCAGTGTTGCTATTGGTTCGAATACCTACGCGACGGGTGATGAATCGACTGCGGTTGGGGTTTGGGCGCGTGCGAACGACGCAAACGCCACCGCCGTGGGGGCTCGCGCTAACGCATTCGCTGGCGCGACCAGCATCGGTCGAGACAGTGGCGCTTACGCTGATAGCGCCGTAAGTGTCGGTGCCGGGGCGACTGTAGCCTTCTTCGCAGACAACGCAGCCGCTCTGGGTTCATTTAGCCTGGCGTACAATCCCAATGATGTGGCGCTGGGTGCCGGCTCCGTGACGGATACAACGGTCGCGACGACCGGCGTGACTCTGCGCGGGCATAACTACTCATTTGCCGGTACGTCGCCCACCAGCACCGTCAGCGTGGGAACCGTTGGCAACGAACGCACCATTACCAACGTGGCGGCTGGCCGTCTGAACCCGGACAGTACCGATGCCGTGAACGGTTCGCAGTTGTTTGCTACCAACCAGGCGGTTGAAAGCATCAACTCCAATATCGATAACCTTGGTCAGGGCTCGGTGAAGTACGACACCAATGAAGATGGCACTGTTAACTTCAACAGCATCACTTTGGGTGGCGATACCTACAACTCGGTAACCAAGACCGGCGGCACCAGGATCACCAATGTAGCAAACGGTTCGGCCCCCAGCGATGCAGTCAACTTCTCGCAACTGACCGAAACCAACAATAACGTGACCAACCTGGCCAATACGGTCAATAACATCACCAACGGCGTTAGTTCCAGGTATTTTCATGCCAATTCGACGGGTGCCGATAGCGTGGCGATTGGTCAGGATGCCGTAGCCATCGGTGTGGGGGCAGTGACCTCTGCCGACAACAGCGTTGCGCTGGGGGCGGGCTCGAGCGCTAGCCGTGGGGCAACGACAGGCTACACCGATGGCACTGGCAATCTTGCCAATCAGAATGCGGTGGGCGAGGTGTCGGTCGGCTCGGCGGGGGCGGAACGCCAGATTACTAACGTGGCCGCAGGTAGCTCGGGGACGGACGCGGTAAACGTAGCCCAATTGAACGCGGCGTTGCAGAACATCTCCTACGGCACCAATCCAAGTTCGGATGTGGGTGGCAACAACATGTTCCAGGTCAGCAATGACTACAACACATTGGCTGCGCAAGCGACCGGTGCGCAGTCGGTAGCAGGTGGTTCCAACGCGATTGCGTCAGGTGACAACGCCAATGCCGTGGGTGACAACGCGCAAGCTACGGGCTCTGACAGCACGGCCATGGGCAACAAAGCCAAGGCAACTGGCAATAAGAGCACTGCAATTGGCAACAACGCAGTGAGTTCAGGGGATAACTCTGTGGCGCTGGGTAGCGGCTCCAACGACGGTGGCCGCAGCAATGTGGTGTCTGTGAGTACTGCCGGTAACGAGCGCACGATCATCAACGTGGCCCCAGGTGAAGTCAGCGCAACGTCGACTGACGCGGTGAATGGTTCGCAACTGAACGCAACGAACAACAACGTCACTACCCTGAGCAACGACATCAAGAGCATCCAGGGCGATATCGTGAACCTGGATCACAAGATGAGTGCCGGTGTTGCTGCAGCCATGGCCACTGCGGGTCTGCCGCAGGCATATCGCCCGGGCGCCAGTATGATGGCCTTGGGCGGGGCCACCTGGAAGGGTGAGAGCGCGCTGTCCGTGGGCTTGTCGACCATTACCGACAACGGCAAGTGGGTGATCAAGGCGACTGGCAATTCTTCCTCACGTGGTAACTCGGGTGCCTCTGTGGGCGCAGGCTACCAGTTCTGATCTGGTTCCAGGCCTTAACCGGAACGCTCGGTTTAAACTTCAGGCGCAAACCTCTTCCTGACTGGATTGATTGGGAGGGGTTTGCCCGACGTCAGCCCGGTTTCAGCAGTACACAGCTTCAGAGTCCGGGGTTAATTTAACCGACTTTGCCGCCAGTTGCCTGGCATGCGCGGACGGCGTCAGGTCGCCCGGCGATTTCTTGGGTCTTTCCTCGTTGTATTCCCGCCGCCAGGTTTCAATCAGCACCCGGGCATGCGCCAGACTGGTAAACCAATGTTCATTCAGACCTTCATCACGAAACCGGCCATTGAATGATTCGACGTACGCGTTCTGGTTCGGCTTGCCCGGCTGTATTTGGCGTAGCTGCACACCACGCTGATGCGCCCAACGACTACAACATAACTGCTGCCGTTCCTGCCGGGCAATAAATCCTATAAAGGGGCAAAGGCCCGCAATTACTTGGCCAACCTGTTGCCGGACAGTAGGCGTTCCGGCTGCTTTTGGCGTCTCAACACGCATTAGTCCGGACAGCACGTTCAACCTCCTGAGTTTCGTCAGTCACGATTACAACGACACACAAAATTAACGCGGTTCCCCTTGAAAAACAGCCTTTGCGTCCCTATTATTGGCACTCGTTAGCCCAGAGTGCTAACGGGCTCGGCCAGTCCGATGGCCCCAGAACATTCAGGCATGTTTTCTCAGGAGAAAGAATGATGAAGATCCGTCCCTTGCATGACCGCGTAGTCATCAAGCGTGTTGAAGCCGAAGAAAAAACCGCATCCGGTATCGTATTGCCAGGCGCCGCTGCTGAAAAGCCGGATCTGGGTGAAGTGGTTGCAATCGGCACTGGCAAAGTGCTGGACAACGGCGAAGTGCGCGCCCTGTCGGTCAAGGTTGGCGATAAGGTTATCCTGGGCAAGTACAGCGGCCAGTCCGTCAAAGTAAACGGCGAAGAACTGCTGGTTGTCCGCGAAGAAGACATCTTCGGTGTGCTCGAAGCGTAATTGCCCCGGCAATTTGTGCAGTCACACTCATTCAAGATTTCAGGAGTAAAGAACAATGGCAGCAAAAGAAGTCAAATTCGGTGATTCCGCCCGTTCGCGCATGGTCGCTGGCGTTAACATCCTGGCCGATGCGGTCAAGGTGACTCTGGGCCCTAAGGGTCGCAACGTTGTGCTGGAACGCAGCTTTGGCGCGCCAACCATCACCAAAGACGGTGTGTCGGTTGCCAAAGAAATCGAGCTGAAAGACAAGTTCGAAAACATGGGCGCGCAACTGGTTAAAGAAGTTGCCTCCAAGACTTCCGATATCGCTGGTGACGGTACCACTACCGCTACCGTGCTGGCTCAAGGCATCGTGAACGAAGGCCTGAAGTATGTTGCAGCCGGTTTCAACCCGACTGATCTGAAGCGCGGTATCGACAAGGCTGTGATCGCCCTGGTTGCCGAGCTGAAGAAGATTGCCAAGCCAACCACCACCTCTAAAGAAATCGCCCAAGTCGGTTCGATTTCGGCTAACAGCGATGAAATCGTTGGCGCCAAGATCGCTGAAGCGATGGACAAGGTTGGTAAAGAAGGCGTGATCACCATTGAAGATGGTACTGGCCTGGAAGACGAACTGGACGTAGTTGAAGGCATGCAGTTCGACCGCGGCTATCTGTCCCCGTACTTCATCAACAATCCGGAAAAGCAAATCGCGCTGCTGGATAACCCGTATGTTCTGCTGTTCGACAAGAAGATCAGCAACATCCGTGATCTGCTGCCGGTACTGGAACAAGTCGCCAAGTCGGGCCGTCCGCTGCTGATCATCGCTGAAGATGTCGATGGCGAAGCGCTGGCTACCCTGGTTGTGAACAACATCCGCGGCATTCTGAAGACTGTGGCCGTGAAGGCTCCTGGCTTTGGCGATCGTCGTAAAGCCATGCTGGAAGACATCGCGATCCTGACTGGCGGTACTGTTATCGCTGAAGAAGTTGGCCTGACCCTGGAAAAAGCCACTCTGGCAGAACTGGGCCAAGCCAAGCGCATCGAAGTGGGTAAAGAAAACACCACCATCATCGACGGCGCAGGTCAGGAAGAATCCATCAAGGCACGTGTTGGCCAGATCCGCAGCCAGATCGAAGAAGCGACCAGCGACTACGACCGTGAAAAACTGCAAGAACGCGTGGCCAAGCTGGCCGGTGGCGTGGCAGTGATCAAGGTTGGCGCTGCGACCGAAGTCGAAATGAAAGAAAAGAAAGCCCGCGTTGAAGATGCCCTGCACGCTACCCGCGCTGCAGTGGAAGAAGGCATTGTGCCAGGCGGCGGCGTTGCGCTGCTGCGTGCTCGTGCCAACCTGGGCGAACTGAAAGGCTCCAACGCTGATCAAGACGCTGGTATCAAGATCGTACTGAAAGCCATCGAAGCACCGCTGCGTCAAATCGTTGCCAACGCTGGCGACGAGCCATCTGTAGTTGTGAATCGCGTGGTGGAAGGCACTGGTAACTTCGGTTACAACGCTGCTACCGGCGAATACGGTGATCTGGTTGCCATCGGCGTGCTGGACCCAGCCAAGGTAACTCGTTCGGCTCTGCAACACGCTGCATCGATCGCTGGTCTGCTGTTGACTACCGATGCAATGGTTGCCGAACTGCCGAAGGATGACGCTCCTGCAATGCCAGGCGGCGGCATGGGTGGCATGGGCGGTATGGATTTCTAATCGCCTGAAACTTGATTGGCCTCTGTATGAGGCTAGCCAAAATGAGGAGCCCGGCTTAGCCGGGCTCTTTGTTTTTGTGGGCGCCCGACTTGGGCCACGTATCCCAGGCCAAGCCAAGACGGATGCGTTCGCGCCAGCCTGCACTGCCGCGCTTTGCGTTGTCCGGGCCCGTCGAGTGGGGACAGCGGTGCCGACCATGCGTCTGTCATGTTTCCGTGGATTGACGCTACTCAGTAAACTAGTTCAACAATCGCAGTGCACCATCAAATACCACCCGCAACAACCGGTTCTCCCTTGCAAATCAAGGAGTACGTGATGACACTGTTGCCTTCTGCGGCGCTGGCTTTGGTTCTGGTGGGGTTGTCCACCCCATGTATGGCTACGTTACTGGACTTTGATCAAGTCCCGATCACGCCTGCCATGGTCAGTTCACCTTCCCATACGGATTACGACACAACCGATCTATTGATCGACGGCTACAACCTGGAGAGCGATGAATATACCGATCTGGCGTTCGGATCATTCAACGGCACGCCGGTGGCACCTGCCTGGTCCGGCACCACGGCCCTTTATATCGACCCAAATTACCAAATGGACATTCTCTCTCCGCTGTCGAACGCGATTGCCGGTAACGGCGGCGCCCCCTTCGCGCTCGCCAATGTCCGGGTTTATGCGCCCGACGCGCCGGGAGGCACAATCCTCAATATCAATGCATTTGATACCGCCGGTGATAACGTCGGCCTCACCTCGTTCTGGTATGCCAATGTTGTAGTGCCAGCGGTCAGGCCTGGACGATCACCTTGGGTGTTTTTGTCGCTGCCGTACCCGGAAGACGGTGCCAATATTTATGTTTTTGCCAGCACAACGCCGGTTTTCCTGGATCATCTGCAAGTTGAGCCTGTGCCTGAGCCCGGGGTCTGGGCATTGCTGGGCATTGGCATGGCTGCGTTTGCGTGGCGCCAACGGCGGCGCCCCGATCCGGGCCGCCCGCAATTGGCGATGCCCTGAAACGAGCCTGCCCGAACAGGGCACCTACGGGCGCCCTGCTTGAGCCTGGAGCTGCGCATGAGTACTTAACCCGGATGTTTGGCCGTGTAGTCTTGTACCGCCTCGTTCAGGTCCTGATATTGCTCGCAATTGCCACACAAGCCCTGCAATTGCGCCAGTTGCTCACGGGCCTGATCGGGCTGGTTGTTTTGCAGATAAGCTTCGCCCAGATATTCATGCGCACCAAGGTGCTTGGGATTCAGCCGCAGCGCCTCTTTATAGGCAGTAAATGCTTCAGGTAAATGCCCGCTCTTGCGCTGGGCATAGCCAGTGTAGTTCCACCAGTCCGCGTTATCGGGCTCTTTGGCTCTGGCTGTGGCCAGCAACTCAAGGGCCGCATCCCAGGCGTGCGCATCCAGCTGTACTTTGACTTTGGCTGTCATGGCTGCATCCCAGTCCACTCTCCCATGCTGACCGCTACTGCTACCACCGCCCATTCCACCACTGCCGCCACCCCCGCCAGATGCCATGACCAATAGTGAGCACAATAATCCCGCGATCCCGACTGCGTATTTTGCTTTCAATTTCATGCTGGCTCTCCTTTTCCAAAGCAAACTGCAGCAGCTTCAACGATTTACCGGCGACCAAAACTGACCGCGCAGTCGTTCCGTTCGGACCAACCGCAGCTGTTGTCTGGTTAAACGTTTTGGGTTGCCGGTTTATTCCCTGAAATTTTTCATTGCGGCGGGAATAAGCGCGGCGTTCACGCGTTTTAATGGGTATACCTTGTTAAATATCGCCTTGGGGCCACTGCCGATGCTCGACGAGGATTTATCAAAGCTGATACCCGCGCTGCTGCCACGTTTGTGGCGGTTTGCGTTGCGGCTGACCGCTAATCGCCATGATGCGGAGGACCTGGTCCAGCGTGCCTGCGTGCGGGCACTGGAGCGACCACATCAGTTGCAGGACGGCACCTCACCGTTGAGCTGGTTGTTTTCCATCATGTATTCGGTGTGGATCAGCGAAGTGCGCGCCCGCAAGGTCCGCACCGCCAATGCCGCCGACTACCAAGACGAGTTCTTCGATAACCTGCCCGACCCCAAAGCCAGCGATCCGGAAAACGAATTGCTGCATCGGCAAATCATCGCCGCCGTCAGCGCGCTGCCAGACGCGCAGCGCGTGGTCATGCTGCTGGTTGCCGTAGAAGGCCTGAGTTACCGCGAGGCAGCACAAGCTCTGGATATCCCCATCGGTACCGTGATGAGCCGGTTAGCCCGCGCCCGACTCACTCTGGGCGAGTTGTTTACCATTAGCCGGCCACAACGCCAGTCCAAGGGGGAGATACGGCCATGATCTTGAACGAAACACTGCTCATGGCGTGGGTCGATGGCGAGCTTTCATCACACGAGGCCGCCGAAGTGGCTGATCTGGTCGCGCGTTCGCCCGAAGCCCAGGCCCAGGCCGCGGCGATGGCTGTTTCGCAATTGCCCTACCGCGAGGCATTCGAACACCAGCATCAACCGGAAATCCCCGCCCGGCTGGCGGCCAGCATTGCCGTGCTGACTGAAGCCAGCCGTGACCGCGCCACACCCATGCCACCGCTCGGCGGTCGCCAGCCTTCGCGTTGGCAGGGTGTATGGATTGCCATGGCGTTCGTCGCTGGCGTGGGGTGCACTTTGGGCGGCATGCGCTTCTGGGAAAGCACCGAAGAGGCCGAGTCGCCCTGGATTACGGCGGTGACGCAATATCAGGAAATGTACGTGCGCGACACGCTGGTGCAAGTCCATGACAACGCGGCGCTGTCGGCACGCACGCTTGCAGATATCCAAACCCAGGACCGCATGCCGATTGTCATTCCTGATTTGCAGAGCGCGAATCTGGAATTCAAACGCGTGCAGCGTCTGCGCTACGGCGACAAGCCGGTGGTGCAGATGGTGTATATGCCCGCGAGTGGTGATCCGGTTGCGCTTTGCGCCGCGCCTGACATTCGGCCAGACAAGGCCATGCAACAAAGAATGGACGAGAACCTGAGCGTGGTGACCTGGCGCTCCGGCAATATCAGTTACATGCTTGTCGGTCGCTCTACACCCGCAACACTGCGCGACATCAGTGAGCGCATCCGCAGTGGCAAGGTGCCTGCGTTGTATAGCTGATGCGCCGATGGATTACGGGGTGATCCTGGCATGAAGAACAAGGCCAGGCCGGACGTCAGGCCTTGTTTCCCAGCCCCAGTCGCATCCACAACTCGGCGACGCCGCACGGCACCGGCTCGCTGAAGTGAAAGCCCTGCAGATAATCCACGCCCATGCCTTGCAGGAAACGGGCGGTTTCTACTGATTCGACGCCTTCGATGATGGTCTGCATTTGCAAACCCTGCGCCAGCTGGACGATGGCCTGCATCACCCGGCGGCCTTCCTCGGTGTTCAGTCGCTGGGCGAACGACACATCCACCTTGATGATGGTGGCGGGCATTTCGTGCAACTGCGACAGCGATGAATAACCGGTGCCGAAATCATCGATGGCCAGCTGGAAACCGGCCGCTGCCAGCTGCCGCAAATGCTTGAGCTGGCGCGAGTAGTCGGTCACCGCCACCGATTCGGTGATTTCCAGAATTACGTCTTCCGGGCGCAGACGATATTGGGAGAGCTTGTCGAGCATGCCGGAGACAAACTCCGGTGCAAACAACTGGCTGCGCGAGATATTGAGCATCAGTCGCTGGGCCAAACCGGCGTCACGCCATTCGCGCAGCTTGGCAAACGCCAGCCCGGCCACACGGTCGGACAACTCCTGGATCAAGCCAACTTTCTCGGCCATCGGGATAAACAATTCCGGGCTGATCCAGCCGTTCTTTTCATCTTGCCAGCGCGCCAGGGCTTCAACGGCAAACACTTCGCCATCACGAGCCCGCACGATGGGCTGATAGTAAACTTGCAGCTTGTTCTGGCGAATGGCATCGGCCAGCCGTGCCTGAATCGCGACGTGTTCGCGACCCAGCGATTTCACATGCAGCAAATCGCCGTAGAAACAGACCGTGTTGCGACCAACATGCTTGGCGTGATGCATGGTGTGGTCAGCGGCGGACAGCAGATCTTCGCCACACGTGGCGTTGTCCGGGAAGATGGCAAAGCCTGCGCTCACCGTTGGCCGGGCGTCCAGACCATCCAGCGCCAGGCCTTGGCGGGTAATGCTGCGCAGGCTTTCTGCACGTTCTTTCAACTCGTTGGTGTCCACCACATCCGGCATCAACACCACAAACTCGTCGCCTCCCCAACGCGCCAGGACATCGTGTTCGCCCAACACGCTTTGCAGCTGCTGCGCCAAACCCACCAGCAATTGGTCACCAGTGCGATGGCCAAAGGCGTCGTTGATCTGTTTGAACTGATCCAGATCCAGAAAGCCCAGCGCCACTTTGGTGTTGTTGCGGCGGGCACGTTCAATGGCGCTGGCCAGTTGGTCATCCAGCATCAAGCGGTTGGGCAGCTTGGTCAGGCCGTCGTACAGGGCCAGTTGCGTCAGATGCTCTTCGCTGACATGCGCCACGGTCACGTCGCGCAAAACGGCGCGAATCGCTTGCAACTGGTTATCTTCGTTAAAACGGGCCAGCAAGCGGGCCTCAACCCACAGGAAGTCGCCGCTCTGTTGCATCAGCCGAAAACGCACATGCGCGGTTTCAGCGTGCGTTTGCAGCAACAGTGTCAGCGTTTGGGCGACTTGCGGCGCATCATCCGGGAAAATCCAGGTAAACAGACTCTTGCCCACGTCACGCAAGGCTTCGCGCAGATCAACGCCCCGCAATCTGGCCCACGCCGAGCTGCTTTCTAGCAATTCGCCAGCGGGAGCGAGATCGACAATGGCTTCTTCCAGCAGATTGAGCGTATCCAGCAGAGTCTGGCGCTTGGCGGTGTCTTGCATCAGGCCGGAGATATCGTGCACCAGCACCACCACGCCCGGCTCATCGACGCTGACCGGCTGTACTCGCACCCGTAGCCATGCGAGGCCATTGCTGGCTGGCACGGTACAGTTGAATGCCTGGCTGCGTCGGGTCAGCAGTGCGACGGGCACCGCTTTGGTCAACTGGCTCGCCAGATTGGCGGGCAGCGCCTCGGCTAACGAACGTCCAGTCAGGGCGTGCGTACCGGGCAAGGCGGGATGGCTGGCCCATGCGGTGCCGATCAAGCCATCGGGCGATAATTCAAATACCATGTCGCCGGTGGCCCCAACCAGCGCTTGCAAACGCTGCTGGCTGCCTTGCAAGGCCCCTTCCAGCTGTCGCCGCACCAATGCCTGGGCAATATGGGTGCCGAGCATGGCGAGCAGCTGTAGCTCGGTGCTGCCGCGCTGCAGCGATTCGTCTTCATCCAGAAAGCACAGAAACCCGAACAGCATGCCGTGATCGAGTAGCGGAATACTCAGCAGGCGTCGTGCGCCCAGTTGCGCCAGCCACATTTGCTCCGCCAGCGGCAGTTCCGGCAACGCAGTATTCAGTAATTTGCCCGTTTCAAGGGTCTTGGTCAGAAACGGAAAAGCCGCGTAATCAATGCTGCGCAGATAGTCCGGGGTTACCGGTGCAATGCGACAGACCTTGTCGCGCCAGACCGAGACCAGGCGGGCGAGATCAGTTTGCGTCGACGGATTGAGGTACAGACTGACCAGACTCGCCCGCGAAACGTGGCCGAGTTGTTGCAGCGCGCCTGCCAGACCTGCGGAGTGATCAGGCGCCTGCAGCTGCGCCACCACGCCCTCAAGGGCAGCAAAGTACGTCTGATACAAGCCGATATCGCTGTGCGCGATGACTGCCAATGTTTCGCAATCCGGCTGTTCCGGTTTAACCATCAATCAACTCTATGCAATCTCAAGAGAAAACCGGCCGCCGCAAAGAGCGGGGGCCGGTTCTTGTAAGTATCAACAATATTTTCGGGAGTCTGGCGTGGTTCAGCCTGGCCGTCAATCTTCCGCTTTGGGCATGGCCTCTGGCGGGGTGATCTGTTCGGTAAAGCCACACTCTTTTTGCGGGCAGACCTTTTCCAGACCGCGACGCTTGGTGGTCTTAAGCGTCAGCACCGGCCAGTTGCACTTGGGGCAAGCCTCGGCGATCGGCGGATTCCACGTTGCATACGTGCATTTCGGGTAGGTCGAGCATGAGTAAAACAGCTTGCCGTAGCGGCTCTTTTTCTCGGTCAACGTGCCTTTATGGCATTCCGGACATTCCACGCCGGTGTCTTTCGGCTTTTCCAGCGGCTCGATGTGCTTGCACTTCGGGTAGTTGGCGCAACCAATGAACTTGCCGTAACGGCCGACCTTGATCAGCAACTGACCGCCATCTTCCGGACACACGCGCCCTTCGACCACTTCCGGCTCAACCGGCGCAGCGTCGGCATCGTCATTCAGATTGCGGGTGTAATCGCATTCCGGATAAGTGGTGCAGCCAATGAAACGGCCACGTTTGCCCAGACGAATCGCCAGCTTGTTACCGCATTTCGGGCAGGCTTCATCCAGTTCTTCCTGGGTGACTTCCTTGCGCGACAGCGATTGCTTTTCCACCACGGTTTCGTGGAAGCGCTTCCAGAATTCATCCAGCACCGGCACCCATTGACGCGTACCGTTGGAGATTTCATCCAGCTGGTCTTCCAGCTTGGCGGTGAAGTTGTAATCCACATATTGGGTGAAGTGATCAGTGAGGAACTTGTTCACCACTTCGCCAGTGTCAGTCGGAATAAAACGCTTTTTATCCAGATCAACGTATTCGCGGTCTTTCAGCGTCTTGATGATCGAGGCATAGGTAGACGGACGACCAATGCCGAACTCTTCCAGCGACTTGACCAGACTGGCTTCCGAATAGCGCGGTGGCGGTTGGGTAAAGTGTTGCTCGCCAGCCAGTTTGTCGACTGGCAGTTCTTCGCCTTCTTCCAGCGCGGGCAGACGGGCTTCGTCTTCCGCGTCGTCTTCAACGTCGTCCTGATCTTCCTGGTACACGGCGATAAAGCCGGGGAATACCAGCGTCTGACCAGAAGCGCGGAATACGGCATCCGGGCCGACCTGAATGTCGATACCCACGGTGTCAAAACGCGCCGGGGTCATCTGACAAGCCAGCGTGCGCTTCCAGATCATCTGATACAGCTTGAACTGGTCAGCCGACAGGTACGGCTTGACCGCATCCGGCGTGCGCAGGATGGAGGTCGGGCGCACCGCTTCGTGGGCCTCTTGCGCGTTCTTGGCTTTGTTCTTGTACGTCACCGGCGCGTTGGGCAGATAGTCTTTATCGAAGGTGGATTCGATATAAGCACGGATCTCGTCCAGCGCTTCGTTCGCCAGATTCACCGAGTCAGTACGCATATAGGTGATCAAACCGACCGTACCCTGACCGACGTCGACACCTTCATACAATTGCTGCGCGGTACGCATGGCGCGGTCGGTCGTCATGCCCAACTTGCGCACGGCTTCCTGTTGCAGCGTGGACGTGGTGAACGGCGCGGCCGGGCTGCGTGATTTCTTTTTCTTCTCAACGCTGGCGACCTTGGCATCCTTGCCTTGCAGGCTTTTCAGGATGTCGGCCTGGGTCGCTTCGTTGGGAATATCAAACTGATCGAGCTTTTTACCTTGCCATTGCGACAGTCGGGCGCCGAACTTGGTCTTGGCCTTGTGGCTGTCCAGATGGATCGTCCAGTATTCCTGGGCGGTGAAGGCGCGGATTTCCAGTTCGCGTTCGCAAATCAAACGCAATGCCGGGCTCTGCACGCGGCCAGCGGACAAGCCGGAACGCACCTTGCGCCACAGCAACGGCGACAGGTTGAAACCCACCAGGTAATCCAGCGCGCTACGGGCTTGCTGCGCATCGACCATGTCGTTGTCGATATCACGCGGATTGGCCACGGCGTTGGTCACGGCAGCTTCGGTAATCTCGTGGAACACCACGCGTTTGAAGGTGCGGTCTTTGCCGGTCAGCTTTTTATCTTTCAGAATTTCCATGATATGCCAGGAAATCGCTTCACCTTCGCGGTCCGGGTCAGTTGCCAGAAACACGTGTTGGGCGTCTTTTACGGCGGCACAGATGGCATCGACATGCTTTTTGTTCTTGTCGATGATCTGATACTTCATTTTGAAGTCGTGCTCGGTATCCACCGAGCCATCTTTGCGCACCAAGCCGCGGACGTGACCGTAGGAGGCCAGGATTTCAAAATCCGGCCCCAGGTATTTCTTAAGCGTTTTCGCCTTGGACGGCGATTCAACAATCAGCAGATTTGCGGGCATGGTTTGCCGTAATGATCCAAAGGTGTAGGGAGTTGATTGCGCGCAGTGCGCATCAATGCTGGGTCAGACCTTCACGACCGAACAGGATCTCTTCGATCAGCAGATTAGACAGTTCATCGCGCTTTCGCCAAACCACCATCAGCACGATCAACTGTAGACGTTCCTGCGAAATCTCGCCGGGCGCTGCATGCATGACCAGATCAAGCGCCATTTCGCGCTCAGGGCCGCCCAGTACATGGGCACTTTGTAGATACAGCCAGTAGTCCAGTGCTTCTTCATCGAACCGCGCCAGCTCATCCGGATGGAAATGCCGGCCAGCCATATCTCCCAGCGCTGCGTAACGCGTGGTGTCGATACGGTTCAGTTCTGCCAGCCAGCCAACGGCCTGGGCGATATCGTCCTGATCAAAACCGGCGCTCGCCAGTCGCGTGGCGAGCAGAGATACATCCGGCTCACCCTCGGCGTGGTAGAACTGTTCAAAAAGATAAGCAAGAACTTCCAGCATAAAAATTAGGTCAACCTCGGTGCGTGTCTTTTTAAATCTGTATCTGGAATCTGATGGCGGCGCAACGGCAATTCAAGCAAAGCGGTCTCATTACCGCTCAAACACGCCGTTGATACCGGTTTCCCGGCAGCGCAAATACCGCGCCTTTCAATTCCAAACCGAGCAGGATTGCGCACAGACGGTCCGCCGTCAAGCTGGACCTTACAACAAGTTCGTCAATGGTCACCGCGTCAAACCCCATATGCGGGACCACCAGACACTCCTCGCCTTGCAGTTCGTCCTGCCATAGTGAGGTTGCCGCAGCCAGGCTGGGCGAACGCTGCGGACTGCTGCTATCCCAACACAATTCGCTCTGAATATCTTCAGCACACTCGACCAGCTTTGCCCCTTGTTTGATCAGTTGATGGCAGCCTTTAGCCTGCGGAGAATGAATCGATCCGGGGATGGCAAATACCTCTCGCCCCAGATCATTGGCCTGACGAGCGGTAATCAGTGAGCCACTGCCAATCGTGGCTTCGACTACCAGGCAGCCTTTAGCCAGTGCTGCAATTAAACGGTTGCGGCGGGGAAAGTTCTCCGGCTTGGGCGCAGTGCCCAAGGCAAACTCGGAAACAATCAGCCCTTGTTCGGCAATCTGATGCGCTAGCGCCCGGTTCGACGCCGGATATACGCGATCCAGCCCGGTGCCGACAAAAGCCACAGTGCCGCCCGATCCCGTCAGCCCACCGCGATGCGCGGCGGCATCAATCCCCGCCGCCAGGCCACTCACGATGCCCATGCCGGACTGGCTCAAGGTTTCTGCAAATCGTTCGGCGTTCTCCAGACCTTGCGGCGTGGCATTACGGCTACCGACAATCGCCAGCGCATCGCGAGCCAGCAAGTCCGTGTCACCCAGACAAAACAGCACGCAGGGCGCGTCAGGCAATTCAAGCAGCGCGGGCGGGTAATCCGCATCGGACATGGTGAGGATGCGGCAACCAGGCTCCTTCGCCCAGGCTAGTGCCTGAGTGACGCGGTCATGGACCGCAGCTTGAGCGGCATCGCACCAGCTACGTGCCAGCTTTTCATTACCCAACACATTGCTGATGTCATAAAACGACGCCGCCAGCGCAGTCTGCGGCGTTTTGAACGCTTGCAGCAGACCTAGCTGGCGGCGTGGCCCGATTCCGGGCACTAGCGCGAAACGCAGCCAGATGGCTGCGTCCGCGTCGTCTTGCATCAAGGCGATGTAACCTCGTCGGCGATGTTGACCGGTTCTGTGCTGTCGAGCAGCAAACCGTAGGCAAACTTGGGGAATACGCGATAGACGAACAGATTGCCACTACGCTCGGCCGGTGTGAACCGATCCGGCTCGCTTTTCGACTCTTTCTTGATCGGACGCCCGGCTTTCCAGGTTACCAGTACTGATCCAACATCGATGCCATCCTGCGCACCGCGGTTAATCACCAGCGTGGTCAACGGGCCTGCTTCAGCCACGCCACCGTAGGTCGACACCACTTTGCCGTGGATATCACCCTGCGGCGCGTGCGGCGCATAGTTCAGGAATTCGCTCTCGGTGGCCTTGACCAGACGAGCGCCAACGCCAATTTCTTCCTTGGCCGTCTGCACGCGCATGGTGGTGACGTCACCGGTTTTTTCCACGACCAGGTCGCCCAGATAAGTGACCTCATGACCGATCACGCGCTTGTGCTCAGGATCATCCGGGTCGAACAACGGCTGGCTAGGGCGATAGGCTTGCCAGACTTGGCCAATCTGGCCATCAGGCATATCTACGGCGTAAACCTTCTCACCGGCCGAGAACACAACACGGTCATCCGGGCCTGCGGCAACACGCGGCGCCGTCAGCAATTCGTTTTCTTCAACGACCAGCGGTTTGTCGAGGAACGGACGGATCGAGGTCAGCGGAATGCTTGGTACCGCGCCGTTATCCATGTCGCTGCTGCGTACATGCGGCGACAGCTTGGCTTCGCCGTTGCTGCCCACGCGTTCGTTCTTGAGCAGTTTCAGACGTGGCGTACCGCCGGAGCGATCCAGTACCACGACGTCGCCTGGATAAATCCAGTGCGGGTTCTTGATCTGCTCCCGGTTCATGTTCCAGATCTCGGGCCAGCGCCACGGCTGCTTGAGAAAGTGACCCGAAATACCCCACAGGGTATCCCCCTTGACCACGACGTAGCGGTCTGGCGCACTGTCCTGCAAAGCCAGCGTGTCGGCATAAGCCAGTCCGGTGGTGCCACTGAGGGCGAAAAGTAGCGATATAATTGTTTTACGCATGGTGGTGGTCACACTCATCTACTCCGGTCGATCCGGATGGGGCCGGATAAAAATTTCCGGGACTCGCCAACTTGAACTATTTGTTTAAACCAGGAAACAGCCAGCAAACTACCGGCTGCTTTTGCTGTTTCTTCGTCGATATCTACCCTGGCGCTAAAGCCGCGTAGATTCTGCATATAAACTTTTTGAGCTGCAAGCAAACATGGCAATTCTGAATATCCTGCATTATCCCGATGAACGTTTGCACACAATTGCAAAACCAGTCACCGTTTTTGATGCAAAGCTGCAACAGCTTATCAATGATATGGCGGAAACGATGTATGCCGCACCCGGCATCGGGCTGGCCGCAACACAGGTGAATGAGCACGAACGTCTTATCGTCATTGATATTTCTGAAAGCAAAGACGATTTAATCGTGCTGATTAACCCCCGGATTCTGGAGATGGACGGCAAGACCAAATCCGAGGAAGGCTGCCTTTCCGTGCCTGGCATTTACGAAGAAGTGGATCGGGCCGAGCATATCAAGGTTTCCGCCCAGGACCGAAACGGGAAAGAAATCAGCATTGATGCAAGCGGATTATTGGCCGTTTGCATTCAGCACGAAATGGATCACCTGGAAGGCAAAATATTTGTCGAAAAGCTTTCCAGACTGAAGCTGACGCGGATTATCCAGAAACTGAAAAAGAACGAACGCAAGATCATGTAATCTGCCTGCGTCGCCGGATTGCCAGAGCCTCGCTGCATGGCATATCCGGCAACCTGCATCCCGCTTTCCCAGCCGCCGCCCGCCGGCGGTTTTGCTTTTTGGTGCCCTGCCATGAAACTGATTTTTGCCGGAACTCCCGATTTTGCCGCCGCCGCTTTGCAAGCGCTGCTGGATGCCGGACACGAGATTACCCTCGTCCTTACCCAGCCAGACCGGCCTTCTGGTCGCGGCATGAAGCTGACCGCCTCGCCCGTCAAACAACTGGCATTGCAACACGGCTTGCCGGTGTACCAGCCAGAGCGTTTGCGTACGGCAGAGCAACAGGCGCCGCTGCAAGAGATCGGCGCAGATTTGATGATCGTGGCGGCTTACGGCTTGATTCTGCCGCAAGCCGTGCTGGATTTGCCGCGTTTGGGTTGCCTGAATATCCACGCCTCGCTCTTGCCACGCTGGCGCGGCGCGGCGCCTATCCAGCGCGCCATTCTGGCGGGCGATAGCGAAACCGGCATCACCATCATGCAAATGGATGCGGGCCTTGATACCGGTGACATGCTGAGCATTCATCCCGTCGCCATCACCGCTGACGACAACGCCACCAGCTTGCACGACAAACTGGCCGTAGCAGGCGCGCAAGCCATTGTCGCAGCGCTGGAACAGTTACCTGCGCTGCAAGCCGCCCGCCAGGTGCAGCCGAGTGAAGGTGTCACTTATGCGGAAAAGCTGAAAAAAGAAGAGTCGCTGATTGACTGGTCGCGCTCGGCCATTCAGCTGGACCGGATGATCCGGGCCTTCAACCCCTTCCCCTCGGCCCAGACTACGCTGGCGGGCGAAGCACTGAAAATCTGGCGAGCCCAGCTAGCCGAAGGGCAAGGTCGGCCTGGTGAAATCCTGCAGGCAGACCGCAACGCATTGCTTGTTGCGACGGGCCAAGGTGCGCTGCGCCTGACCGAGCTGCAAAAAGCCGGCGGCAAGCGGCTGGATGCCGCGGCTTTCCTCGCCGGAGTGCAACCAAGTCCCGGAACCATCCTCGGCTAGACCAGTCATTCAGTTATTCGCTTGATGACCCGTAGGTGGTCGGCGCCAGGCCGGATCAGCTTCAGGCAGATGGCTGGTGCGTTGAATTATCCCTGCCTGTGACAATCTATTCCTGGAAGGCTTGGCACGGCGCTCGATAACCAGCGCTTTTATGAGGACAACTATGAACAACTGGATTAAAACCACCTTGCTGATGGCTGCCATCGTTGCCTTGTTTGGCATCATTGGCGGCATGATAGGCGGGCAAAAAGGCATGTTGCTGGCACTGGTATTTGCTGGCGGCATGAATTTGTTCGCCTACTGGAACTCCGACAAGATGGTGTTGAAGATGTACAACGCCCATCTGGTCGACGACACGACCGCACCAGAACTGGTTGCCATGGTGCGTGAACTGGCAGGCCGCGCTGGCTTGCCCATGCCCAAGGTGTATGTCATTGAAGAAGACCAGCCCAACGCTTTTGCCACTGGCCGCAATCCGGAAAACGCCGCGGTCGCCTGCACTACCGGTATCATGCGCGTGCTCAGCCACCGCGAGCTGCGAGGCGTAATGGCGCATGAGCTGGCTCACGTGCAGCATCGCGACATCCTGATTTCGACTATTTCCGCGACCATGGCAGGTGCCATTTCCGCGCTAGCCAACTTCGCCATGTTTTTTGGCGGACGCGATGAAAACGGCCGCGCGGTTAATCCGCTGGTCGGCATCGCCGTTGCCATTCTGGCGCCCGTTGCTGCTTCGCTGATCCAGATGGCCATTTCGCGTTCGCGTGAATTTGGCGCGGATGCCGGTGGCGCACAGATTTCCGGCGACCCGCTGGCATTGGCTGACGCGCTGAGAAAAATTGAAGCTTATGCGAAAGGCATTCCGATGCACACCGCGCAGGCTCACCCCGAAACTGCACAAATGATGATCATGAACCCGCTGCATGGCGGCGGCATGGCTGATTTGTTCCGCACTCACCCACGCACTGAAGAGCGCGTGGCCCGCTTGCAAGCCATTGCTCGCGGTCATAACCAGACGGATTTCAGATAATTGTTCGCAACCCAAAAATTGGCGTCACAAGCGCTGGAGGCCGTACTTGGCGGCCACACCCTCACTGACGCCCTTACCCGGATATGGCGCGCAGAGCCCGACTTGCGTCCACAACAGCGCGGCGCCATTCAGGACTTGTGCTACGGCACGCTGCGCCATTTCGGCCTGCTCGACAGCACGCTGAAACAGCTGCTCAACAAGCCGCTGCACGAATCCGCGCTCAAAGCGCTGTTGCTGGTGTGCCTGTATCAACTGCAGTTCACTCGCGCCGCGCCTTATAGCGTGGTCGATCACGCGGTGAAAGTGGCCTCCCACACGGGTACCGGCATGGGCAAGGGTCTGGTCAACGCCATCCTGCGTAACTTTTTGCGCCAGCGTGATGATCTGCTGAACCAGGCGCGCACCACGCCCTATGGCAAATGGTCGCACCAGCAATGGTGGATTGATGCCATGCGCGAAGCGTGGCCACAACAGTGGGAAAACATCCTCACCGCCAACAACACGCACCCGCCGCTCACGCTGCGCGTCAACCAGCGGCGCGGCAGCGTTGCGCAAAGCATGGCCGCCTTGCAAGAGGCCGGACTGGAAGCGCGCGCCCTGGACGACACCGCCATCCAGTTGCGCCATCCGGTGGGCGTAGATCGCATTCCCGGTTTTTTTGAAGGTCTGGTTTCGGTGCAAGACTGGGGTGCGCAGCAAGCCGCTCGCTTACTCGATGTCGCCCCGGGCATGCGCGTACTGGATGCCTGTTCTGCGCCTGGCGGCAAAACCGGCCATTTGCTGGAACTGGCCGATCTGGAACTCACTGCGGTCGATGCGGATGCACAACGCCTGTCGCGCGTTGCTGACAATCTCAAACGACTGGGACTCAATGCCACTTTGTTGACCGGCGATGCAGGCAAGCCAGCCGACTGGTGGGATGGCAAACTGTTCGACCGGATTCTGGCCGACGTGCCTTGTTCTGCCACCGGTGTTGCACGCCGCCATCCAGATATCAAATGGCTGCGCCGATCGGCAGATATTGTCCAGTTTGCGCAACAACAGGCCGCAATGCTGGATGCGCTGTGGGCTTTGGTAGCTCCGGGCGGCAAACTCCTCTATGCTACGTGCTCCGTATTCCCGGCAGAAAACGCAGTCCAGGCAGCAGCCTTTGCGGCTCGTACGCCGGATGCGCTACGCCTGCCGGTGACACTGGAATCCGCCACCGATGGGCAGCTATTGCCGAACCCGGAGCACGATGGTTTTTACTACGCCCTTTTTGCGAAACACACTGGCTAGCTGGCGCCGTTGGTGCGGCCTGCTTGCCTTGTGGCTGGCCGTTTCCGTGGCCTGGGCAGATGGTGGCGGCATCAAGGCCCAACAGGCTGCGTCCAGCTGGGGTGACAACCAGGTCGAAATCTCGGCCAGTTACAAGATCACCCTTTCCCCGGCGCTGGAAGACTCTTTGACCAATGGCCTGAGCTTGCCATTTGTCTACGAATTCCAGCTCACCCGCCCGCGCATGTATTCCTGGTATCGCCAGGTGGCCGACTGGTTCTCCCCGACCGCTACGCTTACCTATCGCTTGAGCTACCACGCTTTGTCGCGCCAGTATCGCCTGCATCTGGGCAGTTTTTACCGCAGCTTCAATACTCTGGATGAAGCGTTGTCGGCACTTGGTGTGCTGCGTGGCTGGGGCGTACTGCAAGACACCTCGATCGCCCATGACAAAAGTGATTTCTCTGGCCGCATGCGGCTCAAGCTGGATGTCTCGCAATTGCCCAAAACCTGGCAATTGACTGCTATTGGTCACAGTGACTGGCAACTCGAATCGGCCTGGTCGGAGGTCGGCTTGCGCAGTGACGAGGACGGCAAGTAAATGAAGCGGGCGCTCATCATTCTGGCTTCGCTGGGCACGATTCTGTTGTTCCTGCTGGCCACCGCTTCCGGCAATACCTCGGCCTTCGCCAAGTATTACACCGTGCTGCTGACCATCAACGGTCTGATGTTGCTGGGCATGATCGTGCTGGTGGGCGTGCGCCTGATGCAGCTGGTGCAAAAGGTCAAAGCCAAGGTCTTTGGCTCGCGGCTCACTTTGCGCATGGTGCTGATGTTCTCGCTGGTGGCGGTGTTGCCAGGTGCGCTGGTGTACACCTTGTCGGTGCAGTTTCTGAACCGTTCCATCGAAACCTGGTTTGACGTACGGGTGGAAGGCGCCCTGGATCGCGGCCTGAATCTAGGCCACAACGCCATTGATTTCCAGCAGAACGACCTATTGCGCAAAGCGCGGGTCATCGCCCTGGATATCCACGATGAAAACGGCACCTCGCTTCTTTCCCGTCTGACTCGTTTGCGCGATCAGATTGGGGTACAGGAAATCAGCGTTTTTGATGAAACCGGGCAGACCATTGCGCATATCGGTAACGAAAGCGCCGGGTTATTCCCGAGTATCCCCGACCGCAATCAGCTACGCATGGCCATGCAAGGACCGGTCAAACAACTGGAAACAGACACCGACAAGGGTCTGACCATGCGCGTGATGATGCCAGTGCATGACACCGGTTTATCTGAGCGCACGCGCATCTTGCAGCTACGCCAGCCAATTGACCCTTCACTGGCCGCCGATGCCGAACTGGTCGAACAAGTCCGCGCCGATTACAAACAGCTCTCGCAATCGCGCCAGGGCCTCAAACTCATCTACAGCCTGACTCTGACGCTGGCGTTGCTGATGGCCCTGCTGGGCGCAGTGGCGCTGGCAATCTATCTGTCGGACAAACTGGCCGCGCCGCTCTCAGTGCTGGCCGAAGGCACCCGCGCGGTGGCTTCGGGCGACTATTCACAGCGTCAGCCGGTGATCAGCCGCGATGAGCTGGGCATTCTCACGCATTCGTTCAACCGCATGACCCGCCAGTTGGGCGATGCGCGCACCGCGCTGGAACAGCATCAGGCCGAACAAGAGGCCGCCAATGCCTATCTCGAGGCGATGCTCGGCTCGCTCACCGCGGGTGTGATGTCGTTTGACGATAGCTGGACGCTGGCCTCTGCCAATCAGAGCGCGCTACGCATTCTGGGCATTGATCCCAACCGGCTAGGCGATACCCCGCTTATGCGCTGGAGTGAGCTTTATCCAGCGCTCACCACCTTGTGTGACCAAGTGTTGATGGGCTTTGCCGGCAAAGAAGAACACTGGGAAAAAGAAGCCGAAGTCGCCGACGAAAAACGCATTTTGCAAATTCGCGGCACAAGGCTGGCGGTGGGCGAAAGTCGTAGCGGCTATCTGGTGGTGTTTGACGACATTACCGATTTGATTTCCGCCCAGCGCGATGCGGCCTGGGGTGAAGTGGCTCGTCGCCTGGCCCATGAAATCAAAAACCCGCTCACGCCGATCCAGTTGGCCGCTGAGCGCATGGAACTGAAACTGGCCGACAAACTCGACCAGAGCGGTAAGGACCTGCTGACCCGCAATTCGCAAACCATCGTCAAACAGGTGGCGGCGCTCAAGCAAATGGTAGATGCGTTCCGCGATTACGCCCGCAAACCCACGGGCAAGAAGCGTCCGCTTGATCTGCGCCAGTTGCTCAGTGAAGTCTTGGTACTGTATGAAGCTGCCCCGGTGAAATACGAAGATCTGACCGGCGGCGCGCTGATTGTGGACGGAGATGCCACGCATTTACGCCAGGTGATCCACAATTTGCTGCAGAATGCACAAGATGCTATCCATTCCCAGGAAAGCGGACAGGCGGTTGATGGCGTATTCAATAAACCACAAATTTGCGTCCGGACCGAAAAAACCGATAAATTTGCCAGACTCGTCGTAGAAGACAGCGGAAACGGCTTTCAACCCGATATACTCCCTCGGGTGTTTGAACCGTACATCACAACAAAACAAAAAGGTACGGGCTTGGGATTGGCGATAGTTAAAAAAATTATCGACGAACATCACGGCCGCATTCAGGCCGGAAACCGCGAAACTGGCGGAGCCTGGGTTCGTATTGATCTGCCGCTGGCGGAGGAATGAAGTTGCATAGTCAGGATATTCTGGTAGTAGATGACGAGATCGGCATTCGCGAGTTGTTGTCCGAAATTCTGCAAGACGAAGGCTATAGCGTAGCGGTGGCAGAAAACGCCGAAGCGGCGCGCCGGCTACGTAATCAGGCGCAACCACGCCTGGTATTGCTGGATATCTGGATGCCGGACACCGATGGCGTAACGTTGCTCAAGGAGTGGGCACGTAACGGCCAGCTCACCATGCCGGTGATCATGATGTCAGGTCATGCCACCATCGATACCGCTGTGGAAGCAACGCGGATCGGTGCGATGGACTTCCTGGAAAAGCCGATTGGTTTGCAAAAGTTGCTGGCCGCCGTCAAACGCGCCGTGACCTTGCAACAAGAAGCACCGCGTCCGGTCGTCACCCTCAATCGTCTGGGAGAGAGCGAGCACATTCGCGAACTGACCCGCATGCTGCAAGCCGCACAAGCGCAAACCGCGCCGGTGCTGCTGATCGGCCCGCCTGGTGTCGGTTTTGAATATTGCGCGCGCTACGTCAACCCGGACGGCAAGCCGTTTGTGGCGCCGCACTCCAATGAAGAATTCGCGCTGGCGCCGCAAGAGTTGCTGAACAAGGCTACCGGCGGCACGTTGTTCCTGCGTGATCTGGCTTATCTGGATGCGCGGGCGCAAGCCGGGCTGAAGTCGGTGCTGGGCAAGCTGGACAAAATGAAGGTGCGACTGGTGTCGGCCTCCAGCCGTCCGCTGGACCAGCTCAGTGGCGATCTCGACCCCGAGTTGTTCCGTCAGCTGTCGCAATGGATTGTGCCGGTGCCCGCCCTGCGTGAGCACAAGGAAGACATCCCGCGCATGGCGGAGACCATCCTCACCGATACAGTCGCGCAGCATAAGCTGGGCGCGCGTCGCTTCAGCCACAATGCTTTGCAGTTGCTGGCCCAGCAAGACTGGCCGGGCAATCTGGATGAGCTGACCAATGTGGTGAAGAGTCTGGCGCTGTCCTGCCGTGATGGCGAGATCGACATCAATCCGGTTTCGCGCATTTTGTCGCAGTTCTCGCCCAGCGTTGAAGCTACTGCAGCGCAAATTTCGGCACCGGCTCCGGCTTTGTCGGCAGTGGACATGAACTTGCCGCTACGCGAAGCACGCGACCAGTTCGAGAAGTTCTATCTGGAACGGCAGATCGAGTTGTCTGGCGGCAATATGAGCCGGGTGGCGGAACGGATCGGGCTGGAACGCACGCACCTTTACCGCAAGCTCAAACAGTTGGGTGTCAACATGCCCAAAAAAAACAAGCCAGTTGAAGAAGACTGACATAACCCGCACGGCATATCTGTAGCGCTGTGCTAGTCTGAACGGGAAGCAAACCTGACAAGGTTGCTTCCCGTTTTTGCGTTTTGGGGGCCACTGGCCTGCCCTTTGGTCCGGTTGTTGTACGGATCGCCCCCATGGCATCGCAATCAAGCCAAAACCAAACGGAGTCCTGGCTGCCCGCCCCGGGTGCGCCTGGCTCCAGATAAAACAGAGATCACAGCCAACCGTGTCCAATATTCTGATTCTTGGTGCCGGCCGGGTCGGCGCCACCGTGGCCGAGCAATTGGTCTACGAGCAACACAACGTCACCATCGTCGATGACAACCCGGCCAATCTAGCTCCCCTGATGAGCCGACTGGATCTGCGCGTCATTACCGGTTCTGCCTCCAGCCCGCAAACGCTGCGCGAAGCTGGCGCTGAAGACGCCGAACTGCTGTTGGCGGTCACCCCGACGGATGAACTGAACATGGTGGCCTGCAAGATTGCCTACCAGATGTTCCGCGTGCCCACGCGCATTGCCCGCATCCGCAATTCCGATCTATTGGCTCACGAGGCGCTGTTTTCGGAAGAAGACGGTTTTGCCATCAGTCACACCATTACACCGGCCCAGGTCGTCACCGACTACCTGGTGCGGCTGGTGAAAATGCCCGAAGCATTGCAGGTGCTCGATTTTGCCAACGGGCTGGTGCAACTAGTGGTGGCGCGGATTACCGAAGGCGCGCCCATGGCAGGCAAGGCGTTGACCCAGTTCAACGAGATCCTGCCCAATATCGACCGGCGCGTCGTCGGCGTCTATCGCAATAACCATTACATCCGCCCGGATGGCGACACCGAGCTGCAGGCCGGAGACGAAGTATTTGTGCTGGCCGAAGCACGGCAAATGCGCAAAGTCATCGCCGCGTTGCACGTGGTGGAAAGCCCCATCAAGCGCGTGCTGCTGGCGGGCGGGGGCAACGTTGGCTTTCGCCTCGCCAAGGCCCTGCAGAAGGATTACAGCGTCAAGCTGGTGGAAAGCGATCCAGTTCGCGCCGAATGGATTGCCAACCAGTTGCCCGACTCGCTGGTACTGCTCGGTGATGCCACCAGCGAGACGATGTTTGAATCGGAACAGATTGACCGTACCGATCTATATCTGGCGCTGACTTCGGATGACGAAGACAACATCATGTCGTCCTTGCTGGCCAAACAGATGGGCGCACGCAAGGTGATCTCGATCATCAACCGCTCGCGCTATGTCGACCTGCTGCAAGACAGCCGCATTGACGTGGCGCTCTCCCCCGCCCAGCTCACCATCGGCACCCTGCTCGCCTTCGCCCGGCAAGGCGATATCGCCGCAGTCAAACCACTGCGCCGTGGCGCGGCCGAGGCGGTTGAGCTGATCGTTCATGGCAACAAGTCGGTGTCGCGGGTAATTGGCCGCCGGGTCGATGAAATTCGCATGCCATCGCACGCTTTTCTGGCCGCCATCGTGCGCGCTGGCAAGGTCATCATGGTGCACCATGACACGGTGATCGAAGCCGATGACCGCTGCATCCTGTTCGTACACGACAAAATGCGTACCCGCGAAGTTGAGCATCTGTTCGCCGTGAAGCTGGGGTTCTTCTGATGCGCTTGTTGCCCACCTTCAATATCCTCGCCCGGATAGCCCTGCTGTTTTCACTCACCTTGCTGGTTCCGCTGGGGCTGGCCTGGTTCGGACAAGATGCTGGCCTGCAGCCGTTTGCACAGGCCTTGGGAATTGTGTTTGTCAGCGCGCTGGTAATCGTCGCGGCAACGCATGCCTTTCGCCGTGAATTGCAAGTGCGTGACGGCTTCTTGCTGGTAGTCGGCATCTGGCTGTTGCTGCCACTGGCAGCGGCCGCGCCGTTCTGGCTTTATGACCCCAGCGTCTCGTTTACCAACGGCTATTTCGAGGGCATGGCCGGGCTGACCACCACCGGTTCCACCACAATCGCCGATCTTGATGCACTGCCAGCGTCGCTCAACCTCTGGCGCCATATGTTGAGCTGGCTGGGCGGCTTGGGGGTGATCGTGCTGGCGGTGGCGATTTTGCCGATGCTGGGCGTAGGCGGCATGCAGGTGTTCAAGGCCGAAATGCCAGGGCCAATCAAAGACGCCAAGCTCAAACCGCGAATCCGGGAGACGGCGCGCAATTTATGGCTGGTTTATATCGGGCTCACCATCCTCTGCCTGCTGTTGCTCAAGCTGGCCGGGATGACCTGGTTTGACGCTGTATGCCACGCGCTGACGGCCATTTCACTGGGCGGCATTTCCACCCATACCGACAGTGTGGCGTACTTCAATTCGCCCGCCATCGAAGCCATCCTGATTGTGTTCATGATTGCTGGTGCCACCAATTTCGCCACGCATTACGTCGCCTTCAGCCGCCGTTCGCTATTAGCCTACTGGCGCGATACCGAGTTCAAGTCGATGTTGGCGGTGATCTTGCTGGCCGGCATCGGGTTGGCGGCCTACCTGGATTGGCAGAATGTCTATCCCGACTATGAAACATCACTGCGCAATGTAGCGTTCAACCTGGTGTCGATCGCCACCGATGGGGGTTACGCCACGGCGGACTTCGGCACTTGGCCACTGTTTGTACCGCTGCTGATGTTGTTCCTGTCTTGCTTTAGCGCTTGCGCGGGCTCTACCGGTGGCGGCATCAAGATGTTCCGGGCACTGGTGCTGCTCAAGGAAGCCGGCCGCCAGTTCACCACCCTGTTGCATCCGAACGCCGTGCAACCGGTGCAGGTCAATGGCCGCAGCGTACCGCCGAGTGTGATTTTTGCGGTGCTCGGGTTTATCTCGTTGTATGTAACCAGCATGGTGGTGCTGACGTTTGTCATGCTGCTGACTGATCTGGATTTCCTCAGCAGCTTCACTGCGATCGTGGCCTGCCTGAACAATACCGGGCCAGGTCTGGGCGTGGTTGGCCCGGCAGCTAATTTTTCAGTCTTCGCGCCGTTGCAAATCTGGGTGTGCACCTTCGCCATGCTGTTGGGACGGCTGGAAATCTTCTCTGTGCTGATCCTGTTCACGCCAGCGTTCTGGCGCCACTAATCCAGGCGCATGCGTGCGGCGCACCAAACAAAAACCCCATGCCAGATGACATGGGGTTTTTGTTTGGTTGCCAGGAAAGCCGCCAGACTACAGCGCCAGCTCGATCCGCCCGCGACCACTGTGTTTGGCCCGATACAGCGCCTCATCAGCACGCAATACCAGTGCACGACCGTTTTCATCGTCCTTGAGCATGGCCACGCCGGAGGAGAACGTGACATCAATACGTTCGGACTTGTGCATAAACGGCGTCCGCGCAGCCACAACCCGCAAACGGTCGACCACATATTGCGCGCCGTTCTGGTCGGTTTCCGGCAAAATCAGCAGGAACTCTTCACCGCCGTAGCGGACCAAAGCGTCAGTTTCACGCAACACCGCTTTGGCCAGATCGGCCATGTGCACCAACACCTGATCACCAACCAGATGGCCAAACCGATCGTTGACCAGCTTGAAATCATCCAGATCAAGAATCACCACGCTCAGCTTGCCACTGTGGCGGCGAGCGCGCTTTACTTCGGCGGCCAGCAGGTGATCAAAGCCCTGACGGTTATGTGCGCCGGTCAGCGGGTCCAGCCCAAGGATCATCCGGTTGTGCGCCAGGTCTTCTTCAATGTGGCGCACGGACTCGCGGATTGCGGCCAGATCAACGTGGGTGGTCTGCACCGAGGAATGAATGGTACTGGTGGAATCGATGATCTGATCCAGCAGAGCTTCAAGGCGACCATGCGTCTCTTCAGGCGGCACAACCTTGGCTAGATGCTGCTCACGGGCGGTTTGCAACTGGTCCAGACTGCTGGCCATGCTCTCGCCATTCACAGCCAGCGAGGCAATCAGTTGTTCGGTGGTATCGGTAGCATCGCCAACGGCATCGTCCAGCCGGCACAGAATCTTCCACGCTTGCTGGAGCTCGTCGGTGGTTTTTTCTTCCGGCGCCTTGATGGTGGCAATCGCGTTGTAGAATTGCGTATAGTTTTCGGGGGTCGGCGGCAAGCGGCTTTCGACCAACCGTTTTAAGGCAATTCGGGCGATTTCCACCGGATTTACCGGCGGCACTTTAGGCATGATCTAGATGGGAACGTAAAAGGAATACCGGATTGTACGCAATCCAAACTTGACGCGCCAAGCCATTAAATTTTCTAAATTTTAATAACATTTCAATAATCCATTATGCATATTCACATTCTCGGTATTTGCGGCACTTTCATGGGTGGCATCGCCGCCCTGGCACGCGCGGCGGGCCACACGGTGACCGGCTGCGATGCCGGGGTTTACCCGCCCATGTCCGACCAGCTGGAAGCACTGGGTATCGAGCTGATCGAAGGCTGGTCTCCTGACCAGTTGCAGCTGAACGCGGATCTGTACGTGATCGGCAACGTGGTCAGCCGCGGCAATCCGTTAATGGAAGAAATCCTCAATCGTGGCCTGCCGTATACCTCAGGCCCGGAGTGGCTGCGCGATCATATCCTGCAAGGTCGCTGGGTTCTCTCCGTCGCCGGCACGCATGGCAAAACCACGACGACCTCCATGCTGGCCTGGATTCTGGAATACGCCGGATTGGCACCTGGCTTTCTGGTGGGTGGCATCCCGGAGAACTTTGGCATCTCCGCCCGCCTGCCCGGCGAACCACGCCAGGAAAAAGGCGGTCAATCTCCCTTCTTTGTAATCGAAGCCGATGAATATGACACCGCGTTTTTCGACAAACGTTCCAAATTTGTTCATTACCGGCCACGCACGGCAATCCTGAATAATCTGGAGTTCGACCACGCCGATATTTTTGCCGATCTGCATGCCATCGAAACCCAGTTTCACCACTTGGTGCGCACGGTGCCGGGCAATGGTCGCCTGATCGTCAACGGTCGGGAAACGAGCCTGGATCGCGTGCTGGAACGCGGCAACTGGAGCGAAACCGAGCGCTTTGGGGTCGACCAGGGTTGGGCGATGGCCAACGACGATGGCCAGCATTTTGATGTGCTGCTCAATGGCCAGATGCAAGGCCGGGTGACTTGGGATTTGCTGGGCGAACACAATCGCTTGAACGCGGTTGCTGCCATCGCTGCGGCCCGGCATGTGGGTGTGCCGGTGGAGCAAGCCATTGAGGCGCTGGGCGAGTTCCGCAACGTCAAACGCCGGATGGAGATTAAGGGCGTGGTCAACGGCATCACCGTGTACGACGACTTTGCCCATCACCCCACCGCCATTGCCACCACGCTAGCGGGCTTGCGCCGCAAAGTAGGCAAAGCACGCATTCTGGCAGTGCTGGAGCCCCGTTCCAACACCATGAAGCTGGGCACCATGAAGGCGCAATTGCCAGCCAGTCTGGTCGATGCAGATCGCGTGTATTGCTACGGCGCCAATCTGGGCTGGGACCCGGCAGAAGCGTTGACCGGACTGGGCGAGAAAGCGCATGCGCATGATGACCTGACAGCGCTGGTTGCCGATGTCGCCAGCGCAGCACAACCGGGCGATCACATTCTGGTCATGAGTAACGGCGGCTTTGGCGGCATTCACGGCAAACTGTTGGCGGCTTTGCAGCGTTAACTGGCCACTTCATCCGGGCGGCAAATCGGCATTCTTGTCGCCCGGATGAAAACTCGTATTACCAGAACACCGGCTCAGGCTCGAGCTGCACGCCAAATTTGCCTTTGACCGACGCTTGTACTGCACGGCACAGCTGCTCGACATCCGCACGCCCTGCGCCGCCATGGTTGACCAGCACCAGCGCCTGTTTGTCGTACATGCCTGCCGACCCCAGCGTTTTGCCTTTCCAGCCCGCCTTATCTATCAACCAGCCTGCGGCCAGTTTGACCCAACCCGCAGTCACCGGATAACTCACCAGCTCGGGCCACTCTGCAGCAATCTGGTCACGCGTCGCCACATCCACAATCGGGTTCTTGAAGAAGCTGCCCGCGTTGCCGATCACAGCCGGATCAGGCAGTTTGCGCTGACGCACATTGATGACCGCCTGCGCTACAGCTTGGGGCGAGGTAGGTACGCCAAGCTGCTGCAATTCGCGTTCGATCTCGCCATAAGCGGTATGCAACGCCGGTTGTTTGGGCAGGCGAAAGATGACCTCGCTGATCAACCAGCGCCCGGCTTCTTCTTGTTTGAAGATACTGTCGCGATAGGCAAAGCGGCACTCGCATTTGCTGAATACGCGTTGTTCACCGGTCTGCAAATGCGTGGCATGCACGCCATACAACACGTCCTTTACCTCTACGCCATAAGCGCCAATATTCTGGATTGGTGCAGCGCCGACGGTACCGGGAATCAGCGACAGATTTTCCAACCCGCCCCAGCCCTGCGCCAGGGTCCACTGTACAAACTCATGCCAGTTTTCGCCGCCACCGCCGGAGACGTACCAGGCAGTGTCGTCCTCGCCCGCCAACGAACGCCCAGCGATAGCGACTTTGATCACCAGGCCCGGCACCACATCTGGCAATACCAGATTGCTACCACCGCCAAGTACATGCCACGGCAAGCCCGCCAAAGCAATATCGGCACGTAATGTCGCCAACTCACCGATATCGGTCAGCTCACACAAGAATTGGGCGCGGGATGGCAGCCCCAAGGTATTGAGGCCAGACAGGTCGGTGTTTTGCAGCAAAGGCATGGTGGATTCCTGAAAACGCGATTATCCCGCATGCCCCGCTTGTGGCAAAGGCTAAATCCCGCTCTGTTGCCAGATGCGGCTTATACGCGTTGGCGGGCTTATTTACCTGGGCAAGTTCATGTAGTCTGACTACATTTCGACCCTCGTCTCTTACAGGCTTGCCTTGTCCCTATGGCGCTGCATCCTTCACTGATTCTGGCCACTACCCCGATCAACACCCGCAAAATGTTTCGCGGCGCGGTTGCCGTGGGGTTACCGCTACTGATTGCACTGACGCGGGGAGAGTTTTTACCGGCGGTTTACGGCGGCGTTGCCGGTTTTTATACGCTTTTTGTCGATTATGGCGGCGAAACCAGTGAGCGCATTGCCGCCATTATCTATATGACCTTAGGGATGTTGCTGGCGGGCATTGCCGGTGTTGCGGGCCATTATGTGCCGGGCGCCGGGCTGGCTTTGCTGGTGGGCTTTGCCTTGTTTGCGGGCTGGCTGCAAGGTGCTGGCGGCTCGGTCGAGTTCATTGGCAAGTACTGGCTGGTGGCCTTTTTGTTTGGCGATAGCGCGCCGGATCTGCCGCCGTTATGTGGCACCTATCTGATTCTTGGCGGGATTTCCGGCATTTTGTCGATCTTGTTATCGCTGAAACTGTTCAAAGAACCGGAATACCAGACGGCGCCCATGCTGCGCGAAGCGGCCCGGCATTTAATGCGGCGGCGTCACAATAACGGCGCCTTTGCGCTGTACTTTGCTGTGCTGGTGTTGTCGGGTTATTTATTGGGCCAATGGCTGGGCTTGCTGCGTTTTTACTGGGTGCCGCTGACCATTGCCATCGTCACCGTTTACGACGCGCACCACAGCGTGCATCGGCTGATTCAGCGGCTGGTCGGCTCAATGATCGGCGTAATCGCTGGCGCCGCAGTGATCTATTACGTGAACAACGAATGGGTGCTGGCCTTGCTGGTCACGCTTATGGCCGCAATGACCCCGGCAGCGCAGGCGCGTAACTACTGGGTGGCGGTGGTCCCGATTACCGCGTTGGTGATGGTCTTGCTGGATTTCGGCCTGCAGCGGGTGATTGCCTCGCCCATGCATTTCGCCTTGGCGCGTGTGGAAAATACGGTGCTGGCCTGCGCATTGTGCGCTGTGGGTTCGGGGCTTTACCTGAGAATGCTGCCCAAGATAGAAGCGTGGCAGGCGAAGCAGCATAAGCCGGGCGTGTATTGAGGGGTTGCGAGAGATCTGCTCACGCCGCGCCTCTGAGCGACAAACCGCACCGCATGTGTAAATACAGCAGCCCCGGATTCTCGCTAACGCTTCATCCGGGCTACCTGATTTCATCCGGGCAACGTGGCTCTCGGCTCCGGGTTTCTCAAAGCAACTAAATGACCCGACCGCGCTTATCCAGCCAACCGACCAGAGAATGGCATAGCAGCGCAGGGAATACTTACCCGCAGGCGATAGGCTCCTGCTTTTGAGCGGTCGCATGCTTTAGTACCCCGCTGCGGGTATGGGCAAGCGAGCGATCAACGCCACGCCGCAAGTCGGATCACGCCCTCCTCCTCTCTTCGAACACACCCACTCCGCCCATAAAAAAGCCCTCCCGAACATCCGGGAGGGCTAAGCGTATCAGTATTGCTTGATACGTCGTCGGGTCGACACTTTGGAAGCTTACTGGTTGATGGCGCCCATCGCGTTCATCAGGGTAGCGGAGGTGTCATCCCCATCCAGCGACCAGGAGAACACACCGCCCATACCCTTGGTCTTGGTGTAGTTCAGCTTGGTGGCGATGATCGACGGATCATCGTAGCTCCACCAGTTGGTACCATCGAACTTGTACAGACCAACCACGGTATTGTTGTAGAAGATGTTACCTGCGGCAGATTTCAACACGTTGTAGTTGTTGATGCCTGCCTCAGAAGCACCCGCTGCCGGGCCGGTTGCAGTCTGGTACATGCCGTTGTTCACGTTCTTCACGCCAGTCCAGCCACGTCCGTAGAACGGAATGCCCAGATTGAGTTTGGCGATCGGGAAGCCTGCCGCGACCAACTCTTTGACTGCATCATCGGTAAAGTACGTTGCTACCGTGCCGCCATTCGAGATATTCGGGCTTGCCGGGTCGCCATACAGATTGGCCTGGAAGTCCGTCGGACCGGTGGTTTCAAAGCCACCGTGGTAGTCGTACGCCATCAGGTTCAGCCAATCTACCGAGGAAGCCAATGCGGCCGGTTCTTCCTGAGCGATCTTGTCTGAACCCGCGCCGGTGGTCGCCGTCAGCAGATAATGCTTGCCGGTGGTGGCGCCATAAGCATCCAGTTCGCTACGGAATTCCTGCATCAGCAGCGAGTAGTTGTGCTTGTCATTGACCGGATCAACCGTGTTGTAGCCAACGCCCTGGATACCCGGGTATTCCCAGTCGATATCGATACCGTCGAAGATACCTGCCAGCACACCAGTACCGCCGGTACCCGAACCGGAATCAACCGGATAGTTACCCTTGATGTACATGTTGACGCAGCTGGAAACCAGCGCCTTGCGGCCTGCGTCGGTAGCTGCTGCTGCCGAGAAGTACTTGGACCACGTCCAGCCGCCCAGTGACATGATCACTTTCAGGTTTGGATACTTGGCCTTCAGTTCTTTCAGCTGGTTGAAGTTGCCCTTCACCGTTTGATCCCAGGTGTCTGCAACGCCGCTCACCGAAGTGGAAGCATCAAAGCCCTTCTGGATGTCAGCCCAGGCATCGCCGCCGGTACCAGCACCTGCAGCATTCGGATTGGTAGCACCTTGCTCAGTCACGGTCACTTGACCCTGGCATTGATAGGTACCGTCGGCTTGCTTGTAGATGTTGTTGAAGGCGTAGTTCAGGAAGGTCATCTTGGCAGCGGAACCACTGGTGTCGATGTTCTTCACGTTATAGCCAAGCGAATAAATACCCCACTGAGCGAAGTACGAACCCACTTGATACTTGCCCGACGGAGTTGGAGCTGGAGTCGGGGTAGGTGTCGGCGCGGGAGTTGGCGTCGGTGTCGGTGTCGGGGTTGGAGCCGGCGTTGGGGTAGGCGTCGGAGCAGGAGTTGGCGTCGGAGTAGGTGTCGGCGCCGGTGTTGGAGTAGGTGTCGGAGTCGGCGTGCCACCCGAACAGTTCGCTACGATCGTCCATGGCTGGCCGCTACCGCTGGCACCCGAATTGGTGGCCGGGCTCTGGCCTTGCGTCCACCAGTTGGCCACATAGTTAACGCCATTCAGGCTAACGGTGTTGCCGGTGTTGTAGGCAGTGGTTGCATTCCAGACCGCCGCACAGCTACCACTTGGTGTTGGCGCTGGTGTTGGTGCGGGAGTAGGAGCAGGCGTTGGTGCCGGAGTCGGCGCTGGCGTTGGAGCCGGTGTCGGGACTGGCGTCGGCGCCGGAGTTGGCGCAGGTGTCGGAGTAGGCGTTGGCGAACCGCCAGCATCCGCCCCCAAGTCCTTCCACAGACTTGGCGTCGCAGCCGGGTTCCAGTTGGCACCCACATAATCAGTCTGAGTGACCAGCGCTTGATAATCATGGCCGTTGTAAACAACGATGGTGCCAGCAGTATAAGTACCGCCGTCTACCCAGGCCGGATACGCAGCAAAAGAATGGGCCGCCACGAGGGCGGCCGGAATCGCTGCAAGGTTTAAACGTCTCATTTTCATAATAGGCAAGTCTCCATCCTTCTTGTATTGGCGCTATTCATGCGCATCCAGTGGTCTGGTCGTCAGATGATGTTTTCTATTGCACCTTGCTCGCAGTGCTTTGTGCTGACGGTAACCGACACCCTTATGCAGCCTTCGGGTTCCACGGCGCCCATTAGCCGCCAAACCGGAATCTGACGTCAAGCCTGCGACCGACGTACGGGTTTTACCCTGGACAGACGTTCGGTACCGTCTATTGCCGGCAGCAAGCTTCAGCGGACTCACCGCAGATGCTGCACTGCAGCAATAAATAAATTATTTGCTCAAATTGCTGTGTGGAAAGGACTATTTATTACTATTGCGTTGCAACATAAGAAAAGAATTATCCAGAATTGCGCAAACCGAAGCGCCCGCCGGGCGGATACATATGACGTTTGTCGCCGACGAAATGCAGGGTGTTTGTTGTGCCTGTGCATCGGCCTGGTGATGAATATTTTCACCACCCAGTCTTTTTTCTTTAAGGGACTGTCAACAACTTGTGTCCGAGAAAAATCGGTCAACGCTGACGTGGCAAGCAAAAGGCAGAGGTGTGGAATTATGACAAAGTGGTATCTATAAACATGAACAACCTGTTATGCCAAAAGCATCACAGAGGTCTGCATGAACAACTCAAAATCGCGGTAGCGGGTAATTCAGGGACGGTTGCCCAGACTCCAGCGCGCGCAATACCACTTGGTTTGTTTGTTGGACAAACCCACCAGCACACTGCCGAATTTGGAGAGATAGCGCGGGTAAGGCCCGGCCAGAGGAACGAACTGGGTGTTGAGGGTGGCTTCCAGTTGTTTGCGCACCGTATCCACCGGGGAAGGAATCAGTACGCCGACCATCAAGGCACCACTTTCTGGCAAATTGACGAATACTTCGCTGGCTGTGTTGCCCGCCAGCTGGGCATTTTTGGCGTCGAACCACTCCGCATCGCCCCAGGTGCGCAGCGGCTTTCCCAGGTAATTGCGAAAATACGCCCGCCACCAGCTGGTAGACCACTCGGAATGGCAAGACAGCGCGGCCTCCATCTGCTCGCCAAAGTGGCTAGGCAGTCCAGCAGCGTTGACCAGGTGAGTGGCACAGGCAAAAGAAATCGCCGCCATCAACCCGGTAGCCTCGAAAGAAACAAAGCGACGGATCATGGCGGCGAGTATATGCCGGATCGGGCGTTTATTGCTGAGCGGTATTAACCACTGTTACGCAAACCGGCCGCAATCCCGTTAATCGTCAAATGCACCGCGTGTTGCAGGTCTTCGCTTTCATCACCCGCACGCAGGCGCTTGAGCAATTCAACTTGCAAGTGGTTGAGCGGGTCCAGATACGGCAGACGATTATCCAGGCTGCGCGCCAGCATCGGGTTATCACCCAGCAGCTCTTTGTGACCAGTGATGGCCAGCACGGCGTCTACAGCGCGTTGCCATTCATCACGGATACGACCGAAGATACGGCGAGCCAGGTCCTGATCCTGCACCAGTTCGGAGTAACGCGCGGCAATGGCGATATCCGACTTGGCCAGCACCATTTCCATATTGGATACGGTGACCTGGAAGAACGGCCATTCGCGATACAGTTCTTGCAAGACGGCCAGACCCGCTTCGTCGGTCTCGGCCAGGTATTCGGCAATCGCCGTGCCAAAGCCAAACCAGCCCGGCAGCATCAAACGGCATTGCGACCACGAGAACACCCAAGGAATCGCCCGCAGATCGGCGATCGAATTGGTGTTCTTGCGCGCACTTGGACGCGAACCGATGTTCAGGTTCGGGATCTCGTTGATCGGCGTTGCTTCACGGAAATAAGTGATGAATTCCGGTGTGGCGTAAACCAGATCACGGTAGGCCTGGTACGCACGCAGCGACAGGCGCTCGGCCAGCTTGTGACGCTCTGGCGTATCAACGCGGGCTTGTTCATCCGTCGGGAAGCTGGCTTCCAGCGTGGCGGAGATCATGATTTCCAGATTGCGGCGACCGACTTCGCGGTCAGCAAACTTGGAGGCAATCACTTCGCCCTGCTCGGTAATACGAATCTGGCCGTTCACCGAACCCACTGGCTGCGCCACGATGGCATCAAATGCGGGACCACCGCCACGACCCACCGTACCGCCGCGACCATGGAACAGGCGCATTTTGATCCCGACGCCCTCAAACACCTTGACCAGGTTCAATTCGGCTTTGTACAGCTCCCAGTTGGATGTGAGGTAACCGCCGTCCTTGTTGGAATCCGAATAGCCCAGCATGACTTCCTGCACCTGACCGCGTCCGGCCACGATGGTGCGCCACTGCGGCAAGGCAAACAGTTCAGCCATGATCTGGCCGCTGTTACGCAGGTCGGCGGTGGTTTCAAACAGCGGGATAACGTTGATCTTTGCTTTTGGGATCGGAGTGAGTTGAATCAGACCGACTTCATTCATCAATACCGCCACTTCCAGCAGGTCGGAGACCGACTCGCAGTTGGAAATGATGTAATTGGGCAGTACTTCGGAGCCATAACGCGCCTGCAACTCAGCGGCGGCAGCATAGATATCCACTTCTTTCTGGGTATCTTCGGTGTAATCCACATGCGGGCAGATCAGCGGGCGCGGGCTGGCCAGTTCACGCAGCAGTACCACGCGGCGTGAGGCTTCATCCAGCTTGGGATAATCCTCAAGACCAGCTTTCTGGAACAGTTCCGAAATCACCTTCTCATGCATGCCAGCATGCTGGCGCATGTCCACCGGTGCCAGGTAGAAACCAAATACCGACACGGCGCGCAGCAAGCGACGCAGACGGCCATTGGCCAGTTTGGCGGCGCCATGCGACTTGAGCGAATCCGACACAATTTGCAGATCGCGTTCCAGCTCGGCGGCGCTTTCGTATTCCGGCGCACGCGCCACATCATGCAGTTGATGATGGAAAGTGCCGATCTTGATGGCGGTGGCAAAAATACGCGCGGTGATATGACCCACGGCCAGACGATACGGCTCTTCTGTCTTGCGTTCGTCTTCTGCGGCTTGTTCTGCCAGGCGTTGCAGCGCCTGGTCGACTTGCACCAGGCGCGTCGACATGGAAAGTTCAGCGCCCAATTTGGAACACTGTTGATAGTAGTAATCCAGCGCGATACCCGATTGGCGCGACACGGCGTAGCGCATCACATCGCCATTCACAAACGGATTACCGTCGCGGTCGCCCCCAATCCACGAACCGATGTGCACAAAATTGGGCAGCTCGACATCGGCGCCGGACAACGCGGCCAGTTTGTCTTCCAGATCGATATACAAACGTGGCACTTCATGCAGGAAAGTGCTGCGGAAGAACGTGGCACCGTTTTCGACTTCGTCCTGCACCTTGAGCTTGAAGGTACGGATTTCGCGGGTTTGCCACAGCGTCAGCACCACGCGTTCCAGTGCTTCGCGATTGGCGCGCTCTTCTTCGCGCGTCATTGCATTGCGGTCACGCGCTACCAGCAATTCGGAAATCGCAGCGTGGCATTCCAGAATGGTTTTACGTTTGACTTCAGTCGGGTGGGCAGTGAGCACCGGCGCGATGAGCGTTTCGCCCAGCATCGCCAGAATTTCAGATGGCTTGATATCGCGGGCGATCAGCGCATTGATAGCCGCTTCGATGCTGCCACGTTGCGCTTCCGAGCCATGCATTTTGTGGATACGGCGACGACGGTTATGATGCAAGTCCTCCGCTATATTGGACAGATGCGAGAAATAACTGAATGCTCGCACCAGCGCCATCGCGTTGGACAGATCAAGTGTCGACAATGTGCGGGCAAGCGCCACACTGGCTTCCGGATCGCGGCCTTCCACATAACGAATTGCGAGATCCCGAATGGCACCGATCTGGTCCGCGGCGGCATTACCGGTTTGTTCGCGAATGGTGCTTTCGAGCACATCGGCCAGGATTTCAAGGTCACGCGCCAGTGGCAGGTCTTTTTCGGCAATCAGTTCAAGTGCAGAAGACATGGGATTCGCTATCAGAAAGACGTTGATCGGACAGTTGGGACAAACCCGAGCATTGTAACAAATAACACCCCCTCCTCGGCGCTATGCGGCATGAATGGTTATCAAAAATGGTAAAAATCCCGTTTCACCTTTTGAATGTGTTTGGCGAACGTCGCATGGGCGGCTGTCCGCTGGTCATTTGTGAGACCGCAAAACGCCCGGATGCAGCGGTTGCGCAGCGCCTGGCCTATCAGTTTTGTGCTCCGGAAACCGGTTTTCTGGAAACGCGCAGCCAGTCCTGGTCGGCCTACACGCCGCAGTTGGCGCTGCCTTATTCCACGATGGTGGCGCTCGGTGCTTCGAGCATTGCCGCGCAAATTGCCATCGGCGCCCCCACCATCGGCTACAAAAAGAACGACTTGTGGTGGGTGCAAACGCCGCAAGCCCACGCTCGCGCTGCCCAAGTGGATAACCTGGCGCTGGCAGCTGCCTTGGGACTCAACCCTGCCGATTTGTCCGGCCCGCTTTTATGGGTGGATAGCGACTTCACCCAGTTGGTCATCCCGCTGCGTGCGCGTCAGCACGTGCTGCAAGTGGCGCCCCGACTGGATCTGTTGATGCAGAGCTTGGGCAATCCGCATCATTTATTGCAGATTGCTTTGTGGAGTAATGATGGCGAAGTGCTGACGTTGCGTGCCTTTACCGCCGACCCGTTCCATCTGCAGGAAGATTTTGGTGCGGGCAGCGCGGCGGCGGCCATCGGCCACTGGTTTATCGCCAATGGCAATACGCCGCCATTCTCTTTCCGCATCGAACAAGGCCACACCATTCACCGCCGCATCTCGCCGCTTTCCGTGCTGTATCTGGATGTCGATGCCCAGCGCCGGGTCGCCGTGGGCGGGCGCGTGTGGCAATTGGGTGGTGGCGAACTGGAAGTGGACGGGATTTGAATCGCAGCGCGCGAGCCAGCGTAAATAAAGCATGGCAACGAGTGCATGGCAGGCAACAAAGGTCGCTGCATCAGCATTGATCGGCATCGCTACCCTGGATTCCCGCCACGCTTCATCCGGGCTACAAAAACCTGGTAAACAAACGAATTTGCTTCGTCTTTTGACTTCGGGCCCCCGTGCGGCAGCGGGGTCGCCTTTTGCTATCCTGCCCTGCGGGACTTTGGGACACCTTTCTTTGGCGACGCAAAGAAAAGAAGCGTGCTCCCGGGTACCCCCGGGTATCAAACGCCTTGCAAACCTGTGCTGAAGGCACTAACGCAGCAAGTTTTGAAATCGGCGCAACACGAAACCAACGACGCCAAGCGAGTTACAGCCGCCCTGCACACCCAATCCGCCGCTCCCAGCAAAAATCAAATCCCCAAACGCTCCATCCGGTAGCGGAACGACCGGAAAGTCACCCCCAGCACCTTGGCGGCCTGAGTGCGGTTGCCGCTGGTTTTCTCCAGCGCATCCAGAATTGCCGCACGCTCAACCCGGTCCAGATAGTCCTGCAGCGAGTCAGTTACATCCAGCGCTCCGCCTTCACGCGTTGATTCGGCGGCGGGGTTGATCTGCAAATCATCGGCCACAATCAACGCGCCGTCACACAGCGCCAGCGCCCGTTCCAGCATGTTTTCCAGCTCACGTACGTTGCCGGGAAAAGCGTAGTGGCGTAGCGCGGTGAGCGCTTCTGGCGCAAAAGTCGGAACAGTTTGCCCGCTTTGCTGTGCCAGTCGGACAAGCAGATTGCGGGCAATCAGCTCGACATCTGCGCCCATTTCACGCAATGGCGGCATGTGCAGTTCAATCACATTAAGCCGGTAGTACAAGTCCTGGCGAAACCGGCCGCTTTCGACGCAGCGTGCCAGGTTTTGATGCGTGGCGCAGATAATGCGCACGTCCACGGCTTCTTCTTGCGTGGCGCCAACCTTGCGTACTTTGCGTTCCTGAATGGCCCGCAGCAGTTTGACCTGCATGGGCAACGGCAGATCGGCCACTTCATCCAGAAACAATGTGCCGCCATGTGCGGCCTGGAAAAAACCGTCGCGATCGGCATCGGCGCCGGTAAACGCCCCTTTGCGGTAACCGAAAAACTCGCTTTCCATCAGGTTTTCCGGGATAGCACCGCAGTTAACGGCCACAAACGGCTTTTCGACGCGCGCTGACTGGGCGTGAATCAGCCGCGCCGCACGCTCCTTGCCCGAACCCGATTCGCCACTGACATAGACCGGCGCCTGACTGCGGGCGAGTTTGTCGATCAATTCCAGCACTTGTTTCATGGCCGGCGATTCGCCCAACAGCATGCGCGGCGGTTGACCGGAGGTGGTTGCTTCGTCTGTTTCGTCATCCAGACTGAGGGCGGATTTGATCAGCGTGCGCAGTTGCTCCAGCGACACCGGCTTGGCCAGATAATCAAACGCGCCGGCCTTGAGTGCGGCCACGGCATTCTGGGTGCTGCCATAAGCGGTAATCACGGCCACCGGCAAATCGAGCTTTTTACTCTGGATGTACTGAATGACTTCCAGCCCGTCACCATCGGTCATGCGCATGTCGGTCAGGCAGAAATCGTAACGCTGGCGATCCAGGCAATGCCGAGCCTCGGCCACACTGTTGGCGGTATCGACCGACAGGCCCATTTTGAGCAACGTCAGCTCCAGCAGTTCGGCCAGATCAACTTCATCGTCGACCACCAATACGCGCTTATCCGTTCGTGTTTTTCTGGCCATCATTCATTCCGAAGGTAATGCGAAAGCGCGCTCCACCATCTGGCGGGGGCGCGTATTCAAGTTGCGCTGCGTTCGCGGCGCAGATTTCCCGTGCAATATACAAGCCAAGCCCGGTGCCTTTGGATTCGGTAGTAAAGAAAGGCTCGAACAGTTGCACTTGCGCATCAGCCGGCACGGGCGGTCCGTCATTAAACACGTCCAGTTGCCAGCGGCCGTCAAGCAACTCGACGGTAAAAGTCAGGCTGTTTTCGCCCTGGCTGCAATAACGCCAGCCATTACGCGCCAGATTCCACAACACCTGATGCAAATGACCGGGGTCGAACCGTATCACCGCATTGGCCGGACAAGACAGCGTTAACTGCGGAACGATGTTTTCTACCTGACGAAACTCCAGCAAAAAGCCTTGCAACCAGTTAGCCAGGTCGATTTCGGTCATCTGCAGGCGGTCACGCCGATTCAACTCGAGCACATCCCGCACCATGCGTTCGAGCCGGTTGGCGTTGTCGTCAATAATGCGCGTCAACCGGGTATAGAGTGGATCGGAATGTGTTTCTTCGCCCAGCAATTGAGCTGCATGAGAAATTGCCGACAGCGGATTGCGGATCTCATGGGCCAGATTGGCGGTCAGCCGTCCCAGCGCTGCCAGCTTGAGTTGCTGCGACTCCTGCCGTAGCCGGTCCATATCTTCCAGATAAACCATCACATCACCCGGCTCGGCGGCAGACAAGCCAACCATGCGCAAGCGCAAGGTGTTTTGTGGTGACACGCCAGCCACCAGTTCCAGCGGGCGTTGCCGGTCCGCCTGCCAACCGGTTACCGCCTTACCCAGCAACGGCAAGGACGCGGCCAGCCGCTCGCCGATCTGTAAACGTTGCCCGGTCAATAGCTCCGCCCGCTCGTTGAACTGACGGATATGCCCGGCACCATCCACCACCACCACGCCATCCGAGACATCTTGCAAAATGCGTTGGTTCACCTGTGCCAGATTCTGCAAATCCACGCCGCGCTGCTCGGCCAGTTTTTCGCTGGCTTCGGCCAGACGCGACAGGCGATGTCCCAGCCACGCCACCGCGAAACAAGCGATACACAACAAAGCCGGGGTGAAATTCTCGTCAAAACTGGACTGGTAATTGAGCACCCGCCAGCCTTGTTCAATCAGCAGCGCAATACTGGCCACTGCAGCGTGAAACAGCGTCATGCGGCCACGCGAGATCAAGCCGGCAGCGGCCAGATATGGCAATAACAGAATGCCCAGGCCGCTTTTCACCCCGCCAAACAAATCCATCAGACTGACCAGAAAGATCACGTCCGTGACGACTTGCGCACTCAGCTGGATTTCAAAATTGGGAATGCGTTTGCGGATGGTGATGGCAAATAGCGCAATCAGGATCAGATCGCCACTGATCAGCCACACAAAGGGTTGGCGCAGCTCCGGATCAAGCACCAGTCGGCGGGAGAACAACACGATGCTGATGATCAGGCCGACCACGCACAGCAAACGAAACAGATTAAGCCCGGCGAGCGAGCGCCAGTGCATTTCCGAGGGAGAGCGGTCAGATGCTTCTGGCATGGCGCGGGCCTTCTGGTGAGCCTTGTTGCGCAGCCCGGAACGGGCCGTCCGGGTTTGTAAACCAACCCGACAAATAAACAGGCGCCCCGGCAGAAAACGGGCTCTGCCGGGGCGATCCTGAAATGCTTTACGACTTTTTACAGCTTCAAAAAAAACACACTGCCGGATAAAACCAGGCCAGGTTGAACCGGCGCAGGTGCTTAAAGATGCGCCCGTCGATCTGGCGTACGCTCAAGAAAGCGCGCCAGTTCAGACAACGCCGCTTCATAGACGCCGCGCTTGAATTCAATCACGGCTTCCAGCGGTGCCCACCAGTCATTCCAGCGCCAGGCGTCGAATTCCGGGTGGTTGGTACGGCGCAGGCAGACATCGGAGTCATGCCCTTTGAGCCGCAGTAAAAACCAGATCTGCTTTTGTCCTTTATAAGTGCCGCGCCATTCGCGGCGAACCCAGTTAGTCGGCACATCATATTTCAACCACTCACGCGTGCGCCCGATGATCTCGACCTGTTGGTGTGACAGGCCGACTTCTTCCATCAGCTCGCGGAACATGGCTTGTTCCGGTGTTTCACCCTGTTTGATCCCGCCTTGCGGGAATTGCCAGGAATGCTCGCGTACGCGTTTGCCCCAGAAGACCTGATTCCTGTGGTTGATGATGATGATGCCGACGTTCGGACGATAACCGTCTCGGTCGAGCATGGGGTAATACCTTGTTAAGCTTTGGTTAACCCTGATTTTTTCACATCCGGCCAGGCTTGGAAACCTGCAAATGATTCTTGACCAAAATCAGAAGCCATTCCCGGGCCAGGCGAAGCGGTAAATATTGCCAATGTCATAGCTGGCAAGCCGCTTCAGCGAAAGATCACTTCAAATGAATAGCTTGCGATCGTTGTGCGCATTCAACCGCGCCAGGTCGCTCACAAATTCATCAAATTCGAGCCCGTAGCGGGGTTTGAGCACTTCTGCCCTGGCTGCCAGCGCCTGCCAGGTGGGGTTGTTTAACCCACGGGCAAAGCAAAACGCCATGACATTACCCTTCTGGCGCGCGGGCAACAGCAGCACCCGGCCATCAAAAACCTGCGAAAGGCGTTCGCGATAGGTCTCAAACCGTCGGTCGGAACCCCACAGATTCACGGCCAGAATCCCGTCCGCAGTCAGCCGATCGCGACAGGCACTGAAGAAATCGGAGGTCGCCAATGGTTCGGCAATGCCTGAGGGGCCGTAGGCGTCCATGACAATCAGGTCGGCGCTGTCATCCGCCATGCCGTAGACATGCGCCGCGCCATCGCCCACGATGACCTGAAACTGGTCGTCGTCCGCAGGCGTCTGGAACATGCTGCGGGCAACGGCGACCACTTGCGGATGCAGTTCGACCGCCGTCAGATGTGTCTCCGGCATTTTTTCGTGGATCCACTTGGCAATGGACCCTCCGCCCAAGCCGATCAACAACGCTTGTTTTGGCGGCTCGGCGAACAACAAAAAACCAAACAAACAGCGGGTATACGCCAGCACCAGTTCAATCGGGTCATTCACCCGCATGGCGCTTTGCGTGTCATCACCGCCGAAATGCAGTTTACGAATGCCTAGAGAATCAGAGATATCAATCTGGATTTCTTCATGCGCCGCCGGGCTGATGCGTTTGGAGCGAAACAGCATCAGAAATCCCCGCAGGCCGAGGCTGACGGCGCATCGTCCGGGCGGCTGGCCAAAATCGAGATGCGCGCCGGATCACTAAAACTTTCGCGATCAAACGCTTTGTCGCCATCTTCCCGCGCTACGCCATCGGCGCGGGCATTGGCAAAGTCGTATAGCTTGGTGTCGGCCATGTGCGACGGCACCACATTGCGCATGGCGCGGAACATGCTCTCGATGCGGCCGGGGAAGCGTTTGTCCCAGTCCTTGAGCATGTCGCCCACCACTTCGCGTTGCAGATTGGGCTGACTGCCGCACAAATTGCACGGAATGATGGGATATTGCTTGGCCTGGGCGAAGCGCACGATATCTTTCTCGCGGCAATACGCCAGCGGACGGATCACCACGTGCTTGCCATCGTCGCTGACCAGTTTGGGCGGCATGGATTTCATCTTGCCGCCGTAGAACATGTTCAGGAACAGCGTTTCCAGGATGTCTTCACGATGATGGCCCAGCGCGATCTTGGTTGCGCCCAGTTCATCGGCCACGCGATACAGAATGCCACGACGCAGGCGCGAGCACAGACCACAGGTGGTTTTGCCTTCCGGCACCACGCGAGTCACGATGGAATACGTGTCTTCTTCAATAATGCGGTAATCCACGCCCAGCGCTTTCAGGTATTCCGGCAGCACTTGCTCGGGAAAGCCGGGCTGTTTCTGGTCCAGATTGACCGCCACGATCGAGAAATCAATCGGTGCCGATTTTTGCAGGCTCAGCAGGATATCGAGCATGGTGTAACTGTCTTTGCCGCCGGACAGACACACCATGACCTTATCGCCCTGCTCGATCATGTTGAAATCGTTGATGGCGTCGCCCACGGCGTGGCGCAGCTGTTTGGCCAGCTTGTTCAGATTGTATTTCTGCTTTTGTTCCGCTTCGGACAAAGCGGCAGTTTCGGTCGCTGCATTCATGATGAAAAGCTCACGGGGCGCCAGGCGCCCCGTTGATAGATGGTTGAATTGACGGCGATTTTACCTGAAATATTGACACTCAGGCGCACGCGCCCGGCAATGCGCACTCAGCAACCACGCGCTGCGCCGGGCAATTCGAAGTTTTTACGTTTTTTGCTGGTTGCGACAGACCGATAAAACGCTGGCTTAGCCGCCAATCACGCCACAAGCAAAGCGTGCACCGCCGCCGCCCAGCGGCTGCGGCATGTCCGAGTGATTATCACCACCGGCGTGCACCATCAAAGCGTGGCCCTGGATTTCACTGATTTTCTTCAGCCGAGGCGCCAGTACCGGGTAATCAGCCATGCCGTCAGCGGTGACGTATAGCGCGGGCAAATCGCCCAGGTGCCCATCGCCATAAGGCCCCAGATGCTTGCCGGTTTTTTGCGGATCAAAATGCCCACCGGCAGCCAGCGCAGCAACGGCTTTACCATCTTTCATTCCCGGCTCGCAGCTGCCATTTTCATGCACGTGAAAACCATGCACACCTGGCGGCAAGCCCTGTAGATGCGGGGTAAACACCAAGCCATATGGCGTTTCGGCGATGTTGATCGTCCCCAGAGCCGGGCCTGTTCCTTCAGCTGTAGCTGCTCTTACCGGGACATCCAGCGTCGCGGCGCCGGCGAAACCAGCCAGACCTGCAGCCAACAATGCGGCAACCATCACGTTTTTCATGCGAACCTCCAGACTGAAGAAAGCGGATCGGGCATCGAAGCGGGTTTGAGACCGTTATGCGCCGCACGTTCCATGCAGTTTGCATTCAGACCATGATGCAGGCATTACAGGACGATACTGCGCCCGCCATCCACCGGCAGAATCACGCCCGTTACATAAGGTGCTTCAAGCAAAAAGTGGATTGCCTGCGCCAGGTCTTCCGGGGTGCCAGTGCGACCCAATGGAATGCTGGCTTCGATACGGGCGCGTTCCGCGGCGTCAAACACGCTGTCGCCATCGGGCCAGAGATTGGAGCCCGGCGCCACCGCGTTGACCCGCACGTGCGGCGCCAGATCGCGCGCCAGCGAGCGCGTCATTGCCACCAGCCCGGCCTTGGCCACCGTGTACAGCGTGTGCTGCGGATAAGGCCGATCAGCATGGATATCGGCAATGCTCACAATCACGCCACGCGTTTCTCGCAATGCTTCGGCAGCGGCCTGCGCCAGAAAGATCGGCGCTTTGAGGTTGGAACCGAGCAAATCATGCCAGGCCGCTTCGGTGAATTCGCCCACCGGCGTCGGAAAGAATGATGACGCGTTGTTCACCACGGCATCCAGCCGCCCGAAATGGCGTGTTGCGGCGTTGACCAGCACCGGCAAGGCGCTGATATCCAGCAAGTCCGCCTGCACCGTCAGCACCGAATTCGCGCGAATCGTGTTCAGTTCACTCGCCAGTTGCTCGGCATCTTTGGCCGAACTGCGGTAATGCAGCGCAATGCGCCAGCCCCGTGCGTGCAAATAACGGGCGATTCCCGCGCCAACACGGCGGGCGCCACCGGTGATCAGCGCCACCTTTTCCATATTTGTCTCTCCGCTTGTACCCGGGTGCCCATGCATGAGCCGACCCAGGCAAGATCATTTAGAATTGTCGGCTTGATGATTTCAAAGCCATAGCGCGATTCTGCTGCCGACATGACCTCCTCGCAACTGCCCGCCGCCACGCCCGAAGCCCTTGCCGCCAGTCACGAACTGGTCGAGCGCATCCGTAACGCCATTGCGGCCCGCAAGGGCTGGCTGCCTTTCAGCGACTACATGCGCATGGCGCTGTACGAACCGGGACTTGGCTATTATTCCGGCGGCGCCACCAAATTTGGCGAGGCCGGCGACTTTGTCACCGCGCCAGAACTCTCGCCATTGTTTGGCGCCTGCATTGCCACTAGCGTGGCCCAAGTGCTGCAAACACTCGGCACTGGCGACGTACTGGAATTTGGCGCGGGCACCGGCAAGCTTGCCGCGCAGATCCTCACCGAACTGGAACGGCTCGATACCCTGCCGCGCCACTACTATATCGTTGATCTGTCCGCCGAGTTAAAAGAACGCCAGCGCGCCACCTTGCACGCTTTAGTACCGCATCTGGCCGACAAGGTGGTCTGGCTGGATTCTTTACCACAACAGTTCACCGGTTTTGTAGTCGGCAACGAAGTGCTCGATGCTATCCCCTGCGCCCTGATTTACAACTCCGAAGATGGCGAATTGCTGGAACGTGGCGTGGTCTGGCGCGACAACGCGCTGGCTTTTGACGATCGACCACTCGCCGATAGCCCGTTGCGCGACGCCGCTCAAGCACTCGAACTGCCCGGCGACTATCTCACCGAAATCCAGCCCGAACTGCCCGGTTTTATCGCCAGCACCGCCCACCTGCTACAACGGGGTGCCGCGTTGTTCATCGACTACGGCTTTCCTGCCATCGAGTATTACCACCCGCAACGCAAGCAAGGCACGCTGATGGCGCATTACCGCCATCACGGCATGACCGACCCGTTCTACCTGCCGGGACTGGCAGACCTGACTTGCCATGTCGACTTCACGGGGGTGTACCAGCAAGGCGCTGATCATGGCCTGCAACTGGAAGGTTATGTCTCGCAAGCGCAGTATTTGCTCAACGCTGGCCTCACCGCCCGCCTTGCCGCAGTAGGCCCGGATAACATCAAGCAGTACGCCCCAGTCGCCGCCGCCGTACAAAAACTGACCAGCCCCGCCGAAATGGGTGAACTCTTCAAAGTCATTGCATTCTCGAAAAACCTTGAGTTATCAACGATGCTGGCCGGATTTGAACACGGCGACGACTCGTACAAGCTATAAATTGCGACAAGCTGCTTGACAGCCCACCCTTCGCCCGTCAGAATCTCGGGCTCTCATGGCTATGTAGCTCAGTCGGTTAGAGCACAGCACTCATAATGCTGGGGTCGCAGGTTCGAGTCCCGCCATAGCCACCAGGATACCTTCCAAGGGCAACCGAAGAAGTACAAGAAACCCCCGTAAAGCCTAGCTTGCGGGGGTTTCTTGTTTTGCGGTTGCGCTTGAGAACACGCCACTTTTCTGGTTCGCAGCGGCCACGCGTTCGAGCGCTGACTTCATTGCGCAGCCATGATAACAAACCTCAATCAATCCATTGGTCGGCGCCATTGGCATCTAGCGTTGACATCATCGGCTCATTTATTTAGCCTTTTAGCTACATAACCAATTGGCTAAATAACATGTCCACCGATTCCCTTAGTGCCACCTTTGCCGCCCTGGCTGACCCGACTCGCCGGGCGATTCTGGCACGGTTGGCGCTGGGCGAAGCCACGGTAGGAGAACTGGCGCAGCCGTTTGATATGAAGCTGCCCAGTATTTCCAAACATTTGCGGGTACTGGAAAAAGCCGGGTTGATTGTGCAAGGACGGGAAGCGCAATGGCGGCCTCGACGCTTGCAGGCCGCGCCATTGCAGGAAGTGGCGGGGTGGGCGGAACAGTACCGCCAGTTTTGGGAACAGAATTTTGATCAGATGAACCAGTATCTCCACGCACTACAGACTGAGGAGCAACATGATGATTCTCAAGAATGAGTGGCCCGCCGTTACGGGCGAGCATGAATTGGTCATTACCCGCTTGCTGGACGCACCACCGGCGCTGGCGTTCCAGGTGTGGAGCGATCCGGCGCATGTGGCTCGCTGGTGGGGGCCACGTGAGCGAGGAGAGGATTTCACCACGCCGGTGTGCGAAATGGACTTCCAGGTCGGGGGCAGCTACCGCATATGCATCCGCTCCCCGGCTGGCCGCGAATTATGGCAGCGCGGGCGCTATCTGGAGATCATTGCACCCGAGCGGCTGGTTTTCACTTTTGCGTGGGACAACCTGCCGGATATGGGTTGGGAAACGCTTGTGACTGTGATCTTTGCTGCGCACGGCCCCAGCCAGACCCAAATGACATTCACGCAGATTGGGCTGCCTTCTGTAGCTGAACGCGATGGCCATATTCAAGGCTGGACGCAATGTGTCGACCGGCTAGCCACCTATCTGGCCACTCAAACCGTCTGAATTCATTTGCGGGAGAAGTGCCATGCAAAAGTCTTATCACGGCAGTTGCCATTGTGGCGCGGTGCAGTTCAGGTGTGAGCTTGATCTGGCGGCAGGTACAACGCGCTGCAATTGTTCGGTCTGCAGCAAGGGCCGCTTCTGGCTGGGATTTGTGCCAGCGGCCCAATTTGAGTTACTGGCAGGCCATGAGTTGCTGGCCGATTACCAGTTTGGCGCACAGCAGATTCACCATCGCTTCTGTCTGCGGTGCGGCATCAAACCATTCGGCACGCGCTATAAACCCGAATTGGGCAGCGATATTTACGCGATCAATATCGCCTGTCTTGACGATGTGCCGGCACAAGAATTAGCCGCGGCGCCGGTGAGATACGTAAATGGCCGGCACGACGACTGGGGTGCGACGCCCGCTGAAACCAGCCATCTCTAGCCCCAGGCATCCCAATCGGGCTTTTACGTGGCAGGGGCATAACTGAGCACAACATTGCCATTGCCAAAAGCGCGAGTGCTGATCAGCCGCAATCTGAGCGGTTGCGCCAGGCTCGCAAAAATGGCGCGCCCTTGCCCCAGCAGCACAGGGTTCACCACCAACTGGAATTCGTCGATTAACCCGGCCTGTGCCAGTTGCAGCACGATGCTGCCGCTACCCAGAATCGCCATGTCTTCACCGGCGTTGGCCTTGAGCTGGCGCACGATGCTCAGCAGGTCGCCTTGCGCCAGGCGGGTGTTTGCCCACGCCACACTTTCTAACGAGCGCGAAAACACCAATTTGGGCAGGCGGTTCATTTGCCCCGCAATGACTGGATCATTCTCTAACGCATACGCGGTTGGCCAGTAACTGGCCATCAGTTCATAAGTAACGCGCCCGAACAACAGCATGCCGCCGCCCGTGGCATTGGCGCTGACGTAATCGTTCCACTCGGCGTCGTGTGGGTCCGGGCGCGCCCAGTCAAGTCCGCCAGCCGCATCCGCAAAATAACCGTCAAGACTGACCTGGAAGAACGCAAGTAATCGGGCCATTGGGAACTCCTTGTCTCTAGTCCGGATGTACGTTTGCTTGTTCACACAGAAAACGTGGCGCCTAACGTTGCGCAGGTCTGGCTTTGATTTGCTCTTTGTTGGCATACATTGCAACGTCTGCCTCAGCCAGCAACGCCTCGAAGCTGGCATGCCTGGCCGCGTCGTATTCGGTTATGCCCACGCTGAAACGGATGTCGTAACCGCGTGCCTGTTCGCGATTAAGCTCGTTCAAGGCGTCTTGCATGCGGCCGATGATTTCTGCGGTATGAGTGGCGTCGGCATCGGAAAGCAAAGCAACAAACTCGTCGCCACCCAGGCGGCCAATCACATCGCTTTCACGCAAGGCGGTGCGCAACAGTTCGGCAAAGGCAATCAGCGCCCGATCACCTTCAGCATGCCCGAAGGTATCGTTGATCTTCTTGAAGTCATTCAGATCAAAAAACAGCAAAGAGGCAGGCCTGTGCTGCCGCCTCGCCATATTGAGGGCGTGTCCCGCCAGCGCTTCAAAACCGCGCCGGTTAGACAAGCGGGTCATTTCGTCCAGCGTAGCCAATTGCACCGCCGCGAGTTCCTGCTCGGCAATCTGCGCCAGGTCCCGCAATAACGCGCGCTCTTCCACATCCAGCTCACGCGGTTGCATGTCAAACAGGCAAAGTGTGCCCAGTTTGCTGCCGTTGGGTACCGCCAGCGGATATCCCGCGTAGAACCTGATATGCGGATTGTCTTGCACCAAGGGGTTATCGAAGAAACGCACATCAGTGAGCGTGTCGGGGATCAGAAAAAGCTCGTTCCCCAGAATGGCGTGACCGCAGAACGAGATTTCGCGCGCGGTTTCAGTCATCGCCTCGCCCATGCGGGATTTGACCCACAGCCGCTCGGTATCGACCAGACTGACCAGGGCAATTGGCACATTGAAAACACGGCGCGCCAGCCGTGTTAGCCGGTCAAAGCGCTCCTCTGGCGGCGTATCCAGAATATCCAGCGCTCTGAGCGTGTTCACCCGAACACCTTCGTCTTCGGGTTTGACGGGTGGCTGCATGGTTCCCCCCACGCGACGTTGAACTTGATCTGGCCCCAGCATAGCGTAATGACTGGTTTTTCATTACGCAAAACCCGGCAACCTTTTTAAAAATATGCCGACTGGTAGCGAAACAGCCCCGCCCTGCCCACCATCTGCCAAATCGCGCCCATTCAAGCCAGCAGCGGCGCATCGGATTTGTAGCAAAACCTCGCCCAAATGACCGTACGCCTGGTTATTCCGGACTTTCTACCGGTGTGAAAATTGGTGCGAGGATAAATAAGACTGTCAGAAATATCGTACATTGCTTACTTGCCTCAACTCATCCTGCAGCAAGGCTTAAACAGTGAAACTGGAACTACCCGACTTTATTTTTATCCGTAATCGCGTGGTGCAGTACGGCGACCTGGATTTTCGGCTCGACCCGCGTTTTCAGGAGTCACTGGCCGCAACTGCGCCGCAGTCCCCATTGCCGGTGATCCCGCCGGTCGCCCCGCACGCGCTGGTTGAAGCGATTTCGCTAGTGCAGTACTTCGCCCCCTACACCCAACTGGCACCGGGGCAGCTGAGCGCCGAGCCACTGCAGTTGCTCGCCGGGCGGGTCATTGATTTGGCCACCCGTTGCCCGGACGGCGCGATAGCCGCCATTTTGTTGTGCCCGTGGCAGGATTATGTCGCCCATCATGCCATCAACACCGCCCTGCTGGCCTGCCGCATGGCGATTGCGCTGGGCTTGCCGGAGCCAGAACAAACTGCGCTGGTCTTGGCTGCCCTGGGCATGAATCTGGGAGCGGTGGCTTTGCAGAATGAACTGGCCAGCCAGAATGCCCCGTTAAGTACCGGTCAGCGCCAATTGATCAACGCCCACCCGTTGATCAGCTCAGCGCTGCTGCGCGCAGCCGGGCTGGAAGATGAGCGCTTGCATACGCTGGTTTTAACCCATCACGAGCGACGCGACGGGCGCGGCTACCCGTTTCATCTGCGGGAAGATGAGATTGATCCACTCGCACATCTGCTGCATGTGCTGGACATCGTCATCGCCAAGCTCATGCCACGTAGTTATCGCAGCCGCTTGCCGGCCCGCCAAGCGCTGGCACAAGTCTATGCGGCCCCCAAAGAACCACTCGATCCGCAATATGCGGCGCAATTGGTGAAAGTGTTTGGCATTTACCCGAGCGGCAGCTTTGTGAAACTGGAAGACGGCCAGACCGCGCTGGTCGTGTCGCAAACCGATGCGGCCGACAAACCGATGGTGGCAGTGCCAGCCATTGGACCAACGCCGGTTGACACATCAACGACTGGGCGGCTGATCCAGGAGAGCGTGGCGTCGCAACCGTCCGCGCGCCACTTCGCCACACTAGTGCCGTTCTGGCCTTTCTAAATACCAAGGCGACAGCTGGCGGCCACACCGTCACCAATGCGCAGCCAATAAAAAAACCCCGCAAACCGTATGGCCATCGGTTTTACGGATGGACTCGCGGCAATGCGAGGTTTTCGGTCCGGCCTGGCCGGAATATCTCAAAAAGTCAGTGTTGACGCGCCAACAATGCGAGTTCAGAAATCGCTGGTATCGGTCGAACGGCGGGTTTCGATAATGTCCTCAAGCTGGCGGCGGCGCTGGGTCTTGGTGCGATTGGCATTGGCAATCGCTTCTTCGCTTGGTCCGCGCCGTTTAGGTTGAGCCTTGGCACCCATCAATTGAGCAACTTCTTTCTCAAGGATATCTTCTGCATTCATGGCATAACCCCTTATAAGTAAGACAAACTCGTCATTTTGAGAGACACCCGAAACGGTTCAACATCCGGCACAACAGATAAATACTTGACGGATCACATATTTCTCATTATTGTTGCCGGTCTGACTCAGTTCAGGTGCAGTTCCAAAGTGTCCCCTGTTTGTACTTCCTCCCAGCTTCAACGCTAGCCGCAAGTTCTGACTTCCACTCCTCTACAGCTCCTGTCACTCAGTCCAATTGGCCATTTTTTCGTGGCCCAAAACAATTAGACCTATTGAAGGAGCCCATCGTGGCAAACACAAACTCTTACGACGTAAATATTGAAGTACGCCCCGTTTCCATTGGCGCCGGCCTTGCTGGCTGGTACCAGATCGTACGGTGCGAAGGCACACAACGTGTTCCGGTAACGGATTGGCTGCGTGCCCCGGGCGAGCCCATTGGCATCGTGCATCACGCAGTTCGCACGGCAAAACAACGCGCTAGCGTACACCTGCGCAAGCTGGCGTAACTTTGCAGAGTAACACTTTCTGTCATTGAAATCCCGGTTGATTACGGATTTGCTGCACAAAAAAGCGGCAAATCCAATGATTCAACAGCATGCAGAAAGTGGCCGGAAAAGCGCAGCGTCAATTCTGTCGCGCGTTCTGATGAAAAGCTGCGCCGGGCATTGTTGTAACATGTCGGTCTGCCTATCCCGGATACCTCGCAGCCATGACCAGTCAGATCATCACCGTCAGCCAGTCCAGCCCCACGTTTTCTCCGCCACGCGAGCAATTGCTGGCAGCGGTTGAAGGCGGGCAAGTTCTGTTCTTTCCGACGATTGATTTCCAGGTTGCCGATGCCGAAAAGCGCTTGCTGGACCCGGCCATTGCCGATCCCAAGCGCAAGAACATCAGCCTTGATCCGCTGACTGGCAAACTCAATGGTGTGATCGGCGGCCCGGAAAACGAAGCCGCCGTGCGAGCACTGATTGAGCGCTACTACACGCAAGCCAATGACCTGGTTGCGCGGCTGTTTCCGGAATACACCGGCAAACTGCGTACCGCGCCCACCAGTTTGCGGCTGCATCGCGTGGAAACGCGAGAAACCTCCTGGCGCAAAGATGATAGCCGCCTGCATGTGGACGCTTTTCCATCCCGCCCCAATTACGGGGAGCGCATTTTGCGTGTGTTCACCAATGTAAACCCGCAAGGCCAGCCCCGCGTTTGGCGTGTGGGTGAACCGTTTGGCGACATGGCAAAGCGCATGTTGCCACGGGTACCGCGCCAATGGCCGGGCTCGGCCGCAGTGCTGGCCGCGCTCAAGATCACCAAACGCCCGCGCAGTGCTTATGACCACATCATGCTCAATCTGCACGATGCGATGAAAGCGGACTTGGCCTACCAAAAAGACTGCCCGCAAGAAACCATGCCGTTTCCGCCTGGTTGCGCGTGGATCTGCTTTTCGGACCAGACCTCGCATGCGGTGATGTCAGGCCAGTTCATGATGGAGCAGACCTATTTCTTGCCCGCAGCGAAAATGGTCGACCCAGACAAGGCGCCGCTGGCGACGCTGGAACGACTGACCGGGCGCGCTCTGGTTTAATCGCCACTGCGCCCATACTTGATACCTCTCGCATAAAAAAGACCAATAACTGGCAAGGAGCCATTGTGGGCTGGATTATCACGCTGCTCATCGGGGCATTTATCGGCTGGATTGCCGGAAAAGTCATGGAAACCGGACAACAACAAGGCTGGATACTCAACATCCTGATCGGCATCATCGGTTCAGCGGTCGGTCGCTGGCTGTTTGGCGAAGTGCTGCACATTGGTGCCGCCTGGCGTGCCGGGGCATTTTCATTGTCGGGGATTGTCTTTGGTGTGCTCGGTTCGGTCATCCTGATTGCCATCCTGAAATGGCTGGGCATCCTGCGCTGACGGATTCGTTCGCTGCGTTTGCGCACTACTGCTGGCAAAGGCCGAGATCATCGGTTTTCCGGTCATTTCTGCTTTAAGTGCAACGACTTGAGTCCTCATCCCGGCACTGATCCGCCCGCATTGGCCTTCAGTCTGGATAAACCGGATTTGCCGCAAAAACTGGCCGGACACCGGCTAAAGTCACTTTTCGGGAACCGGGCCATGCGATTGCAGTCCGGCAAATTACCCCATCCGCCGACGCGGCTTTCAAAGCTGGCGCCAAATTGCTAAAATTGTCTGTTTTTCAACGGGATAAGACACCCTATGCGTAAGTCCTTTGCCGTTGTACTGGCCGTTGTCGCACTGTTTGTTTCGACACTGGCATTAGCCGATCGCGTACTGCCACCGAATGGGCAGTTGGGTACGCTGAACAGCTATCAGATTGGATCTGTCACGATTGACGACGAAAATCGCATGCCGGCTGCGGCAATTCGCGTATACGGCACCAATAATTTACTGCTGCCACCGCAGCAAGTACCCACCGATGTGGACATCTGGTACACCACCGAAGCCAACGGTAACGTCTGGAAAATCTGGGTACTGACCGAAGACGAGTTCAAGCAGCAAAAGGCCTGGCTCAAGGAACAAAAGAAGTTACAGCAATGACCAAAAAAGTATTTATCAAGACCTTCGGTTGCCAGATGAACGAGTATGACTCGGACAAAATGGCAGATTTGCTGGGTGCCACCGAAGGCATGACCAAAACCGATAATGTGGAAGAAGCGGATGTGATCCTCTTCAACACCTGTTCGGTGCGCGAAAAAGCGCAGGAAAAAGTCTTCAGCGATCTCGGTCGTGTCCGGCATCTGAAAACGCTCAACCCTGATTTGGTGATTGGCGTGGGTGGCTGCGTGGCCAGCCAGGAAGGCGCGCAGATCATCAAACGCGCCCCGTATGTTGACGTCGTGTTCGGGCCGCAAACGCTACATCGCTTGCCAGGCATGATTGCCGAGCGCCGCAGCTCCGGCAAAAGCCAGGTGGATATCTCCTTCCCGGAAATCGAAAAATTCGACCACCTGCCACCAGCGCGGGTTGAAGGCGCCACCGCGTTTGTGTCGATCATGGAAGGCTGTTCCAAGTTCTGCTCGTTCTGCATCGTGCCGTACACGCGCGGCCAGGAAGTGAGCCGTCCGTTTGAAGACGTGCTGGCCGAAGTCGCCGGTCTGGCCCAGCAAGGCGTGAAGGAAGTGACGCTGCTGGGTCAGAACGTCAATGCATATCGCGGCCGCATGGTCGATAGTGGTGTGAACGGCGAAGAAGATGACATCGCCGATTTCGCCATGCTGCTGGAATACGTGCATGAAGTGCCAGGCATAGAACGCATTCGTTACACCACCAGCCATCCGCGTGAAATGACTGCGCGCATTGTCGATTGCTATCGCAAGCTGCCCAAGCTGGTCAGCCATTTGCACCTGCCGGTACAAGCCGGTTCAGATCGCGTGCTGGTGAACATGAAGCGCGGGTACACCACGCTTGAATACAAGTCGCTGGTACGCAAACTGAAAGAAGCGCGTCCGGACATTTGCCTGAGTTCCGACTTCATTGTCGGCTTTCCGGGTGAAACCGAGGAAGACTTTGAAAAGACCATGAAGCTGATCGACGATGTCGGCTTTGATGCCAGCTTCAGCTTTATTTACAGCCGTCGCCCGGGTACGCCTGCCGCCGATCTGCAAGATGATGTGCCAGATGATGTGAAGTCCAAACGCCTGCAACGCTTGCAGACGCGCATCCAGGATCTGGCCGATGAAGTGAACCGCAATATGGTGGGCACGGTGCAACGCGTGCTGGTGGAAGGCATTTCCCGCAAGGATGCCAACCAGCTGGCCGGACGCACCGACAACAACCGTATCGTCAATTTCGACGGTAACGCGCGTTTGCTCAATACCTTTGTCAATGTACGCGTCACGGCCGCCCTGCCGCACAGTCTCAAAGGCGAGATTGTGACGGTGGAACGCGTCAGCGCCTGAAGACCGGCCCGCCAAAGCGGAACCGGATAGACACACCATGATTCTGAGCAATCTGCAAAACTGGCAATCCGAAAAAGGCGCTTTCCCGCCAGCAGTCAATACTGCGCTGGAAGCGCTGGCTGGACTCGATCTCTCCACCATGACGCCGGGGAAATACCCGCTGCCAACGGAAGGATCGTTTTTCATGATCCAGACGCCGACTACCGCGCCCGCAGATACCTTGCGCCCGGAAGCGCACCAGCAGCATGTGGACATCCAGCTGGTGTTGTCGGGAAACGAGCGTTACGGCGTGGCCAAGCGCGGTCAGACCGGCGAACACGTACTGGAAGACCGCTGGGAACGTCACGACATCGCCTTTTTTGCACCGCCACAGACTGAAGCCTTTTTTGACCTCGCGCCCGGCATGTTTGCCGTGTTCTTCCCTAGCGATATCCACCGGCCTTGCTGCCAGGCGGGAGAAGCACCGGAAGCCGTGCGCAAAGTCGTCGTCAAAATTCATCGCAGCCTGTTCGGGCTGTGAGTAATCAAGGAAAAACATCCATGCCCTCGCCCAAAGACAGCGAATTGCTTGCCACGCTCACCGAGGCGGAAGTCGAAGAACTGGCTACGTTTCTGGAATCTGACGCCGCGCCGATCCAGGCCATGGATATTTCCATGCTGCACGGTTTTCTGACCGCACAATTGGTCGGCCCGGAAGAACTCCCGCCTGACACCTGGTTTAGTCTGGTGTGGGGTGAGCACAATGAAAAGCCGCAGTGGGAAAGCCGCGCCCAGCAAGAACGCATTGAAGGCCTGATCCTGCGTCTGTACAACCATCTGACCGATGAACTGAATGCTGAGCCGCCGTCATTCACGCCGCTGGTGTATCTGGATCAGGAACGCAATCTGGATATCGCGCAGCAATGGTGTTACGGCTTCATGCTGGGCACGTCGCTGAATCCGCGCGGCTGGAAACCGTTCATGGATGATGAAGAAGCCATGCAACTGATCGCGCCGATTCTGGATTGCTCGGACGAAGATGCCCGCGCCGAAGCGGAAGCCGATGGCGAAGACCTGGCTCAGTTCGAACATGATCTGGCCGCTGCCCTGCCCGAAGTGATCCCGACCATTCGCGAATACTGGCTGGAACGCGCTGAAGCTGCGGCGGCACCGATCACGCCGCGCGGCGGCAAGCGCCCGACACACCACTAAGCGCGTACGATTTGCAGTTCTGAACAAGCAGCAGACTCGTATCGGGTCGCTGCTTGTTCTTGTTTTTTGCGGTACGGCCAGCATATGGTCAGAACGTGTTTGATCGTTTTGGCGACCTTGCGCAAGGTCGCAACCGGAAATGACTGCCCAAGGATGAATACCTCATTTTGAATACACAAACCGTCTCCTTCACGCCGGTCGACAATCGCCGCCTGGCCAATCTGTGTGGTGCGCTGGACGAAAATCTCAAGCAGATCGAAACCGCGCTGGATGTCACCATTGCCCGTCGCCAGGAAAACTTCAAGGTTTCCGGCCACGCCAAGCAGCTAGAACTGGCGATCACCGCGCTGGAACACTTCTACAACGAAGCAGACGATGTGCTGGAGCTGGATGACATCCAGCTAGGTTTGATCGAGCTGACCAACCCATCGGTTTACGATGAAGCCAGTGAAGGCGTGTCGCAATTGCGTACGCGCCGCGCCGATCTGCGTGGCCGCACTCCGCGCCAGACGCAATACATCCGCGCCGTGCAAGAGCATGACATCACCTTTGGTATCGGACCGGCTGGGACTGGCAAAACCTACCTGGCCGTCGCTTGTGCAGTAGATGCGCTGGAGCGTGACCTCGTCAAACGTCTGGTGCTGGTCCGTCCAGCGGTGGAGGCAGGCGAAAAGCTGGGCTTTCTGCCCGGCGATCTAGTGCAAAAGGTCGACCCTTATTTGCGCCCGCTGTATGACGCGCTGTATGACCTGATGGGCTTTGACAAAGTCACCAAGCTGTTCGAGAAAGGCATCATCGAGATCGCCCCACTGGCGTTCATGCGCGGCCGCACCCTCAATCACAGCTTTGTGATTCTGGACGAAGCGCAAAACAGTTCGCCCGAACAGATGAAGATGTTCCTGACGCGAATCGGGTTTGGCTCCAAAGCGGTCATCACCGGTGATCCAACCCAGATCGACTTGCCCAAGAATCAAAAGTCTGGCCTGGCCGACGCCCAGGAAGTGCTGGCCAGCGTGCGCGGCATTGCCCTGCACTATTTCACCTCGGCCGATGTGGTGCGCCACCCGCTGGTGCAGAAAATCGTCGATGCCTATGACCGCGCCGGCAAATTGCGTGATGCTGAAGCGGCTCAACGCAAAGCTGAACGTGAAGCGCAAAAACGCGCCGAGCACGCCCACAAAGAAATCGAATGAGCAAGAAACTGAAACTGGCGCTGCAGATTGAATCGCAAGCGGCCAATATCCCGGCCAAATCACTCTTGAAGACTTGGGCCGAAGCCGCGCTGCGACCCAATGTCAAACAAGCTGAAGTCACCGTGCGCGTGGTCGATGCAGAAGAAGGCCAGACCTTGAATCGCGAATATCGCGGCAAGGATTACGCCACCAACGTGCTCACCTTTACCTTCGATGAAGACGGCGACATGCCCGATATTCCCGGCCTGCCGCTGATGGGCGACCTGGTTTTGTGCGCGCCGGTGGTTGAACGCGAGGCCACCGAACAAGGCAAATCGCTCGAATCCCATTACTGCCACCTGCTGGTACACGGCTTGCTTCATCTACAGGGTTTTGATCACCTGGAAGACGAAGAGGCCGAAGAGATGGAAGCTCTGGAGACCCAGATTGTCATTTCTTTGGGTTATGATGACCCGTATCGCATGGACATGGAGCAGTAAACCTTATGGACGAGGCCTCACAGCCTACTTCGTCGCACAAGTCGTCCTGGCTTGAGCGACTGACCCACTTCCTGCTGCGTGAACCTGAAGACCGCGGCGAACTCGTAGAAATCCTCCATTCCGCTTTTGAGCGTCATCTGCTTGATGCCGATGCGCTGGCCATGATTGAAGGCGTGCTTAATGTCGGCGACATGCAAGTGCGCGACGTCATGGTGCCGCGCAGCCAGATGGACGTGATCGACATCTCTACCCCGCTGGATGAATTCGTTCCGTTTGTGATCGAAACCGCGCACTCGCGCTTTCCGGTCATTGATGGCGGTAAAGACAATGTGCTGGGCGTATTGCTGGCCAAAGATCTGCTGCGTTATTACGCGCTGGATGAAGAGTTCGATCTGCGCGACATGTTGCGTCCGGCGGTGTTTATCCCCGAATCCAAGCGCCTGAACGTGCTGCTGAAAGACTTTCGCAATAACCGTAATCACATGGCGATTGTGGTGGATGAATACGGCGGCGTGGCGGGCTTGGTGACCATTGAAGACGTCATGGAACAGATCGTTGGCGATATCGAAGACGAATACGACTACGACGAATCTGAAGACAATATCGTACTGGACCGCAAAGGGCATTGGCGCGTTAAAGGTCTGACCGAGATCGAAGACCTGAACGAAGCGCTGGGCGCGGATTTCTCGGATGAAGAGTTCGATACGGTGGCGGGCCTGGTGACCAACAAGTTCGGTCACGTACCCAAGCGCGGCGAAACCATTGCTTTTGAGGGCTTTCGCTTTCAGATCGTGCGCGCCGACAGCCGTCGCGTGCATAGCGTGCTGATCGAGAAACTGCCTGAACTGATCCCCGTTACCGGCGACGACTGATCAAGTAATACCGGCAATCTGCCTCATTGGCAGTTGGCCATATCAAACAGCACCACGACGCGCGCCTGAGCGCGTCGCTTCATTTAAAAGAACGACATGCGCTTTACCCCGGCCCGCTACGCTTCACCACTCCTGCTGACCGCTTGCGGCGCAATCAGCGTCTTTGCCTATGCCCCGGTTAACGCTTTTGCCTTGATGTGGCTGGCATTGGCAGCGCTGTTCCTGGTTGCCGGGAAAGCTGAAAATCCAAAGCAGGCGGCACTGCTGGGTTATGTGTGGGGGCTCGGCTATTTCTGCGCCAATATCTACTGGATCTTCATCAGCCTGCATACATTTGGTGGCATGCCAGCGTGGATGGCGGCTGGTTGCGTGTTTTTGCTGGCAGTTTATCTGGCCATCTTCCCGGCCTTGGGCGCCTGGCTAGGCCACAAGCTGGGCAATACTCGCTGCATTCGGGTCGGACTGACCTTACCCACGGCATTTGTTTTGACCGAATGGCTGCGTGGCTGGTTGTTTACCGGTTTTCCTTGGGCCACCGTCGGCACGTCACAGTTGCCGATGACGCCGATGGCGGGTTATGCGCCGATTCTGGGCGTGTATGGCATCAGCTTGATTCTGGCCTTGTCGCTTGGCGTGATCGCAGCACTCCCGCGCAATCCCAAAGCGTGGGGTGCAGTGGCATTCACCTGGCTGGCTGGCTGGGGTTTGACGCACGTGGAATGGACCCAACCCATCGGCAAGCCAGTGACAGTGAGTCTGGTGCAGGGCGCCATCCCGCAGGATGAGAAATGGGCGCAAGAGCATTATCTGGATAACCTGCGCATCTATTTGCGGCTAACGCGCCAGGCCAAGGGCGAGATTGTCATTCTGCCGGAAACGGCAATTCCGTCGTTCTTGTCGGACACGCCCGACTGGTATCTGTATTACCTGCGTGCTGCGGTTGCTCCACGGGCGCTGGTCACCGGCGTGCCACTCACCGGGCAACATGTTGAGGAATACTACAATTCGGTGATGTTCCTGACCGACCCGAAAATGCCGACCTACAGCAAGCACCATCTGGTGCCGTTTGGCGAGTTTGTGCCGCTGCCGTGGCTGTTTGGCTGGATGTATCACTACCTGAACATGCCGTTGTCGGGGTTTACGCCTGGCGGCACCAAACAAGCGGCGTTTGCCATTGGCCCGACCACCCGCCTTGCTGCCAACATCTGCTACGAAGACGTGTATGGCCGCGAAATCATCCATGCACTGCCCGAAGCTACACTGCTGGTGAACGTATCAAACCTGGCCTGGTTTGATGGCTCCTGGGCGGCGTGGCAGCAAACCCAGATGTCGCAGGCGCGAGCTCTGGAAACCGGCCGGATGATGCTGCGTGCGACCAACACCGGCATGACAGCGATCATTGATAACCACGGCAAGCTGGTGTCGGTACTGGCAGAAGGAAAACGCGGAATTCTGGAAGGCAGCGCGCGCAATTATGTGGGGATGACACCCTATGCGCGCTTCAGTGACTGGCTGGCCTTAGGCTTGGGCGGGCTCTTGCTGGTTCTGGCGCGGTTTCTTCGGCGCAAACACTAAACGCGTACCTGCGAGGCGATCATGCAGAAACTGCTTGTCGCCATCGAACCACGCCCAGGCAAACGGGATTACGCACCACGCCAGCGACATTTGCGCCCATGGCAGCCATGAATGATCGACCCGGACTTCAACCCACAATGGCACGACCGGCGCAAAACAGATCAAACACACCAGAAAACGGATCGACACCGCGCGCCAGCTGAGCGGCCCGCCATCTTCGAGCGCTACCAGCTTGAGGCGCCAAGTCTTCATGGCCAGCGTCTGGCCGCCGCGCTTCCAGCACCAGGCAAAATAACCAAACATCACCACCAGCAGCCACGCGAAAGAAAGATTACGAGCCCACGGCAATTGGGATATCTGGTCAACCGGCACTTGGGTCAGCAACTGGAATACACCCTGGAACAAGGCCCCTGCGAGCAGCAAGACCGGGATCAGCAACAGCAGTTCATACCACCAGGCGAAAAAGCGGCGCCACCAGCCGGCGCGATGTGCAAGCTCAGTCATTAACGCTTCTTGCCAGCGGCCGGGGCTGGTTGCTGCTGTTTAACGACAGAGGTTTGCTGGATGATCTGCTGGCGTTGTTCCGGTGTCATGGCTTTGAATTTTTTGTAGTTTTCGCGAGCGCGTTCGCGCTCTTCGTGACTCATGGTCGCCCAACGGCCAATGCGGTCACGCACGCGATCCTGCTGTTCTGGCGAAAGCGTGTCGTAGCGCTTGGCCACATGCAACAGCATGGTTTTGGAATCTTCCGGCAACTGGTCCCACTGCCCGGCGACGGGCGCCAGAACCTGACGTTGAGCCGCGTCCAGCCCTTGCCATTCAGCCGGGTCAGCCAACGCCAATCCAGGCAGCAACAAAGCGACTAGCAGCAAAACATGGGCAATGATCAATCGCGGGCGGTAGATGGCGTATTGGTCCATTGCTCAAACCGGGTGTCAATAAAAGTGTCCAGCGGTACTTCGTCTGCCAGCAGTTGTACGTCTACCGCATGGTCAGCATCACCGAGCGCCTGGTTTTGCAGCTGCCACCAGCCACCCACGGCAATCGCCAAAACAAAAGCGGCGCCGGTCCCCCACGCTGCTGGATGCTCATGCCATTTTTCGGATAACCAGTGCGACATGCCAGCCAGGCGGGAAACCAGCAAGGGGCGGCGCTGCAATTCGGCCGCGCGCGCAATCGCCTGGCGTCGGGCCGTGTTCAGCCGAGCCTGGGCATTAGCACTCACCGGCGCCTGATCCAGCACCGATTTTACTTTCAAACCGAATTCGCGTTCTTGCATAGACGGACGATCCATCTTATGTCCCTCCCCGTGTACCATACCAATCGATGCCTCGCCGCTGCAGCCAGATTGCCAGTGCATGCGTGGCGCGTGAGCAGTGCGTTTTGACACTGCCCTCCGAACATCCCATGGCGGCGGCGGTTTCAGCAACGTCCAGCTCTTCCCAGTAACGCAGCATGAAGGCCTCACGTTGACGTGCAGGCAATTGTGCCACCCCTTCTTCGATCAGAGCCATGGTGCGCGCCTGATCGTGCTCTTCTTCCGGGCTGGGTGCCTGCATGTCAGCGCCGAGCCATTCCATCGGGTCGCCGGCGTCGCCATCGTCGTCTTTGCTTTCGAAGGCAGAAAACAGCGTAACCCAGAAGCCACGCACCTTCTGGCGGCGGAAATGATCACGGATGGCATTTTGCAGTATGCGCTGAAACAGCATCGGCCACTCTTCCGGCGGGCGCGCATTATAGCGGTCGGCCAGACGCATCATGGCGTCTTGCACAATATCCAGGGCGGTGTCTTCGTCTTGCACGGCGTATTGCGCCTGCTTGAACGCGCGGCGCTCTACTTCGGCAAGAAATGCCGCCAGCTTTTCCGTTGCGTCCAGGTCAGTTTCTCCGTACAGGGCTCTTGGAAAGCCATCGAGGGGTTTGTCAGGTAGCCGCGAATGGTAGCAAAGCGCAGTAAGGATGTCCCTGATTATTTTAGCGATTTACATTCTGTAAAAAGCTTCGCGTATTGCATTACCAGCCAGGAATTACTACCCGAAAAACTTGCCAAGCGTTTTGGATTCCGGTAGGGTTTTGCGTTCTACACCAGTCAAGTAATAGCGTTCAGGCCTACTCAGCCTGCCCGCGCCGAACGGCAACCGCCAGCGCATTTATCATCTGGTCGTCACTTTGCGGGCCACAAGCCTTTGCATGTAGGGTTGCACAAACGGGTCACCCCCCTGGTCGAGAAGGAGAGCCACGCCGCACGCACAGACGTTTGCACACCATAGCAATCGTTTTCGTGTGCTTGAGCAAAGCTTCTTCGATACGACCCGGTTTTACCGTTTATGCAAGCTCTTTGACGGCGGCAAGCCCGGTACAGATCAATCAGGATCGCAATGCGTGTTCCCTGGAACATGGCATGGGCCTCAAGCCCGGCGGACGATTCGCGCTCTCATGTGCATGTTTTTGAACATGCGCCTTGCTGCATCCCGCTGCCATGCCCAAGTAGTCGACTCATTGCGTTCCCGATTCCGTTAACTCGTTAGCACAAAGGTTGACCCATGGAGATTTCGGGCGCTGAAATAATGGTGCGCTGTCTGCAGGAAGAAGGCGTTGAATTCGTCTTCGGCTATCCTGGCGGCGCTGTTCTGGAAATTTACGATGCCATCTTCCGCCAGGACGCATTCAAGCATGTGCTGGTCCGGCACGAGCAAGCTGCTGTCCACGCCGCTGATGCCTACTCGCGTTCCAGCGACAAGGTTGGCGTAGCGCTGGTTACCAGCGGCCCAGGCGCAACCAATGCGCTGACCGGCATCGCCACTGCTTATATGGACTCGATCCCGCTGGTGGTCATTTCTGGCCAGGTGGGTACCAATGCCATCGGCCTGGATGCCTTCCAGGAAGTGGACATGGTGGGTTGTTCGCGTCCTATCGTGAAACACAACTTCCTCGTGAAGGATGTGCGCGATCTGGCCGAAACCATCAAAAAAGCCTTCCACATTGCGGCAACCGGTCGACCGGGCCCGGTCGTCATCGACATCCCAAAAGATGTGTCGATGCTCAAGACGGAGTTCAAATACCCGGAATCGGTCACGATCCGCAGCTACAACCCGCCGACCAAGGGTCACCCGGGTCAGATCAAGAAAGCGGCACAGTTGATTGCTGAAGCCAAGCGGCCGTTCCTGTACGTGGGCGGTGGCGCCATTCAGGGCCGTGCCGCCAAAGAAGTCACCGAACTGGCCACGCTGCTGAATCTGCCGACGACCAACACACTGATGGGTCTAGGCGCCATTGACGGCACTCACCCCAACTTTGTTGGCATGCTGGGCATGCACGGTACGTATGAAGCCAATCTGGCCATGCAGTACTGTGACGTGCTGATCGCCGTTGGCGCGCGCTTTGATGACCGCGTCATCTCGGTGCCGAACCAGTTCTTGTCCAACGCCAAGAAAATCATTCATATCGATGTGGACCCTTCCTCCATCGCCAAGCGCGTGAAGGTGGATATTCCTATCGTTGGTGATGTCAAACATGTTCTCACCGACATGCTGGCCTTGCTGCGCGAAACCGGCATCCGCCCGGCCGCCGAGCCGCTGGCAGACTGGTGGAAGCAGATCAATGAATGGCGCAAGCCCAACAGCTTGCTGTACACACCGTCGACCGAGGTCATCAAGCCACAGCACGTCATCCAGACCCTGTGGGATGTGACCCAGGGCAACGCGATTGTGACGTCCGACGTCGGCCAGCATCAGATGTGGGCGGCGCAGTATTACAAATTCCGTCGCCCCAAGCAGTGGATCAACTCCGGCGGCCTGGGCACGATGGGCTTTGGCTTGCCTGCCGCCATGGGCGCGCAACTGGCCAATCCGGACATGCAAGTTGCTTGCGTGACCGGCGAAGGCTCGATCCAGATGAACATTCAGGAACTCTCGACCTGCAAGCAGTACCACACGCCGGTCAAGGTACTGAGCCTGAACAACCGTTATCTGGGCATGGTCCGTCAGTGGCAAGAGTTCTTCTACGGCACGCGTTATTCCGAGTCGTACATGGATGCACTGCCAGACTTCGTGAAGGTCGCCGAGGCCTACGGTCACGTTGGCTTCCTGGTTGAAAACCCGGCCGATGTTGAGCCGGTACTCAAGGAAGCGTTCAGCGCCAAGCTGAAAGATCGTCTGGTGTTTATCGACTTCCGTACCGATCAAACCGAAAACGTGTTCCCGATGGTGCAAAACGGGCGCGGGCTGAACCAGATGGATCTGCCCCCGCACATGGCCGGCATGCAGCAAGTGCCGTTTGAAAACAACCGTGACTACGGCAACTTGTGCTAAGGGAGTGAACGTGAACATGCGCCATATTCTGTCCACCCTCATCGAGAACGAAGCCGGGGCTTTGAGCCGGGTGACGGGCTTGTTTTCGGCCCGCGGTTATAACATCGACTCGCTTACCGTTCAGACCACTGAAGACCCGACACTGAGCCGCATGACGATTGTCACGCATGGCTCGGACGAAGTGATCGAGCAGATCACCAAGCAGCTGAACAAGCTGATTGAAGTGGTCAAGGTGATCGACTTGAATGAGTCCGAGCACATTGAGCGCGAGCTGATGCTCATCAAGGTCCGTGCCACCGGCAAAGATCGCGAAGAAATGAAACGGATGGCGGATATTTTCCGTGGCCGTATCATCGATGTGACCGAAAAGACCTACACGATTGAATTGACCGGCCCTGGTGAAAAGCTGGATGCTTTTATCAAGGCTCTGGATTCGGCCGTGATTCTGGAAACCGTGCGTACCGGCGCTTCTGGCATCGGTCGCGGTGAACGTATTCTTAAAATCTGATGATTTGTGAGGCTTGAGGTGTGCGGCATTATGTCCGCCCCTTACCCCTCACTCCTTACACCTCACAGGAGTGATACCAAATGAAAGTTTATTACGATAAAGACGCTGACCTCTCCCTGATCAAGGGTAAACAAGTCACCATCGTTGGCTACGGCTCGCAGGGCCACGCCCACGCGCTGAACCTGAAAGACAGCGGCGTGAACGTGACCATCGGCCTGCGTAAAGGCGGCGCTTCGTGGTCCAAGGCAGAAAGCACCGGCTTCCCGGTTAAAGAAGTTGCCGAAGCCGTCAAGGGCGCGGATGTTGTCATGATTCTGCTGCCGGATGAAAACCAGCCAGACGTGTACAACAAAGATATCGCTCCGAACATCAAGCAAGGCGCTGCGCTGGCTTTCGCTCACGGTTTCAACATCCATTACAACCAGATCGTGCCGCGCGCTGACCTGGACGTCATCATGATCGCCCCGAAAGGCCCAGGCCACACCGTGCGTTCCGAGTACCTGAAGGGCGGTGGCGTACCTAGCCTGATCGCTGTGTACCAGGACAAGTCCGGCAAGGCCCGTGATGTCGCTCTGTCGTACTCTGCAGCCAACGGCGGCACCAAGGGCGGCGTGATCGAAACCAACTTCCGCGAAGAAACTGAAACCGACTTGTTCGGCGAACAAGCGGTGCTGTGTGGCGGCGCGGTGGAACTGGTGAAGGCTGGCTTCGAAACCCTGACCGAAGCGGGCTACGCTCCGGAAATGGCTTACTTTGAATGCCTGCACGAACTGAAGCTGATCGTTGATCTGATGTACGAAGGCGGCATCGCCAACATGAACTACTCGATCAGCAACAACGCCGAATACGGCGAATACCTGACCGGCCCGGAAGTCATCACCGCTGCTACCAAAGAAGCGATGAAGAAAGCGCTGTATCGCATCCAGTCCGGCGAATACGCCAAGCAGTTCATCCTGGAAGGCAAGACCAACTACCCAGGCATGACCGCTCGCCGTCGTCTGAACGCAGAACACCCAATCGAAAAGGTTGGTGCCCAACTGCGTGGCATGATGCCGTGGATCGCCAAGAACAAGCTGGTTGATCAGTCCAAGAACTAAGACTGTTTAATAGCTTGAATAAAAAGACCCGCTTTATGCGGGTCTTTTTATTTTCAGACTTTCTGCATCTTGATTAAAAGCGAGCGCAGCTTACATAGAACAACTGCCGTTAGCATCAATTTCTGCCAACGCTGTTCTGCATAAAATAGGACTTTCCCAAACCCCATGAACTCAAGACGTATGAAACCGCTTACCCCTCTCTTGCTGCTCACCTTGTTGACCCTGGGAGCCTGCGCCCAGATATCCAATCCCCGCTTTCTGGTGAGCGCATACAAAGAACCTGAGAGTGGTGATCGCGCCCGTTTACGCACGGTAACCGGTGGCGTCGTGCGACTTATACCAAACCGCGCATGCCATGACGAATATGCTGGAGGAGGTATCGTGGCCAACAACGCTTTCACCGGCTTGTCTGATAGTCATCTTAATGGCCAAAAACTGGGCATGTCCGGTGATGCAACCGCCAAATATCAAGCGGTATCAGAAGTTTATATTCCGGCTGGGCAACCTATAGACGTGAGTTTCATGTCCCAGCAAGGCGCAGGCAAGCAAGCCACCGCTGCCGTTGATACTTTTGTTTGCAATACAGACTGGACCTTCGTGCCAGAAGCAAACAAAGATTACGAAACCCGCAGCTATCAGGATGGAAAGATGTGTTACCTGGCCGTCACCACTCTTGAGGGCATACTGATTGGGCAACCCGCGCTCAAAGGGCCTTGCCCAGCTCCGTAGCCCGGATGAGCGCAGCGGGAATCCGGGATAGGAATGCATCAACCCACAACCTGCGTTCGATCTTGCCAACATTGCCCCCGGATTCCCGCCCTGCGGGCTTCATCCGGGCTACGGAATAACCTGGCCGTTCGGCGAATCAGGCTGCCTTTTCGCCCAGCGGCAACATCACACGCCCGTGGGTTTCGTTCAGCACCTGCGCCAGCGCGGCGTAGATGGCGGAGAAGCCACAGAAGATGCCTTCCCAACCCGCGATCTGGCCGATGGTTGCGGAACCCAGGCCATCACCCAGCGCCAGCAACGCGAACAGAATGGTGAGCGAGCCGAACACCACTTGCAGGGCACGGTTGAGTGCCAGCGTGCCAATGAACATCACGCCAGTGAACAAGCCCCACATCACAAAGTACGAAACCATAGCGCCCGTGGCAGCGGGTGTCCCCATACCCATTTTCGGCAACAGCAACAACGCCACCAGCGATAACCAGAACAGACCGTACGAGGTGAATGCGGTACAGGCGAAGGTATTGCCCTTCTTCCACTCCATGATGCCGGCGATGATCTGCGCCACGCCGCCATAGCACAGGCCCATGGCCAGGATCATGGCGTTGAATTCAAACAAACCCGCGTTGTGCAGGTTGAGCAATACGGTGGTCATGCCGAAACCCAACAACCCAAGAGGTGCGGGGTTGGCGGTATGGTCGTTGCCGTGAGTGGCAGACATGGTGCAATCCTTGGGAAGTCAGTAAATGGCTTGCGAATGCGCAAAGGGCGGCCATTTTGCAATGCCGCCCTTTGGTCCTGACTCCGATTGCATCAACAGTCGGCGATGTCGCCCATGTCAATTGCTGGTGTTATTGCCATTCGTGCCAGCCTTACGCCAGCACCGACCAGCAGCCCCAGGCAACGGCACCGCCAATCAATCCGAGCGCAGCCAGGCGCGGGCCGTGCAAACGGCTCCACAACAGAAAGCCGGTGATGCACAGGGTGATCAAGGCACCGGCCAGGGTATCGACCAGCAGAATCCAGCCCACGCCCGCGCCAACGCCTTTATGCAGATTGGTAATCACGCCCCAGAAATTGGTCTCGCTGCGTTTTACCTCTACCAGCTTGTTGCCTTCGGTATAGGTAGCGCTCACCGAGAAATTCGGCTTGGCCAGCGTCACCGACCACTCCGCCGGTTTTTGCACTGGTTTCTCGTTCCAGATCACTTCTTTTGCTGGTATGACTTTGGTGCGCGGATGCCCTTTGATGCCGGTGTATTCGCTGAACCACTTGGCAAAGTCTTTGGGATCATCGTGCGCGTCATCGGGGATGGCGATCTGCACTGTGCTTTCCACCGGGGTGACGGCGTTGATCTTCAGTTGCGCACGGTGGTTAAGCACAAAGCCCGACACACCAAACATCAGCCCCAGCGCGGCGCCCCACAAGCCCAGCCAGGCATGCACCCGCTTGAGCCATTTCAGAAAATTGCCGGTACGCAGGCGGTCGGGCAGAAATCCTTTATGGTTTTCGGCCAGTAAACTGTTAATCATGTGTTTCCCCACATTCTGAGCAGGTTGTGATAGTTGCCAATTAGCGTCGTGCGGGCGCTTTGATCGGCGTTGGTTTGATTGAGCGTCTGGATGGCATTGTCCAGGTCAAACAGCAAGGTGCGCTGGGCGTCATCGCGAACCATGCTTTGTATCCAGAAAAAGCTGGCCAGCCGGGTGCCGCGCGTTACCGGTGTGACCCGATGCAGGCTGGTTGCCGGGTAGATAATCATGTCGCCCGCAGCCAGCTTGACGGAGTGCGAACCGTAGTTGTCTTCAATCTGCAATTCGCCACCGTCGTATTCATGCGGCTCCGCCAGAAACAGCGTGGCGGAGATATCCGTACGCAGTTTGCGGCCACCGCTACCCGGGATAATGCGGATAGAGCCATCGACGTGACTGCCAAACGTCATGCCTTCGCCGTAACGATTGAACATGGGTGGGTAGATCACGTCGGGCAGACAGGCGCTGATAAAGCGTGGATTACGCTCAAGCGCAGACAAAATCAGATCACCCAGTTCGCGTGCAACCGGCGACATCTCGTCAATCTGCTGATTCTGTTTAACCGGTGCGCCCTGATAACCCGCCGTCACCCGGCCATCCACCCACGCGGCACCAGCGTTTTCCAGTGCAGCTCGGGCCAGCCGTAGTTGTTCAGCGTTCAGCACTTGAGGAATTCGGACCAGCATGTTGTTCCTTGTTCAGTCTCTGGATGCATTGCGCCGCCCTGATGGCCAGGCATCAAGGCGGCGCAACAATCTTCAGGCCTTTAGATGTGATAACCCAGCGTCACCAGCACAGTACGGGAGATCCCCGGTGTAGCGCGGCCACCGTCTGAGGCAATCACCGAGTCGTAGTAGTACTTGTCGGTCAGATTCAGCAGGTTTATGCGCACGTCGTAGTTCTTCTGGTGATACGCCGCGGTGGCATCCCAGCGGGTGTAACCAGGCACCGAGACGATGTTGTTATTGGCCGCATAACGCGAGGACATCGTTACAAAGCCGCCGCCCACTTCCCAGTCGTGAGTGATGTTGTAGGTCGACCACAGCGTGGCGGTGTTCTTCGGCGTATTGGCCAGCGTATTGCCGGTGGTGCCGTCGAGCGCGCTTTCTACCGTGCCATCCAGGTAGGTGTAGCCCGCGAACACTTGCCACTGTTTGGTGATCCGGCCGGCAATGCCGACTTCAAAACCTTGCACCTGCACGTCGCCATCCAGCTGGTACAAACCGGTGGTAGCGTCTTGGGTGCGGGCATTGGTTTTCTGTACGCGGAATAAGGCTGAGTTCACCGACAAATCGCCAGCCAGGAAGTCCCACTTGCCGCCCACTTCATAAGAGCGGTTTTTTTCCGGGTCCAGGTTTTGGGTGCCGTTCGTGACCGTCAAAGCCTCTAGCGAGGGATTAAACGAGGTGCCGTAGCTGATGTAGTACGACTGGTTGTCGGTCGGCTGGTAAATCAAGCCGGCACGCACGCTGGTGAAGGTCGTGTCGTTACTGGCCGACAGCGGCAAGCTGATGCTGTTCTTGATCTCGCCATCAAAGCGATCCCAACGCAGGCCAGCCACGGCTTTCCACTCTTTGGTGATCTCAACCGTGTCGTTGGCATAAAACGCCAGCGTGTTAGCGGTCGACTCAGCGAAGTTGCCCTTGGTGCTGACCGAATTGGCCGGGCTCGACAAATGCGCCGGGTCCATCAACGAGACAATCGGCAGGTTGTTGCGCGAGTAGGTCTGGTTCTCGTATTTGTCGTAGCCGATTTCTGCGCCAGCCAATACGGTGTGTTTGATGCTGCCGGTATTGGTTTTCCAGATCAGATCGGTCTGGTTGTAAATCGATTCGTCCGTAATGTCGCGGTCATGGCTGGCCAGTTGCACGCGCAGCAAATCTTGCGGCAAGGTGGTTGGGTTGCCCTTGGTGCGATCCAGCGCGACGCCTGCAGGTGTCACCACGGTGCTCAATGCGGTTTCGCGCGCATCGGTGGTGTAGTGGCTGTACTGCGTGTTGTTGCGCAGGGTCAGACTGTCGTTGAACTTGTGCTCGATGTTGGCGCTGACGGTGGCCACGTCTTGCACGGTACGGTCATCGGTCAGGCCGTAGAAGTTGCTTTGGTCAACATTGGCCGGGCGCTTGTTGACGGTGGGTACACCGTAATCCGGCATATCGTTGTTATGTTGCAGCAACGCCGACAGGGTAATGGTGGTCGGCTCGCCAATGCCAAACGTCACCGACGGCGCAATGCCGATATCCTGGTTGTTGATGACATCTCGGCTGGAATGCTGATCTTGCGCCATGCCTTCGATCCGCCAGGCCGCGGTATCGTTGATGGCGTGGCCGACATCAAAAGTGGTGCGATAGCGGTCATCTGTGCCCACGGTGACGTTGACTTCGCCCACCTGTGCCAGTTGCGGCTTCTTGCTGACCTGGTTGATCACGCCGCCAGTCGAACCACGGCCGAACAGCATGGACGACGGGCCTTTGAGCACCTCAACCGAATCCAGATAGAACGTATCGCGATAGTACTGACCGCGATCACGTACGCCATCCAGATAAATATCCGTACGCGCCGAAAAACCACGCAGATTGATGTTGTTACCAATCTGGCCGCCTTCCGCGCCGCCAATGGTAATACCGGGCACATTGCGCAGCGCATCAGTCAGCGACGCAGCACCCTGGGCGTCCATTACCGCGCGATTCACCACCGTTACCGTTTGCGGAATATCGCGAATTGCAGTTGGCACCTTGCCGCCCACAGTGCTGACGCCGGGGTTGTAATCGGTGCGGGCCTCGTCACGGTCCGCCGTGGCGTTAACGTTGACCGATGGCAATGCTTGTTCCGATGCAGCAGGTTTGGTGGTCGAGGTGATGTCATCTGCATAGGCAAAAGACGCAGTGAATGCCGCCGCGAGCAAGGCAGCGAGTGGCTTTTTGGCCAAAGGCATGAGGGGTGTCTCCGAGGGAATGATCTGGCTGTTTTGTGGCGTTTACCGCCTGTTTTATTTCCGCCCGCCATGTCACCCCGGAAGTCCTGAACAAACCAGACTGCGATCTGAACGAGTGACTGATCACCCGCTGTCTTTGCAGCTTTAAGGCAGATCAAGACCAGCACCGAAGCTGGCAAGCGGATTTAATTTCGTTTCGCTTGCAATTTCTTTGCAAATGCGAAGGGTTATCATTATCATATGCCTCTTCGAATAAATGCAAGTAATTCTCATTTAGATATGAATCGCAACCAGGCAACACGACTGGGGCTGGTAACCGGAGCACACGTGCTATTGATTGGTGCGCTGCTGCATACGGTGCAAACGCAACCGCCGCAGCCTCCCAAAGAAATTACGGTGACTCTGGAAACCCCGGCACCGTTGCCTGTGGTCGCCCCACCCACGCCCAAACAACAAGTTCAGCCCAAGCCGCAGCCTGTGGTGAAACAGCCTCCAGTGCCCAAGCCGCTGCCGCCGATTCCGGTCGCCAAACCGAACCAGGTTGCGACTGAACCGCCAGTGCATGAAATCAAACCAGCACCCGAGGCGCCACCACCGGCCGAGCCCAAACCAGCGCCAGCAGCGCCTGCACCGGCGGCGATCTCGCAACCGCGAGTCGATGCCGCCGCCACCGGCAACATGAAGCCGCCCTATCCGACCATTTCCCGCAAATTGGGCGAGGAAGGCCGCGTGTTGCTAGAGGTCTATATCCAGGCCGACGGCACGGTGGGCGATATCAAGCTCAAGCAAAGCAGCGGTTTTGGCCGGCTGGACAGCTCCGCGCTGGAAACCGTTCGTAAATGGAAATTCACGCCAGCCAGACAAGGCGGCCAGCCGATTGCCATGTGGTACGTGCAGCCGGTGACGTTCTCGCTTAACGCGCCGTGATCCACAAACTTCCCCCCAAAGACAAAACACGCTGTGGCACCCGACTCACGCCACAGCGAGATCAAACACTCAAATAGACAGGAGCCTCATCCATGCAACCGCAACAGTTCAGCCTTGCCCACCTGTGGGCTCAGGGCGATTTCGTCACTCATGCCATTGCCACCATCTTGCTGATCATGTCGATTGCCAGCTGGTATGTGATCGTCACGCATGCTTTCCGCCTTGTAGCCAATCGCCGCCGCGCGGCCGCCGCGCACGACTTCTGGCATGCCCACCGCTTTGACGAAGGTCTGGCGCAACTGACCGGCAAAACCCAGGACAACCCGTTCCGCCTGCTGGCACTGGAAAGCCAGGCGGCCGTGGCGCATCACCGTGACAACCAGGCTGATCTGCACGGTCAGCTGGCACTGTCTGACTGGTTGATCAGCAGCCTGAACGGCGCGATTGAAGAAGGCACCGAGCGCATGCAACGTGGCTTGTCGATCCTGGCATCGGTCGGTAGCACGGCGCCGTTTGTGGGCTTGTTCGGCACTGTTTGGGGCATCTATCACGCGCTGATCGGCATCTCTGCTGCCGGCGCGGCCAGCATCGACAAAATTGCTGGCCCGGTGGGCGAAGCGCTGGTGATGACCGCGTTTGGTCTGGCCGTGGCGATCCCGGCTGTGCTGGCCTACAACGCGCTGGTACGCGGCAATCGTTCCATTACCGGCAAGCTCAACCGTTTTGCCCAGGACCTGCATGCCTACTTTGTGACCGGCGCCCCCGTGGCCCGCGATCAATCCCGCCCGCAACTGGCGGTGGTGAACGGTCAGCCTAAACACGCGGAGTAAGGTCAGATGGCATTCAGCAAATCAATCGGTGGCGACAACAGCGAAGTCATGAGCGAGATCAACATGACTCCGCTGGTGGACGTGATGTTGGTGCTGCTCATTATCTTCATGCTCACCGTACCGGTACTGACGCACGCGGTGAAAGTGAACCTGCCGCGCGCCGCCAACCAGCCGGAGGTGGTCAAACCGGCGTCGGTGAATATCTCGGTGACGGAAGATGGCTCGGTTTTCTGGGACGAAACCAAATTGAGCGAAGCCGAGTTCAAAGAACATCTGGCCGCCGCAGCAGCCAAAGACCCGCAACCGACAATCCGCCTGCGTGGTGATCGCAAAGTTCAATATGAATACGTCGCCAAAACCATGGCGGCAATTCAGCAATCAGGCATTGAGAAGCTGGGCTTTGTTACGGAGCCTGGCGCGCAGTAAGCCGCTCTCTTGCAGCAGACTCGCCAAAAAGGCCGGATCACCATCCGGCCTTTTTGTTGGCCGCAAACACGTCATTTGCCAGCGCATGCCTACCCCGCTGACCGTGCAGCGGGCGCAATCAGGCGTTACCAGCCACAACCCCCAAAGGCCAGGCCAGGATCACAGCTGCGATCACCTCATGGAGACCTCCATGAATCAACCTCAGCTCGTCCCCGCCACCGAACTGGCACAATCCCCCCGCCGTTTTCCCGGCGAGACCCCGGAATACCGCCAGGCGCGTAATGCCCTGCTGGCTGAAGAAATCGAACTGCGACGGCAGATCGAACGCGTCGCCGAGCAACGCCGCGCTTTGCCAGCAGGTGGTTTGGTACCAGAAAATTACCGCTTTGAAAGTATCGATGGCCCAGTCACCCTCAGCCAGATTTTTGGCGAGCATGACACCCTGATCGTCTACAACTGGATGTTCGGCCCCCGGCGCGAACGTCCCTGCCCGATGTGCACCTGTTTGCTCAGCGCTTGGGATGGCGAGATGCCCGACATCTTGCAACGCGTCGGCTTTGCCGTCTTCGCCCGCGCGCCGATTGAACGCATGGAGGCATTCAAACAAGAGCGTGGCTGGCGACAGCTACGGTTGTATTCATCCGGCGGCAACAGCTTTAACCGCGATTACATCGGCGAAGACCCGGCTGGCGACGACGTGCCCGGCTTGAACGTATTCACCCGCTCGGGAGATCAGGTTCGCCATTTTTATGGCGATGAAATGGGCTTTGAAACCGCCGATCCCGGCCAGGACCCACGCGGTGCGCCGGACCTGATGCCGCTGTGGACCATCCTCGATCTGACGCCTGCCGGTCGCGGGAAGGATTGGTATCCGAAACTCAGCTACGACACGGCTCGTTAGCGCCGCGTTACGGCGCAGTGGCGGTTTCCAGCTGCGCCAGCCATATCAACGCCCCATCACGCGAGTCGCCACACATCTGGGCTTCTGGCTGCAGCCCGCCGCAAAAGGCCGGGCGTTCGGGTTTGCCGAATACCGCGCAGCGATAATCGGGCAGCAGATTTACACACGGAACTCCAGCGGGCTTGCCGTTTGGCATGCCGGGTAAGGGGCTGGTGATTGAAGGCGCAATGCAACAGGCACCGCAGCCGGGACGGCAAGATAAAGTCATGGCCCGCATTGGAACCGCCGTTCAGCCTTGTGGCAAGCGCCATCCGTCCTTTTACGGTGACTTGCCCTGCAATTGGCAAGTTCTGGCATAGTAAGCTGCGCAACTTAAAACAAGCTTGCCGGTTGCATGTTCCGCTACCGCGCAAAGCATGATAAAACGCCGGACGCACCCAAAAATCACGGGCGCAACCGGAATTCCGCTGCCGCCATCTCCCGCCTCGATTAACCCGCCTCTGCCTGGGTGTTGCGTGGATACCAACGCCAGCCGGTCTTCCAGTTGTTGATCCCAACAGCGATCCGGTACCCGGAGGAGGGAGACCATGGGCCTGATTGCCCTCGCACTGACGCTATTGATTCTGTTCATTAATCTGGCAGGACTGGCGCAGTGTTTTGAACGTCGCCTGGGCGATATCGATCTGGCGCGCGCCACCGGCGTGCTGCTGCTGTGCCTGGCGCTGTTCTTTGTTGAACACTTTGCCGGGCTGGGGCATCTGGCCTGGCTGTGGCCCATCTGCACCGCGTTGTCAGTGTTGACGCTCAACAAGCGGCTGGCGGACGCCGCCTGGTGGCGCGGACAACTGCCCTTTGCCTGCGCATTTCTGTTTGCGCTGGCCTGGCGGTTTGTCTTTCCCGATCTGGATGCCCAATCCGAGCATCTGACTGACCTGTACTTTGTAGCCAACTATCTGCCCGGCTCTACTTTGCCGCCGCCGGATCAATGGCTGCCGGGTTATCGCTTCGATATCTATTACGGCTTTCTGCATTACGCCACCGCGTTGCAGGGACGGTTTCTGAATCTGGATGCAGGCCGGGCGATGAACCTGGGCTTTTGCACCACCTTCGCCTTTACCGCCAGCTTGGCCTGGAGCCTCACCGGGCGCTTCTTGCAACGTCGCGCCGGACGCTTGCTGGTGGTCGCCGCGCTGACGGTGGGCGGTACCGGCGTCGCGCCGCTGCTGCCGCTGATCTACGATCTGCCCTCCACCAACGCCCAGCAAGCTGATGGCAACGCGGTAACGCTGCTGTGGTCCAACACCCGCTTTACCGGTTTGTATGATCAGCAAGTCAATACCGAACTGGGCCGTGCGCTATTTCCGGCGCTGACTCCCGAGCAAAAGCCCACATCGGACTTTGAAGCGCGGGATTTGCCGCTGGAAACCATCTCTTATTACACCTACTTGGGCGACCTGCACCCGCCAGTCGGTGGCTTTGCATTATTGTTGTTTGTGCTGGCGTTGATTGGCGCACTTGAGCCTCGCCCCGCCGACGACACCAGCGAAATGGCCCAAGCGGACGCCTACGGATGGCGTGATGAAACCGGCGTGTTTCTGCTGGGACTGAGCCTGCCGCTGCTATTGGCGCTCAACCCGTGGACGCTGCCATTGCAGGCGCTGTTGATTCTGGGCTGGTGCGCTTATCGCTGGCGTGGCGGCTTGCCGGTGTTTTGGCGGGCCTTGCTGGGTGGCGCGGTTACCGCAGGCGTGCTGATTTACCCATTCCTCGCGCATTTCGCCCCCAACGCGGTACCGACGGCCTTTGCCCTGGTTACCAGTCTGGATCACACCCCGATCCGCCAGTTCATTGCAGTGTGGTGGCCGGTGCTGGTGCTGGCAGGTCTGGGCTTGGCCAGCGGTCGGGATGATCGGCGCAGCTGGTGGGCAGCCTGGGGCGTTTTGATCCTGCTGATCATCACCGAGATTTTCTTTATCGACGACCCCTTGGGCGGCAAGTACAACCGCTTCAATACCACGCTCAAATGGTGGTCGTGGTTGTTCCCGGCGGGCATTGCCTTGCTGGGCACTCTTACCTTGGCATCCAGCCGCAAATGGATACGCATCGTGGCATGGCTGCCACTGCTGGCGACCTGCCTGTATGTTATTCCACAAGCGCAGTACTGGATCAATCACCCGAAGAATCACGCGGGACGACTGGCGGGCGATGCCTGGCTGGCGGACGATCCGGGCCAACGCGCCATTCTCAGTTATCTACGCAGCGCGCCAAAGGGCCTGGTGATGGAAGGGCTGGATGGCGGTTCATACACGGTGCATGGCGCCTTTGCGCTGCACAGCGGCCAGCCGTCGGCGTTGGGCTGGCCAGATCATGAAGGCCTGTGGCGCGATCATCCGTGGTTTATCAACCGCGACGCCGACTATATCCGCGCGTTGTACCACGGCGGTTTGCCCGATGCGGCACAGTGGCTGGCCAGTCGCAAAGTGCGCTACGTGGTCTGGAGCAGCTACGACCAGACGCGCGACCCAGGCGCCTTTGCCCGTATGCAAAGCTTGCTCGCCAGCCGCTATATCTGGCGTGGTTTATCCAACAACAACGGCATTGAATTCGGGCTGTGGGAATTGCGGGGCCAATAACACCATGACGATGATTTTCTTGTTGGGCAGCCTGATTTTACTGTGGCTGCACCTGGCCGGGCTGACGGTCACGCTGGGCCACTGGTTGCCGTATCCCATCGCCCGCGCGGCGGGCGTGCTGGGCGTTACATTGGTGTTGTGCGCGCTGGAACACTTTGTGGGTCTGGGCCAGATTGGCTGGGCGTGGCCACTGACCAGCGCGCTGGCACTGGGCGCGCTGTGGCTGCAAAAGATCGAATGCCGCAGCGCCGCCTTCAAGGCATCCGAGCGGGTGTTTGCAGCAGCGTTTATCTACGGTCTGGCCTGGAAGTTTGTACTGCCTTCCATTTACCCGACCTCCGAGCGCGTGACCGATCTGTACTTCATGCAGAACTATTATCCAGGCGATACCTTGCCGCCGCTGGATATCTGGTATCCGCCGCATCATTTCGATTTTTACTACGCCTTCCAGCACTATGGCGCGGCGTTGATGGGCCGCTTGTTCAATTGGCAGCCGGGTTTTGCCTACAACATCGCCTTTGTGCTGGTCATGGCATTGTCGCTGTCGCTGGCCTGGGATTTCGCCAGCCGCTTCATCTCCCGCAAAGCCCCGCGCTTGCTGCTGATTGCGGCTTTGGCGCTGGGCGGCACCGGCATCACGCCGATCATGCATCTGGTGGCCGACCCCAACCCGGCCACGCCGCCGGATTGGGTTGCCAACGATTTCATGTGGGGCAGCGCGCGCTTTATCGGTAACTACGAATTGCGCATCAAGGACCAAGGCACCACGCTGGGTCGCGCTTTGTTCCCGCCGCTGACTGAGGCCAACAAACCCACGCCGGATTTCGAAACGCGTGAAATCCCGATGGAGAACTTTGGCTATCAGTTCTATCTGGGCGATTTCCATCCGCCGCTGGGTAGCTACTTCTTGCTGTTCCTGGCTCTGGCACTGATCGCGTGGCTGGAGGCACCGGCCATTGCCGGCGCAGTCGCCCTGTCACCGCGGCTGGGGCAAGCTTTGCTGGCTGGCACAGTGCCGGTCATGCTGATCACCAATACGTGGATTTTTCCGTTCTCTGCCGTATTGCTATTGAGCTGGATCGGCTGGCGTTATCAGCAGAAAAATCCGCCAGACTGGACGGCAATCATCGGTGGCGGCTTGCTGAGCGCATTGCTGGTTTATCCGTATCTGAGCGGGCTGGCCAATCAGGCCATCAACACGCCGATCTACCCTGTACGCTGGATGGATCACACCCCGGTGTTGCGGTTTATCGCTTTTCTGTGGCCCATGCTGGTGTTGCTAGTGCTGGCCCTGCTGGAAAAGCGCGCCCGTCCGCTGGCTTTGATGCTGGTTATTGCCTTTGGCGCCATGCTGGTGATCTCCGAATTCATCTACGTGCAGGACCCTTCCGGCGGCAAGTTCATCCGCACCAATACCACCATGAAATGGTGGGGCTGGATGTACAGCGGTGCGCTGCTCACGCTGGGCACCATGGCGTTAGCCAGTCAACGCAAGGTAACGCGCTGGATTGCCTATGCATCGCTTGCACTGACCTGCACTTACGCCTGGGACACCGCTAATTACCTGATGAGCACCGGCAAAGCCGACGCGGGTCATCTGGAAGGCTCACGCTCGTTCCTGAACGACCCACCGATGCGCGATATGGTCGGCTACCTCAAGAACGCGCCACGCGGTGTGTTGCTGGAGAACTGGTATGGCGACGCGTATACCAACCAGACACTGGTGGCGCTGTTCTCCAACCAGATTTCCATGCAAGGCTGGCCTAATCACGTCAGTCTGTGGCATGGCGCGCCGCGTGATGTCTGGATGCAGTCGGACAAAACCAAGGCGTTTTACCATGGCACTTTCCCGGAAGCGCTCGATTGGCTGGCACTGAATCACGTGCGCTATATCGCCTGGACGCGGGCCGAAGCGGGCATGGGTTTACCAGCGTGGCAGAACATCAATACTGCCATTGGCAGCCAGTACAGCTGGCATCCGTTCTATGCCGATGGCGGCTCGCAAGTTGGCCTGTGGATCAAAAAGTGATCAAAAAGTGACCGGACCTCAATCATGACGCGCTCGCTCATTTCAATCGTGGTGCCTTGCTACAACGAGGAAGAAGTCATCGGCGAAACCATCCGCCGTCTGAATTCCTTTTGCAGCGAGCTGACTGATCTGGATTACGAACTGGTGTTCATCGACGACGGCAGTCGCGATCAAACTCGCGTGTTGCTCAAAGAGATCGCCGCCACCAATCCAAACGTGCGCCTGCTGGCCTTCGCCCGCAATTTCGGCCACCAGATTGCGGTTTCGGCCGGGCTGGATGCCGCACGCGGCGATGCCGTGGTGTTGATCGACGCCGATCTGCAAGACCCGCCCGAGCTGATCCACCAGATGATCGCCAGCTGGCGTCAAGGCTACGACGTGGTTTATGGCACCCGCACCGAACGACCGGGCGAATCGGCTTTCAAGCTCTCCACCGCCCGCACTTTCTATCGCCTGCTGAACAAGCTGTCAGATGTGCCTATCCCGCTGGATACCGGAGACTTCCGGCTGATGAGCCGCAAGGTAGTCGACGTGCTGCGCGCCATGCCGGAGCGCGACCGCTTTGTGCGCGGCATGGTCAGTTGGGCGGGCTTCAAACAGGTCTCGCTGCCCTACGCTCGCGCCGAACGTTTTGCCGGTGAAAGCAAATACCCGCTGCGCAAGATGATCCGCTTTGCCAGCGACGGCATTTTGTCGTTCTCCAGCAAACCCTTGCAGTTGTCGATTGGCGTAGGCATGACCGCTGCCGCGTTGGCGCTGCTGGGCATTCTCTATGCCATCGGTTTACGGCTGTTTACCGATATCTGGGTCGAAGGCTGGACCGCCTTGATGATCGCCGTGCTGTTTATTGGTGGCGTACAACTGGTGTGCGTCGGCATTCTGGGCGAGTACGTCGGCCGCATTTACAGCGAAGTCAAACGCCGCCCTTTGTACGTGGTGGACGAATATATCGGCTATGCCGGCACCGATGGCCCGCAGAGCAGCCGCAGCCCGGTAGTGGATCGCAAATAATGAGCCGTCAATGAATTCGAAATCGCTAGTACGGCTGTTGCTGGGCGCGCTGTTGGCAGTGCTGTTCACGTGGCTGATCGTCCGCCAGATCGACTGGCATGGTTTGGTCGCAGCCCTCGCCGCCACGCAATACGCCTGGGTACTGGCCGCACTGGGTGCGTTCTGCGTCGGGTATTCGTGTCGCATTGCGCGCTGGCGTTCCATGCTGGCCAAAGATGTTCCCGGCATTAGCTGGTTCACTTGCGCCGGTCCGTTGCTGGCCAGTTTTGCCGCCAACAACGTATTGCCGTTTCGGGCAGGGGATGTGTTGCGCGCGTTCGCCTTTAACAGCCGTCTGGGGACTACCTCCGGCACGGTGCTGGCGACGTTATTTGTCGAGCGCTTGCTGGACCTGTTGATGGTGCTGGTGTTGCTGGGTGCCGCGCTAACTGCTTTCAGTCTGAACGCCGCCAGCTTTGCCGGTGTGGGCGCGGGTTTTCTGTTTGCTTTGGCGCTGGCGATTTTTGGCGTACTGGTGTTTCCGCAAGCGTTCTCGCCAGTGGCGCGTGGCGTCACTGCGCTCATCGCCCACTTCGCGCCAGGCATTGGCGAAAAGCTGCGCGCCGAGGTCAACAAAGGTCTGGCCACACTGGCGCATCTGGCCAAAGGCGGCAGCATGTTGCGGCTGGTAGGCTGGTCGCTGACGGCATGGCTGGCTGAAGGTTTTGTGTTCTATTTTGCCGGGCTGGCACTGCCGGATCTGATCGCCCCGCAAGCAGGCTGGCTGGCCTTGCCGGTGGGCACGCTGGCCACGCTGATCCCCTCCACGCCCGGTTATGTGGGCACCTTTGATTACTTCACCGTGCACGCGATGACGGCACTGGCTAACTCCACCGTCGCCGCTACTGCGTTTGCCCTGGTCGTCCATCTGTTGTTGTGGCTGCCGCCCACCATTTTGGGTGGCCTTTATCTCGTCGTTAACCCGCTGGCCCGCGATATTCGCGCCGCAAAAGAACAAGAAAGAGAAGAAGAACAATGACCGCGCTACCCACTACCACTCGCGTTGCCGTGATCGGCGGCGGTTTTACCGGTCTTGCTGCCGCTTATGAACTGGCCAAAGCGGGCATCGACGTCACTGTGCTGGAAGCGGACAGCGAAATCGGCGGTCTGGCCGGAGCGTTTGATGTGGCCGGTGAAAAGCTCGACCGCTTTTATCACCACTGGTTTACCAATGACCGCGAAGTGATGCAGCTGATTGATGAGCTGCATCTGAACGAACACGTAGCGATCAACCCCACCAATACCGGCGTGTGGTTCGCCAATCACTTCTTCAAACTCTCCACGCCGGGCGATCTGCTGCGCTTTACGCCACTGTGCTTTACCGACCGCATCCGGCTAGGCCTGTTGGCCCTGCGGGCACGCAAGGTCAAAAACTGGATGGAGCTGGAAGGTAAAACTGCCGCCGAGTGGCTCAAGGAGCTGGGCGGCGAGCAGGTTTACAAGGTGGTGTGGGAGCCGTTGCTCAAGGGCAAATTCGGTCCGGTGGCCGACGATATCTCCGCCGTGTGGTTCTGGAACAAGCTCAAGTTGCGCGGCGGTAGCCGGGGCAAAGGTGGCGAAGAACGGCTGGCGTATTTCAAAGGCGGCTTTGTGGCGCTGGCTGAATCACTGTCCATTCAACTCAAGCGTCTGGGCGGGCGCGTGCTGACCAATACGCCAGTGCAACGTTTTGAGCGCATCGACGGCAAATTTCATATCGAAACCCCGGCCGGTTTGCTGATTGCCGACGAGATTATCGCTACGCCGGCGTTGCCGCTGATTGCCGGGATGATCCAGCATTGGGCCGCACCGGATTACCTGGCCAAGCTGAACCGCATTCACTATCTGGCCAACGTATGTCTGGTGCTGGAACTGGACCGCAGTTTGTCCAAAACCTACTGGCTGAACGTGAATGACCCGACCTTCCCGTTTGTGGGCGTGATCGAACACACCAACTTCGAGAAAGCCGAGACTTACGGCGGTCGGCACATTGTTTATCTCTCCAAATACCTGCCGCATACCGACGCGCTTTACAGCATGACCGCTGACGAAGTACTGGACTTCTCGATCCCTTATCTGCAAAAGATGTTCCCGGAATTTACCCGCGACTGGATCCTGCGCCATCACGTATGGAAGGCGCGCTGGTCGCAGCCAGTAGTTGAAAAACACTACAGCCAGTTGATTCCGCCCGAACAAGGCCCGGTGCCGGGCATGACGCTGGCGTCAATGGCGCAGATTTACCCGGAAGATCGCGGCACCAATTACGCCATTCGCGAAGGACGCAAAACGGGCCGCGCAGTGGCGGCCCGTTTGCTGGCATAAAGACATCGGGTGCCTGCGCGGCGCCCGATGTCTTTGCGCAATCAACCGAACAACTTGCCCTTCAGGATATCCAGTCCGGATGACAACAGGCTGTCCGAGCTAGGCAATTCGCCATTCGGTGTGAGCGTATCCACCGCTTTAGGCAACAATTGCGAAAGATGGCTGGCCGCTTCTTGCGGGTCCACGCCCAGTTTTTGCGCCACGGCGGCAACGGTATCGCTGCCCAGTACCTGGTGCAGCTGATCTGCCGAAATAGGCAGATTCTGGCCGGAGCTGATCCACGACTGCGCCACTTCACCCAAGCCGCCTTGCTGGAACTTGCTGATCAGGCCACTGATACCACCGCTCTGATCCAGCAGCGTTTTCAATGCGCCCGCATTGGCCTCATCGCCACTTGAACCGCCCAGCATGCTGCCAATTTGATCGATCAAAGACATGATGACTCCTTGCGTTACGTTGGAAATATTGTGATGGTTGCCGCTTGACCCGGCCTTTACCGATTCTCGAGCCAGGCAGCACGGGCGAAAGAACAACCTTTGAATCCCGAAAGGTATGAATTGGGGAGAAGGCAGATGGGCAGTGGTTTTACCCGACTTGGGCAATATCACCGCGAAAACAGGCGCCAGACTGATTCAGATCAAATGCTTTCATACGATCATATAAGGAAAGCAATAATCAGAATTCAACCCGCCCCGCGCGCTTTTCCGCCAGACGTCGCTTTGTTACTGCCGCGTGTCACCCAGTCAGGCAAAAAACGCAGAAACTCTTGAAAATCACAGGCTTTTCGGGTTCGGGATACCGGATGTCACGCTGGCTGCGCCGCTCGCAACACCGTGCGCGCATTAGCCTTGTCTAATTCGAGAATGCGCCGGTATGATCCTCGACACATCATGCCCATCGCATGTTCAGAGTGCGCTGAGTCGCGTTGTAAGCAAGGCCCAAAAGCGTCGGAACGACCGCACCCAAGTTGTTGCAGTATCAGGAGAGAAACACCATGCCCAGTCTTACCGGGGTCAAAGTGATGGTGATTGACGACAGCAACACCATCCGTCGTAGTGCAGAAATTTTTCTCGGGCAGGCCGGTTGCGAAGTCATCCTGGCAGAAGACGGTTTTGACGCTCTGTCCAAAGTGAGCGACCACAACCCCGACGTGATTTTTGTGGATGTGATGATGCCGCGGCTGGATGGCTATCAAACCTGTTCGCTGATCAAGAAAAACCCGAGATTCAAAGCCACGCCGGTGATCATGCTGTCATCCAAGGATGGCCTGTTTGATCGTGCCCGCGGGCGCATGGTGGGTTCGGATGAATATCTGACCAAGCCATTTACCAAAGACAGTTTGCTGACTGCCGTCGACCAGCACGCCAAGGCGCGGCAGCCAGGTTAATCGTTGTTTAGTTGTTGCCTGGCCGGCCCCAAAACCCCGGCTGGCATGTAATACCCGGAACACCTCAAAAACGGAACCCAGTCTCATGTCTATCAAAAAAGTGCTGATTGTTGATGATTCTCCAACCGAGCGTCACTTCCTCGGCGAGCTGCTCAGCAAAGCCGGATACCAGGTGTTGACCGCCGAATCAGGCGAAGAAGCAGTAGGCAAGGTTAAAGAAATCATGCCCGACCTGATCTTGATGGACGTCGTGATGCCAGGCATGAATGGCTTCCAGGCAACACGCCAGATTTCGCGTGATGAAGTAACGAAACATATTCCGATCATCATGTGTACCTCCAAGAACCAGGAGACCGACATGGTGTGGGGCAAGCGACAAGGCGCGGTGGAATACATCGTCAAACCGGTCGATCCGCAAGAGCTGTTCAACAAGATCGCCGCACTGTAAGCAGATTGGCGACTCACTTGGCCAGACTAAAACAAGCAGGCTAAGAGCAAGATTCCGGGGGGAATGAACATGGCCAAGCGCATCAGCTTGCGCGAGTACCAGGAAGGGGTGGTTGCGCGCCTGAAAACGGCGGCATCCGCCGAGCATGTCGACGCCCATCTGGGCGTGCGCATTGGCGATGCCAACTGGCTGGTGGATCTGGCCGACGTGGCCGAGGTCATGCCGGTGCCTCAGGTATCTGGCGTGCCGCTGGCGCAGCCCTGGTTTCGCGGCGTATCCAATGTGCGGGGCAATCTGGTCAGCGTATCCGACATTTCTGCATTTTTTGGCGGGCCGACACTCACTACCAGTGCTGCGGCGCGCCTGATTTTGTTGCACCCGCGCCACATTTTGCACTCGGCAGTGCTGGTTGATCGCATGCTCGGTCTGAAGCATTTGGCCGATATGCAGGGCGAGGCGACGCAAAGCCTGCATCCGTGGGCGCAAGCGCAGTTCCGCGATGCTGCAGGCGGACAATGGCAAACCCTGGATGTAGCCCGTCTGGCGGTCGACCCACATTTTCTACAGGCCGGTGTGAACTGACAGCGCCCACTGCCTGCCCGGCACACCGGGTGGCGTGGACAAACGCTGCAAGAACAACGGATTATCACGCATCACTAATTGCATAATTCGCGCAAGCGACTGACGTGAAACGCGCACCACAGAGCGCGTAGGCGGACAGGGGCAGTATCAGGGAGAAGCACCAAATGGCATTGAAAGCGGATGGCCTGAAGGGTTTGTTTGGCCGCAAGAACAAGTCGGTTGACGGGTCTGGCGCCAAGCTGGACTCAGCAAAAACCACGTGGATTCTGGAAAAACTGCGTTTGCCAGAAGGCAACGAAGATTCCGTTCTGCGTCCGGTTCCACTGATTGGCCACTTGCCGGCGCGCCAGCAAGTGGCGTGGTTGCTCGGTACCGTGGGTGTAGCCGGTGTCGGCGCCGCGCTGATTGCCTTCTTCGCTTTCCAGGCTTCTGGTGTGAACGCGGAACGTCGTTCAACCGCTACGGAAATGCAGATGTTGTCGCAGCGGATCGCGCGGGCATCCACGCTGGCAGTACGGGGTGACCCGGAGGCCTTCAAGATTCTGGAAGACGCCTATGGTCGTTTCGACAAGGATTTGATGAGCCTGTCCGGTCACAGTCTGTTTGGCGTGTTTGTGCGTAACCCGTCCGGCACGCTGGATGCGGTGGATCAGGTCTGGACCCTGTCTTTCCGCCCCAACCCCAGCCGCCCGACCGTTGACACCATCATCAAGCAAAAGCAGCCGCTGATTACCGTGGGCAAGAGCGTTGCCGGTATTAACGAGAACGATGCGCGCTTGCTGGAACTGACTCAGCAATTTGCCGCCATGTTGTCGGAAGGCGGTGGCACAGTGCACGAACTGGACTACGCCAACCAGCTGGCCATGTTGTCGCAGCGTATGGCCAAGAACGCCAACGCCCTGCTGGCCAGTGAGTTGATCAACCCGGAAACCGTGTTCTTGTTGGGTAAAGATACCTCGACCTTCGGCGACATCATCACCGGCTTTATTGATGGCAGCGACGAGTTGCAGATTCGCCCGGCCAACACCTCGGCCATGGTGAGCAAGCTGCAGGAAATCCGCACTTACTTCACCCGCTTCCAGACGGTGGTGACGTCCTTCTCGCACAACATGCAGCCAATGGTGAACACGCGTCTGGCCAACCAGACCATCGTGCGTGATTCCGAACCGCTGCTGAAGAACTCCATCGAACTGGCCAGCGTGTACGAAAACACCGCCGGTAGCGTGCTGGTGACGGTGCTCGAATTCTTGTTCATCGGCACTGCGCTGGCTGCGCTGTACTTCCTGCAACGCGTGTACAACCAGGATTCGGTACGTCGCCGCTTGCAGATCGAAGGCGAAAACAAAAAGAACCAGGAAGCGATTTTGCGCTTGCTGAACGAAATGTCCGACCTGGCCGACGGTGACTTGACCGTGCGCGCTTCGGTGACTGAAGACTTGACCGGCGCGATTGCCGACTCGATCAACTACACCATTGAAGAGCTGCGCTCGCTGATTACCGGTATTAACCGGGCAACCGATCAGGTGGGTCAGGCCACCGGCGAAGCGCAAGGCGTGTCGACCGAACTGATCGCGGCGGCGGATCGCCAGTCGCGCGAAATTGTCAGCACCAACCAGACCGTTGAACAGATGGTGCGCTCGATCCAGGACGTTTCTGCCACCGCCAACCAGTCGGCTGAGGTTGCGCAGTCCTCACTGGCTGCTGCTGAACAGGGCGCCTCTGCGGTAAACAACCAGATCAAGGGCATGAACGAAATTCGCGAACAGATTCAGGAAACCGCGAAACGGATTAAACGTCTGGGTGAATCGTCACAGGAAATTGGTGAAATCGTTGAACTGATTTCCGACATTACCGAACAGACCAACGTGTTGGCGTTGAACGCGGCGATTCAGGCGGCGGCGGCGGGTGATGCCGGTCGCGGCTTCTCGGTGGTTGCGGAAGAAGTTCAGCGTCTGGCGGAACGTTCCGGCGAAGCGACCAAGCAGATCGGCGCGATTGTGAAGACCATTCAGACCGATACCCATGACGCGGTAGCGGCGATGGAAGTGTCCACACAGGGCGTGGTCGAAGGGGCCAAGCTGTCTGATGCGGCCGGTCGCGCACTGACCGAGATCGAACGCGTTACCCGCGATCTGGCGGTGCAGATTCAGTCGATTGCGCAGGAAACCGAAGGGCAAGCCGCACTGGCCGCCCGCGTGAATGCCTCCATGCGCGACATTTTGTCGGTGACCGAACAAACCTCCGCCGGTGTGAAACAGTCTGCGGTCGTGGTCGGTCAATTGAACGGACTGGCAGAAGGGCTGAAGAGCTCGGTGTCCGGCTTCAAACTCAACTAAACATCGGGCGTATTGCACCCGCGTAACCCCTTGGTGCTGCCATGCAGCGTCGGGTTGCGCGGTGCCTGGCTCCACAGCATTAATTTTGAGGGGCTGACAAACCGCAATGACCATTTCGCCCTGCCCTGCGCTGTACTTTGGCAGGTTCAGTCAGCGCGCGACGGTCAGCGCGAGAATGTCGGCCCCTTGAACGAACCGGGTCATCCTCATGAGCGTGCATACCGAATTCGATCAAGGCTCCCTGATCTGGGTCAAGGGAGAGCTTGAACAAACCTTGAGCCGTGCGGCCGAGGCGCTCAAGCAGTTTGGCAGCGTCCAGGACGCCGCTCTGCTCAAGCATGCGCAAACCCATCTGCACCAGGCGGTAGGCGCCTTGCAAATGGTCGAACTACAAGGCTTGGCGCGTTATTGCGAAGAAGCCGAACTGCTGGTTGCCAGCGTGGCCCGTGAAGAAACCGGCAACCACGCGCTGGAAACCGCCATCGCCGTTACCGCCGATACGATCAGTTATCTGGAACGGATTTCTGCCGGTGCGCCGAACGTACCGCTGGTATTGCGCGAACAACTGTCCAAAGTAGCGGCCATGCGTGGCCACACCATCAGTGGCGCCGAACTGTTCTTTCCGCAGTTGGGCCAACTGGTGGTACCGGCTGACTTTCCGCACCATACCGTAGCCGAAGCCGATGTTCCGGCCTGGGTGAAACAGCAACGTACCCGCTATGAATCCGGCCTGCTGCGCTGGCTGCGTGCCCGCGATGCAGCGGGTGCCACCGCCATGGCCAAAAGCCTGACCGAACTGGCCAGCGCCCAAAACAATATGCTGCCGCGCGCCTTCTGGTGGAGTGCTGCTGCGGTGGTCGACGCATTGCCAAGCAACGACAACACGCCGGATCTGGACCCGCGCCTGCTGCTGATGCGCCTGAATCTGCAACTGCGACGACTGGCCGACGGTTCCAGCCGCGTTGCCGAGCGCTTGTTCCGCGACTTGCTGTATCTCTTGGCGCATGACCGCAGCCAGAGCCATCTGGCACTGCGCCTGAAACAGGCTTTCGAACTGGAAGGCATGCTGGCCGATGCTGGTGCCAGCACCTTGTCGCCGCAAGCCCAGGCCCGCGCGCAAACGGCCCGTGCCCTGCGTGAAGAACTGAGCAACGCCAAAGACCTGTGGAGCCGCGTAGCCGCTGGTCAGCAAGATCGCCTGCCGCAACTGGCCAACGACATCAATCGTCTGGCCGCGCATTGCGAAGAGCTGGATATCCCTGGCCTGCAAAACCTGTGGCAAGGCGTATCGGGCGTGTTTGAACGTTGTGCCGGTCGCGGCATCAGCGAGCCCGAAGCGCTGGAACTGGCCACTGCTCTGTTGCTGGCCGACAGCGCCCTGGCCATTTACCCGCAGCAATCGTCAGACTTCCCGCCGCAAGTCGATGCCATGTTGCAGCGCCTGGCTAACCCGGCCATGGCCGCAGAAATCGATCTGCCGCAACTGGATGCCGTCAGCCGCGAAGCGCAAGAAAAACTGCTGGTCGCGCAATTGGCGCAAGAAATGCGCAGCAACCTGCGCAATATTGAAGACACTCTGGACGCCTTCTTCCGCGACCCAAGCCAGCGTGCCGCGCTGACCGGTCTGGATGGCACCATCAATCAGGTGCAAGGCGCCCTGATGATGCTCGATTGCCAGGATGCAGTCTCGCTACTGCTGGCCTGCCACGAACGCGTTCACGCGTTGGCCGCCGCCACCGAAGATCCGCAAGCCGCCGAGCTGGAAGAACTGGCCGAAGCGTTCTCCACCATTGGCTTCTATGTGGATGGGCTGGAACAAGGCCGCGACGATGGCGCCACGCTGTTGCGCCCGATGCTGACCCGCCTGACTGGCATTGCGCCGGCACCCGTTGAGCATGCTGAACTGGCTGCTGCGCTGGAAGCCGAGCCGCCCATGGGCGAAGCCGCGAGCGCCGAGCCGGAACACATCGAGATCAGCGAACCGGTAGAAAGCCGGCCACTGCCCGCATCCGAAGAAGCGGTCGATGCCGAGTTGCTGGAAGTCTATCTGGAAGAAGCGGCCGAAGTGCTGGCCACCATTTCCAGCCAGCTCGATATCAGCCGTCACGCGCCGCACGATCGCGAATCGCTCACGGTGATTCGCCGTGGTTTCCACACCCTCAAAGGTAGCGGTCGCATGGTCGGTCTGTTCAACCTGGGCGAAGTAGCCTGGGCCATTGAACAGGTCATGAACAAATGGCTGCAAGCCGAAACGCCAGCCACACCGGAAGTTCTGGCTCTGGTCGGCGACGCCCACGATGCCTTCCGTGGCTGGGTGGCGCAGTTGTCCGAAACCGGCGGCGCGCAAGTAGACCCAAGCGTACTGACGGCCCGCGCCGAAGCGCTCAAGCAACAACTGGATCACGGTACTGCGCTGGCTGCGCCGTCCGTTGCGCCTGTGGTCCATGCACCGGTAATTGAACCTGTCGCCACTGAGCCGCAGATTGCAGCTGAACCCGTCGTTGAGTCCGTAGAAGAAGACACACTGACCGTCGATATGGCGGGTGAGCCGGTTGTCGAAGTCGAAGCCGACGATATCCAGATTGGCGATGTCGCGGTGTCCCGCACCTTGTTCGGTATTTTCTGCGACGAAGCGGCGCGCCATCTGCAGACACTCACGCAAGGTCGCACCGCGCTGGAACAAGGCGACGCACAGCCGCCCGCGTTCTTGCTGGCCGCACATACCTTGGGTGGCATTGGAGCCACTGCCGGTTTTAGCGGTCTGGGCGATCTGGCATATGCGCTGGAACAATCGCTGCAAAAATCCAACCCAGACGCTACCGAACCGCAAATTGCTGCCGTGAACCGCCTGGAAACCATGCTGCAGGAGATTTTTGCGCAGCGTGACCCAGGCACCGGCACCGCAGAAATCGCCGCGTTGGCCGCCAGCGACGAACCGCTGTCGATTTCGCTGGATGAAGAAATTTCTTTCGGCGCTTTGCCGCAAGATGGTGCCGAGCTGAATCTGGACGAACTCACGCTGGATGAAGTCGAGCCAGCGCAGGCCGAGGCCAGCCACAGCGTAGCCAGCGCCGATGCCTTGTCGCTCGGCGAGATCAATCTGGATGAGTTCGAGCTAACCGAACCTGACCATGACGAACTGGCCGCTCTGGCGCTGCTGGATGGCGCTGAGCTGGATGCTGACGGCGCTCCGGTGGAACTGGATCACGCCCTGCACTTCGCGGCGCCCGCCACTGATGAATCGCTGGAACTGGATATCGGCGAGCTGTCGCTGGACGAACTGAACCTGGATGATCTGGGCGAACTGGACGAACTCAGCGCGCCTGAATCGGTTGAGCCTGTGGCTACGGCAGACGCGCTGGTGGTTCCTGAAGCCACGGAGTTCACCGAGCTTGCAGATCACTCAGCGGCTGAAGCGGCTGAACACGAAATTGTCGATGCCACTGAAACACCGGAGTTTGCCGACGAGCTGTTGCTGACTTCGTTCCCGCAAGCACTGGAAGAGCACGCCGCCGAGCTTGATCACGTTGCTTTGCATGAAGAGACGTTGGCAGAAGCTGACGCACCGGCGACTCACGGCACAACCGTCGTTGAGCTGGTCGCGACGAACGCTACCGACACCGTTACTGCTGAACACGTCGAGCCGGCAATTGCCGAGGTGGCTGCGGAAGAAGAAGCGGTTGCTGAAGAAGCGCCGCTGGAAGCCGTGGTCGCCGATGCCGAGCCAGAAGTCGTCGAAGAACCTGCCGCCGAAATCGAACCGGTAACGGTTGATGAGGTGACACCTGCGATCAGCGAATTGCTGGCAGAGCCTGCAGCAAGCGATCTGGTCGTCGAAGATCACACTTCGCCCGAACTGGAACAACTGCTGACCCCGCTGGCCATTGCGCATGACTCGCTGCCCGAAGTGCTGCTGGGCATGGGTCACTCGCTGACCGAACGCAAAGCCGAGCTGGATCAAACACTGACCGATGAAATTGACGATCAGTTGCTGCCGGTGTTTGTGGAAGAAGGCGATGAGCTGCTGCCGCAAATCGGCGGCGCTCTGCGCGGCCTGCGCGAAGGCGAGGCTGAAGACGCCGACAAGCTCAAACGCATTCTGCATACCCTCAAAGGTAGCGCACGGATGTCGGGCGCGATGCGCATGGGTGAGGCGACTCACCGCATGGAATCACGCCTGCTGGCGAGCGGCGCGGCGGTATCTGGCCCGCTGGTCGATGAGCTCGAAGCCGACTATGACCTGATCAACCTGTTGTTCGACGAACTGGCTGGCCGTACGCCCAAGCCGTCTGATGTGGTTGGGCAAAGCGCGCAGGCGGTTGCCGCTACGCAAAACCGCACTGCGCAGCAACCATTGCTGGCTGCCGCGCCGGATGCCGAAGGCAAGACCACCATTCGCGTGCGCTCTGAACTGGTCGACAATCTGGTTAACCAGGCCGGTGAAGTGTCGATTGCCCGTTCGCGCATCGAATCGGAAATGCTGGCGCTCAAGAGCTCCTTGCTGGATCTGACCGAAAACGTGACGCGTCTGCGCACGCAAATGCGTGAACTGGAAATCCAGGCCGAATCGCAAATGCAGGCGCGCACGCGTGAATTCCAGGAATCGAACCAGTCGTTCGACCCGCTGGAATTCGACCGCTTTACCCGTCTGCAGGAAGTCACCCGTTTCATCGCCGAAAGCGTGAACGACGTGGCAACCATTCAGCATAACTTGCTGAAAAACGTGGATGAATCCGCCGCCGCGCTGACCGCGCAGGCCCGGATGACCAAAGAACTGCAACAAAGCCTGATGCGCGTGCGCATGGTGCCGTTCTCCAGCATCTCTGACCGTTTGTATCGCCTGACCCGCCAGACCGGTAAAGAGGTGGGCAAGAAGGTCAACCTGGAATTGCGCGGTGGTCGCGTGGAAATTGACCGTGGCGTGCTGGAAAAAATGGTTTCGCCATTCGAGCACATGCTGCGTAACGCCATTGACCATGGTCTGGAAACACCGGAAGAACGCGCTGCCGCTGGCAAGAGCGAGTTTGGTGAAGTCCAGGTTGAAGTGCGCCAGGAAGGCAACGAACTGGTAGTGATGCTCAAGGATGACGGCAAAGGCCTGAATATTGAGCGGATTCGCGCCAAGGCGCTGGAACGCGGGCTGATCGAAGCCGGTGTCACCGTGGCTGACCGCGATCTGATGCAGGTGATCTTTGAGCCAGGTTTCTCCACCGCTTCTACCGTGACGCAGATTTCCGGTCGCGGCATCGGCATGGACGTGGTGAAGAACGAAATCGGTAACCTCGGTGGCCGTATCGACGTCGATAGCGTCACCGGCGAAGGCACCAGCTTTACCATTCACCTGCCGCTGACCCTGGCCGTAACGCAAGTGCTGCTGATCAAATCTGGTGATCATCAATACGCGATTCCGTCGGTGATGATCGAACAGGTACAGGAACTGAAGCAAGAAGCCTTGGCTCGCTTGTACGAAACCCGTTCGCAAGACTGGCTCGGTGGTCGCTATCCGTTCTCGTACTTCCCGCGTTTGCTGGGTGATGGCGCGAGCATGCCGGAAACCAAGCGCTTCTCTACCGTGCTGTTGCTGCGCTCCGGTGCCAACCGCATGGCGTTACACGTGGACGAACTGGTGAAGAACCAGGAAGTGGTGGTGAAATCCATCGGCCCGCAACTGGCGCGGATTCCAGGCGTGGCCGGTTCCACGGTGCTGGGTAACGGCGATATCGTGCTGATCCTGAATCCGCTGGCCCTGCTGGCACGCGGTGAAGTGGCGACTCAGCAAGCCGGTGCGATCTCGATTGCGCCGGAACAACTGCAAACCACACCGGTGGTCATGGTGGTGGACGATTCGCTGACCGTGCGCAAGATCGCCAGCCGCTTGCTGACCCGCGAAGGCTTCCAGGTGCTGACCGCCAAAGATGGCGTAGACGCCCTTCAGCAGTTGCAGGACATCAAACCGGCGGTGATGCTGGTGGATATCGAAATGCCACGGATGGATGGCTTTGAGCTGACCCGTAACGTGCGCGCCAACGATGACACCCGCCACATTCCGGTCATCATGATCACCTCACGTACTGCCGACAAACACCGCAACTACGCGGCCGAGTTGGGTGTGAACGTGTTCATGGGCAAGCCGTATCAGGAAGACGAGCTGATGGCGCATATCCGCAGCTTTATTCCGGCCTGATCTGATTGATCTGATTTGTGCAGCTGAACCAACAACAAAGCCCCGCAAGGGGCTTTGTTGTTTTCAGGGACTTGTCTCAGTACTTAGGACTTGAGCAACCCCGGGCAGGGCTACGCATCCCAATTCGTCATCCCCGCACAGGCAGGGGTCCAGCGACGATGGTTAGCGAAGCCTCTGGATTCCCGCCTGCGCGGGAATGATGAGGCATCAGGGTATTCTTGCGACATGGTCTGAACACCGTCTTCCTCCACTCTTCCGGCTGCGTAGGGTGAGTGGAACCTGCCCAAGAGCGTCCCTTGGTCTGCGACATCACCCGCGATTACATGCCGAGACGTAGGGTGGATTCGGCCCAGGAAACCGGGACAATCCACCATGCCACGGCCAATGCCACACCTGAGTTCGCAGATGTTGGAGCCACAATGACAGATGGTTACTGCCCTGCCGGGCTATGCCGAATCTATCCAGCTTCTGACCATTCACTCGCTGCCACGGCCTGCGGCATGGGCCCGATATATTCCGAAGCGGGTCGTAACAAGCGTCCATCCAGTTGCTGTTCACAAGCATGCGCGATCCAGCCCGCAGTACGGGCAGCGGCAAATACGGGCGTGAATCCGGCTCGCGGGATATCCAGCGCTTCCAGCAACAACGCGGTGTAAAACTCGGTATTCACATCCAGCCGCCGCCCGGGTTTGTGTCTGGCCAAGGCCGCCAGACCCGCTTGTTCCACCGCTTCAGCCAAGGCGATGCGGTTATTGCGACCACGCAGCGCGTTCACGGCTGTTTTCAACACATCGGCTCGCGGATCGCGCACCCGATAGATGCGATGCCCGAATCCCATCAGCCGCTCACCCCGTGCAATAGCCGCATCAATCCACGCCGGAGCTTTGTCCGCCTGGCCGACGGCATCGAGCATATCCAGCACTGGCCCTGGTGCGCCGCCGTGCAATGGCCCTTTTAATGCGCCCATTGCGGCCACCACGGCCGAGACCAAACCAGCGCCAGTTGATGCAACTACCCGCGCGGTAAAAGTCGACGCGTTCAAACCGTGATCCGCCGCCGCGACCAGATAGGTTTCAAATGCCTTAACTTCGGCCGCATCTCCCGCTTTGCCCCGCAACATGCGCAGCAAATCAGCAGCGTGGCTGAGCGCGGCATCGGGAGCCAGTGCGGGCAGGTTTTGCGCGCTGCGGATGCTTGTCGCCATGGCAACACCCGCTGCCGCCAGCAACAGACTGGCATCAGCGGGCTCATCCGGCAGTAACGCCAGCAAGAAACGCATGCCTTCAATGGCCGACATGCCATTCAGCGTGGGCAGCAGCGGAGAAAAATGCTGCCACGCCCGCATCCGACCACGACCCAGATCGGCGGATAAATCCGCGGCATGCGGCACCAACTCGCGCCACAGCAATGCAGTGACTTGCTCAAAACGCCACTGCCCGGCCAACGTTTCCAGTTCGTGGCCGCGCAAAATCAAACGTCCCGCCTCACCGTCAACGTGACTCAAGCGCGTTTGCGCGGCGATGATCCCATCCAGTCCCGCTGCCATTATTCATCTCCTTCAAATACATGCAGACGTGGACAGCTTATCCATACATTGATTTAATAAAAATATTGAATACATAAATCAATATATTTAGCTTATGGATACCTCACCACCGCGTGGCTTGATCGACGCTCGCACTGCTACCGCCCGCCTTGGCATTAGCCTGAATACGCTCTACGCCTATGTCAGCCGGGGTTTGATCCGCACCGCCGGGCCAGCTGCTGACCCGCGCCAGCGCTGGTATGTAGAGAGTGACATCAGTGCCTATCTGGCCCGCAAACAACGTCAGCGCCGCCCCAAAGAGGCAGCAAGAACCGCGCTGGACTGGGGCTTGCCAGTGCTGCGTACGCGCATCACGCGCATTGAGAACCAGCAGCTGCAATATCGCGGTCATGACGCGATTGCCCTGGCGCAATTTGCGTCGCTGGAAGAAGCCGCAGCCATTCTGTGGGAACAACCTTCGCTGGACTGGGTGCCCGAAGACGCGCCTTTACCCCGCCTGCCTGGCCGGTTGCCCGCACTGCAACGAGCGACTGTTGCACTGGCCCTGCACGCCGCCAACAAGGCGCTGCCGATCGATGCTCCGGTCGCGGCTCAAGCCATGGAAGGTATCGCCCTGATGCGAACGGTTTGCCTGGCCTTGGGCGGCGCGCCCGGCTTGCCGGTACACCAAGCGTTAGCGCAAGGCTGGGGGCGAACTCATCTGGCGGAGCTGATCCGGCGCGCGCTCGTGTTGTGCGCCGATCATGAACTGAATGCCTCAACCTTTGCCGTGCGCGTCACCGCGTCCACGGGCGCCAGCCTGGCTGCCTGCCTGCAAGCCGGGCTAGCCGCACTCAGCGGCCCACGTCACGGCGGTATGACAGAGAAGGTTTCACGAGTACTGGCAACGTTGCTCGATAGCGCCGACTCAACGGATGATGATGAAGTCAAAATCGACCAGGCTAGCCGCATGGCCGAATTGTTTGGACACCCGCTATATCCCGATGGCGACCCCCGCGCCCGCGATTTGCTTAACAAGATGCCGCATGACTCCAGACTGAGCCATTTGATCCAGTCCGCGCAAAGCAGCGAAGGCGGATATCCCACACTTGATCTGGCACTGGTGGCTCTGGAGCGTTACGGCAAACTGCCCGCTGGCAGCGCGCTAAAACTGTTTGCCATGGGCCGTTGCGTGGGCTGGATTGCCCATGTACTGGAACAGCGTGAAAGCGGCCAGTTGATCCGGCCACGGGCGGAGTTTGCCGGCCCATGACTGCGATTTTGGCAGATGAATTGTCATCTGTGCCTTTCAAACAACACGGCAGCGCAAATCCGCAGCATGTAAGGGTTTTGTCATCTAAAATCTGACTAGATTAGAAATCAATTATAAACAATTGTGCCGGAGCCAAAAATGCGGTTTTTCCTCGTTCCTTTCGCAACAGCGGTGGCGTTGTTGTCCGGTTGCGCCGTGCAACCGGCATTTAAACCGATGCCTGCTGCCGCCGTGCAGAAAGTAAAAAACTCAGACATTGAAGTACTTATTTCGCAAAAAGAATTGAATGCCTCTATTAACAATTCAAATCTGACCGCTGCAGCCGGTGGTGGGTTGTTGTTTGCCTTGATCGATACAGCAGTCAATAACAGCCGTGAAGATGACGCGCAGCATTTGATTGTGCCTTTGCGCAATGCATTACTTGATTACAGTTTTAATGATCAAGCCATGGAAGCAGTAAAACGTGAAACCGGCAACATCTCGTGGATTGCCGAAAAGAACGTCATGTTGCTGACCAAGGTCACCAATCAAAATGTAGAAAAAGCCATTGCCGAATCCAAAAAGGATGTGTTCACCACCATCGCTTTTGCCTACGAATTGTCGCCAGACATGAAGACCATAACCGTTATTGGTCATGCCAATGCATTCCCCAACACCGATGAACTGAAAGCCTTGCAATTGAGCTTGTACCAGGGAACCAGTAAAGTAAATGACCCCAGCGCCATGAAAACGCTGATGGTTAATTCCATTTATCGTGATCGCGTTGTCTTTCATGAAACATTGCCCGGCGATATCAAAGATCGATCGGCGGCCATTGCCCTGTGGTCAGCCAACGGGGGCGAATTGGCACGCAAGGCGCTTGATCATGGCGTAGATGTCGTTGCCAGTTTGCTGGCACGCGATTTTATCGCTGCCAATACGCCAGTAGTAGCGGGTGCGATTTCCCAACAGCCGGACGCATTTTTGACGGATATCGATGGTCAGAAAATGTCTGCCACCCGCGACAAGCTGGGCTCGCTGGTGGTGGTCGTCGTTAAATAATATTGCTGGGCGAAACCATGCAGGCGCCCTTGGTGCGCCTGGATGTTGATGCTACCTGCCCGGTTCATACTATGAAAAAACTGCTTATTCCATGTTTGATCGCGAGCCTTGCTGGCTGTGCTGCACCGCCTAAAGCCACCCTCAATTCTGATTACCAGGCAAACGATATTACTTCCGCGCGAGAAACAACCGTTCAGCGAGTTTGCCCTATCACCTTTGCCGGAATCGCAGACGAACGAAAAGCTGATGAAACGTTGGGGATGCCATATGGGACAGAAATCGTGGCAGAGAACGTCCCGCAGCTTATACACAATGGCTTTCTGAAATTGCCCAAAACCTACTATCAGGTTTCAAATACTGCCGGGGCGCAATCCAGCATAAAATTGCATTTGAAAAAATTCTATATTGATGCGCAGTCGGTTTCGCACGTCAGCAATATTGTCATGAAACTGGATGTAGTCGATGCACAGGATGGCCTCTTGGCGAGCACCACTTTACGAGGCGTCGATGTGAGCGTGAACTGGACCAACAGCGAGTCGGCCATTAACAATTCATTCAATCTGGCGCTAAAGAATCTATTCGAGCAAGCCAACCCGTTTCTCAAACGGGAATGCCGGGTTTAAGTCTGAGGGTGTTGGGCAGATTTGCGGCAATTCGTGCATATTTATGGCGTCAATGGTGCCAGCCAGGGACGCCTAAACGCCGCCAGTCATTCCCCCACCCAATGCCCCGATTTCCCGCCTTGTTTCTCCAGCAGCCGCACGCCGTTAATGACCATCCCCCGGTCCACCGCTTTGCACATATCGTAGATAGTTAGCAGCGCAATTTGCGCGGCGGTGAGGGCTTCGATTTCTACGCCGGTGCGTCCGACGGTTTCGGCGGTGGTTTCACAGATCACGGTATTGCGAGGGGTGTCGATCTGGAAGTCGACCGTGACTTTAGTCAGCGCGATGGCATGACAAAGCGGAATCAGTTCCGGTGTTTTTTTGGCGGCCATAATGCCGGCGATGCGGGCGATGCCCAGCACGTCACCCTTTTTGTGGTTACCGCCTGCAATCAGCGCCAGCGTGGCGGGTTGCATGGTGATTTCGCCGGTGGCGCGGGCAAGACGCGTGGTTTCGGGTTTGGCGCCGACGCCGACCATGTGCGCCTGGCCGCTGGCATCAAAGTGTGTCAGACCACCGTTGGCAACTGGCGGGGGTTCGTAAGCCAACTGGGTGGCGGCGACGTTGAGCGCATCCAGCGAATTGAGGTTGGGGAAGGCAGAATCGGGAAACTCGACCCACACCGGAGAGAGTGTTTCCAGCCAGTCGCCCAGTTTCAATTGATTCTGCGACAAACGCTCTACCAGCCCGGGCAAGGTGCTGCGCTTGACCAGGCACAGCGCCGGATGGGTCCGCTCGGCGGTTTTGACGGCTGCGGCTTGTGCTTGCGGATGCGCATTCAGCGCGCTGGCCAGTTGTTGCAACAGATCATGCGGCAGTTGCGGCACATCACATGGCACCACCAACAGGCATGGCGCGGGCGAGGCGAGCATCGCGGCATGAATGCCTGCCAGCGGGCCGCAGAAGCCGGTGTAAACGTCATGCAGTACTGGAAAGCCAAAGCGTGAGTAATCCGCCAGGTTGCGATTGGCACTGACCAGCACCTGGCCGATGGGATGGGTCTGCTGCGACAAGGCGTGAGCCGCCCATGCCACCAGCGGCTGGCCGTTGAGCATAGCAAGCCCTTTGTCTTGCCCACCCATGCGACGGCCTTCGCCTCCGGCCAGAATCACTGCATCAATCGTCACTGTTTTGCTCCCATCGTTGCCGCGCCGCGTCATCGCTGGCCCGTGCTTCTACCCAATTGGCTCCGGCGTCCCCAATCTCTTGCTTCCAGAACGGGGCCTCGGTTTTGAGGTAATCCATGATAAAGGCATTTGCTTCGTACGCTGCAACCCGATGCGCGCTGGCGGTGATAACCAACACAATCTGCTCACCTGGCTGCAAGGTGCCGACGCGGTGGATAACGCGCACGGCGTTAAGCGGCCAGCGGGTGGCGGCTTGGTCGACAATGTGCGCCAGCGCCTTTTGCGTCATGCCGGGATAATGCTCCAGCCGTAAAGCGCGGCCGCCGTGCCAGTCCCGCACCAGCCCGGCAAAAGCCACAATGGCGCCGGAACCCGGAATGGCTTGGGCGGCCTGATATTCGCTGGCCAGATCAAAATCGGCCTCGCCCACCTGGATGTACACCTGCGGCGTGGTGTTCACGTTTAGCCTCCGGTAACCGGTGGAAACAACGCGACCTCGGCGTGATCGGGGATCAGCTCATCCAGCTGCACCATGTCCTGGTTAATCGCCGCACGAAACGGCCTGGCACCGCTGAATTGTTCATCCCACGCACCGCCACGCAGGCGTAACCAGGCAACCAGATCGCGCACGCTGGCGACATCCAGCGGCACGCTTACGGTTTCTGCCTCCGTGCCCAGCGCATCACGCAGGCGGGCGAAGTAGCGTAGTTCCAGGTGTTTCATGGCGATGTCTTCCGATGATGTTTACAAGCGCAAGTCGTAGTGCAAAAAGGTCAGGAGGTCCCCTGCCGCAACGGGGATGTTTTCTGGCACTACGGCCAGGCCATCTGATGCGGCAACTGATGTCAGCACGCCCGAGCCTTGATTGCCGAAAGGCACCAGTTTTCCGGCTTCAATGCGTACTCGCAGGTATTCACGACGCGCGCCAGCAGGCCGACTAAACCCGGCAGGCACTTGTAGTTGAGCGGGTTCACTTGCACCAATCCGCCCTTGTCGCTTGGCCAGGAAAGGCCGTACCAGGACGAAGAAAGTGACAAAGCTGGAGACCGGATTGCCTGGCAAGCCGATAAAATCGGCCTCGCTACCGTCAGCACCGCGAATGCGTCCTTGCGCGAACGGTTTACCCGGCTTGATGGCGATTTTCCACAAGTCAAGTTGACCCAGGCTTTCGACGGCGGCCTTGACGTGATCTTCCTCTCCCACCGAAACCCCACCACTGGTCATTACGATATCGTGCCCAGCTGCGGCCTGTTGCAGTGTGTTTTGCGTTGCAATCAGTGTGTCGGCGACGATCCCAAAGTCGGTAACCTCACACCCTGCTTCACGCAACATGGCTGCAAGCAGGTAACGATTGCTGTTATAGATTTGTCCCGCGCCTAAGGGCTGCCCTGGCTCGACCAGTTCACTGCCGGTGCTCAGCAGTGCCACCCGTAAAGGGCGAACAACCGTTACTTGCGCCACGCCGATAGAGGCCAGCAAACCCAGTTGGGCAGCGCCAAGACAGGCGCCCCGGGCCAGCACGATGCCGCTCTGGCGAACGTCATCACCGGCGCGGCGAATGTTTTGGTTCTGTTGTGGCGGCTGGCTGAGTTGCACCTTGCCATCCACCACGGTGCAATCTTCCTGCATGGCGACCGCATTGGTCCCGGCCGGAATGGGTGCGCCGGTAAAAATCCGCGCCGCCTCACCCGCACCCAGGGCGCTGCCGGTTTCACCAGCGGCGATACGCTGGGTGAGCTGGAACACGGCAGGTGGCACGGCAAAATCCGGTACGTGCAGCGCGTAACCATCCATGGCGCTGTTATCAAACCCCGGCACCGCAATGGGTGAGACCACTTCTGCGGCCAGTACGCGGCCATGCGCGGCGGCGAGCGCGACTGTTTCGGTCTCAGTCAGAGGGCGGGCTGTGGCCAGCAATTGCGAGAGCGCTTGATCGACGGTTTGCATGCAGCTCAGTCATGTCGTTTGAATACCGTTGATGATACGCGTCAGCGCGAGTGGGCAGAAGGCAGCCATTGGAGGTATTGCCAGCGCAGCCAGATTTGTGGGTCGCGCTGTTGTTAGAACTGACCCGCGTCGGCCGATAAAGCCACCGGGGATTGATAGCTCGAACGAATGACTTCTCACCAGTCGGCAATAAAAAACGCCGCCCCTTGCTCAGGGTGCGGCGTCTGGCTGCCGTCAGGCGAAAAATCAGGCCGACATCGGCTTGAGTTCGTAACCTTGAATGTCAGCAGCTTGTACCAGCGTTTGCAGGTATTCATGCATGGCGCGGCGGGATTTGCTTTCGGTGAGGAACTCGCCCAGACGATCTTTCACTTCGTCGTAGGAGACTGTCTCGCCAGTGGTTTTCTTGCCGGTGCGAATGATGTGCAGACCGAACTGGGTTTCTACCAGACCGTCGTACAGCTGGTTTTCGCCCAGGCCGAATACGGCAGCGTCAAATTCCGGCACCATCTGGCCACGACCAAATTGACCCAAGGCACCACCTTGTTTGCCCGACGGGCAAGCCGAGTGCTCTTTGGCCAGCGCTTCAAATGCAAACGGCTGGGCTTTGACTTCAGCCAGAATGCGTTCGGCTTTGGCACGCAACAGCGACGGCTCAACGCCGTTCTCTGGCGTGAACAGGATATGGCTGGCTTCGGCTTGTTCGCCGCGCACAAACGCTTGCGGGTTTTCGGCGTAGAAGGCTTCGCATTCTGCGTCGGTGGCGTCTTCAGATTTGACTTCGCCTTGCAGCAGCGTGCCGATGGCTTCTTCCGGCACAGCGACATCCAGACCCTTGGCTTTGGCTGCCTGCAGCAGCAATTCGCGCAAAATCAGTTCTTGCACTGCGCCATCGACCGGACGCGGTGCGTCCTCGTGGTGCGGCAGTTCCGCTTCAATCATGGCGTCGGTAATTTCGACGCCGTTGACGGTGATGGCCATCTATTGCTCCCGGGGTTCCATAAAAATCGAGCCACCTGCATTCAGGTGGCTTCAGCGCTAAATTGTATCTGCCCGACGCAAAATATGCAGCGGAAATGCTCAATCCATGCCGTTCGTCGTCATTCGAAAACAGCCAGCCAGCGGGTATTTTTTGGCATTCGCCCCGGATACTCCGGTTTTTTGGGGCGTTCCGCAGTTTGTCCGCTACAAAGCGGACGCCACACAACTACAATCCGGGCATTGTCATCCACACTTCATGACGTTGGGTTAGTCCATGCAGCAATTCTTCGCAATGTTCCTTGGCAAGATCATCCTGGTGATTGTGGGCTTGATTCCCATTTTGAATCCGCTTGGGGCAATGCCGATCTTTTTGTCACTGACCGAGCGCTATACCTCAGAAGAGCGGGCGATTCTGGCGCGACGGATTGCGTTCTTCTGTTTTTGCTTGTTGTTGTTCAGCATGTTTATCGGCTCGTATGTGCTGGATTTTTTCGGGGTCTCAATCCCCATTGTGCGGGTATGTGGTGGTTTGCTGGTCGCTTCTGCGGGCTGGAAGCTGCTCAATAGTCCGGAAGACTCGGGCGGCGCAAGTGAGCCCATTGGCAATGCCAGTGATCATGCCCGCCGCTCCGCTGAGCTGCAGAAGCGTGCGTTTTATCCGCTGACATTTCCGTTTACGGTCGGCCCCGGCTCCATCACCGTCGCGATTACTCTTGGGGTGGGGATACGCGGCCAGGACCGCCATCAGTGGGATATACAACTGGCCAGCGCCATCGGTGTAGCGGTCCTTTCCGCCATCATCTATGTCTGCTACCGCTATGGTGATCGCTTGCTCAAGCTGATTGGCTCAACCGGCACCGTCGTGTTTCTGCGGCTGTCGGCGTTTATTTTGCTGTGTCTGGGTGCGCAAATTTTCTGGGATGGCGCCAGCGGCCTGGCGGCGGAATTTCTGACATTGCACCCATGGCAGTTCAGCCCGACTGGCCAAGGCTAACCGGCCATTGCCCGCTCGGGTGACCGCAACCCCAAGATCACAAAGATCAGCGAATCACCACGGGTGCCACTGAGCGCCGGGCAGCCATATTGCGACCCATTGCTTCGCGCTCTGCTTCACTCAGCAAGTGTGCGGCTTGTGGATAGACTTCATTTTCTTCGCGCCCGGCATGAGTCACATATTGCTGCGCAAACGCATCCACCCTGGCCTGATCAAGCAACACAGCCTCGCCAGCCGCAATGGCAAGCAGCAGGCTCCGCGTCGCCGCCCACTGTGCGTGCAAATGCGGATGCTCATTCTGCAAGGTCAGGATGGTTGTTTGCAGTTGCGGATCGCCGCGCTGCTGCAACAGGGGGAACAGATCGTCGTCTTCGTCTTGGTGATGCAGCGGCGCGGCAACATCAAAGTAACGCAGGATGGCTTTGGCAGCGTCTTGCGCCTGGGCATCCGAACCATTTACCGGTAAAAGGGCGGACAGCTTTTGCAGCAAGCCCAGATAATGGCGTACCCGTTCATGGCAGGCCAGCAGCAGAGAAACTGGATCATCGAATCCGGCGTGACGGTCAGAGAACCGGTTAAGCATGGCAAGCATCCTGGCGGCGCGTAAAACGTGATGGTATGCCCGACCGCCTGCGCAATTAATGGTCGGATTACGGCTTGCCAGTGGCTGTCGGCACCGCCAGTTGTTCGGCCAGTTGTTTGAGCACACGCCCGGTGGCACCGCGATGCGCTGCGGCAAACGCCAGCCCTGCCTGGCTGGTGGCGCTGCGAGCCGCATCATCTTGCAGCAGTTGGACGGCCAGCCGGGCCACTTCCACAGCGTCTTTGCCTTGGCGAGCCGCCCCGGCATCGACAGCAATACGCGCTGTTTCAGCAAAATTGAAAGTGGACGGCCCAATCACCACGGGCGTGCCCACGGCGCACGCTTCAATCAGATTCTGGCTACCAAATGGCAAAATCGAGCCGCCAATAATGGCGACATCAGCCAAGGCGTACCAGGCCGTCAGCTCGCCCATGCTATCGCCGAGCAACACTTGGGCGTCACCAATATCGTGTTCATTCCACTCACTGCGGCGCAGACACGCCACGCCACGCATGGCCAGCATGGCGGCCACTTCATCAAAGCGTTGCGGATGGCGCGGCACGATCACCAACAGGGTATTGGCTGGCAATTGCGCCAGCTCCAGCGCATCCAGCAGCAGCGTTTCTTCGCCTTCGCGGCTAGAAGCAAACAGCAATACCGAACGCGGACCCAGCGCTGCGCGCCAGGCTTGACCGTGCTCTACCTTGGCTGGCGCCGGTTCAAAGTCGAATTTCACGTTGCCGGTCACGGCCACATTGCGTGCACCCAGTGCGCGCAAGCGCTCAGCATCGGCGGCGCTTTGGGCAAAGGTCCCGGTTAGCTCGGCAAAAGCGGGTGCCGCCAGCCAGCGCCAACGTTGGTAACCGGTAGCGGATTTTTCAGAAAGGCGGGCATTGACCAAAAATAACGGCACGCCACGCGCACGGCATACATGAACCAGGTTGGGCCAGATTTCGGTTTCCATCAGCAAGCCAAAAACCGGCTTGAAATGGCGGATAAAGCGACGCGTGGCGCCAGCGTAGTCATAAGGCAGATAGGCGATCTGCACGCTTTCGCCCAATAGTTCGTGTGCGGTTTCGCGACCGGTCGGCGTCATGCAGGTGAGCAAAACGCGATGATCCGGCCACGCCTGCATCACATCTTTGATAAGAGGCGCTGCGGCACGGACCTCACCTACCGATACCGCATGCAACCAGATCACGGGCTGCGTATTCGCACTGCACGCGCCAAACAAACCCCAGCGCTCTCGCCAATGTTGGCGATAGGCCGGTTGTTTGAATGACCGGCGCCATAAATAGAGCATGACAATGGGTGTGACCAGCCACAGCAGCAGCGAATACAACGCGCGGATCATGAGCGCATGCCCGACGTGGCTGCTTGCCAGACGGCCTCGACATCAGGCGAAGCACCATCGTGGCCAACATTCACCGCGTAGGTAGATGCCAGCACGCCGTTCTGTTCGGGGTCTGATGCCAGGAACACCGCGACTACCGGCGTGGCCATGGCCGCAGCCAGATGAGCCAACCCGGTATCGACTCCCACCACCACTCGCGCATCGGCCAACAAGGCGGCAGCAGCATCAAGCGCCATCTTCGGTGCGGCCTGCGCTCCGGGAATAACAGCGGCAAGACGTTCTGCCCGCTCGCGCTCCGGCGCACTGCCCCAAGGCAGCACGCAGGCCAGACCACGCTCGGCAAAGCGCGTGCCCAAAGCAATCCAGTGCGGTTCTGGCCACTCTTTTTCGGGGCGGCTGGTGGCGGTGAGTAGCACCACATACGGCTGCGGTTTAAGCCACGGCAACTCCACTTTTGGGCGCGGCAAACCGTAATCGATTTTATCGGGCAGCGGATAAGCCAGCGCCGCCGCCGAGAGCTTGCGTACCCGCTGGATGGCATGTTGCTGCCATACCACCGGATAGCTGTATTGATAGGCAAAGCTGGCCAGCGCTTCACGCGCGCTGCTGCGGTCCGGGCCGGCGATCGGGCCATTGGCCATGCGGGCAAAGAACACGCTCTTGAGCAGGCCCTGGACATCCAGAATCAAATCGTACGGTTTGGCCTGCAAAGCCGCTCGGGCGGCACTGAACTCACGCCAGGTTTGCGCGCTGAATGGCGCTTTGCGCCAGCGCCGCAGCGCGACCGGAATCACCTGCGCTACCGCTGGATGCAAACGCGGCAGGCTCTGGAAACTTTCTTCCACTACCCAGTCCAGTTGCAAGCCAGGCAGAGCCCGCGCCATGTCAGTCACGGCAGGCATGGCGTTGATGACATCACCCATAGAAGAAAGGCGAACGATCAGAATATTCGGCATGGGCGGCATTCTAGCAGGCCAACGGCACTGGCGGATCGCTCCGGGCACGCTACACTGTTAACTTGATATGCCATCCAGATATTCCGTCTGGATAAAGTGAGTTTGTACCCATGCCAAGTGTTCCTGTCTCTTTTGTCTGGTTTCTGGCCGCCGCCGGCTGGGCCATTGCCATTGCTGCCGTGATCGGCTGGAATCTGGTGCGTATAGAGCACCGCAGTTTCATCAGCAAGCAGGCCAGCCGCGCGGGGCTGGATGTGCAAACCGGCCTGAGTGCCCGTGACCGCTTTCTGACCGAAACCACCGCCACCATCAACCGCGCTCATCGCACCCATGCAGCGATCTGCATTCTGCTGATTGCCATTGAGCGTATGGAATTGCTGGAACAAAACTATGGCCCGCTGGCGCGCGATCTGGCGCTCAAGCAACTGGCCACACTCTGCCGCTCCAATGTGCGCGATTTCGATCTGGTCGGGCGTTTCTCGGATAACGAAGTCGCACTGGTACTGATGGATAGCGAGCTTTCCGGCGGGCACGTGGTGGCGAAACGGTTGCTGGCACGCAAACCGGCACACGTGGTGAAAATGCCGGATGGCCGCGTGGTGGATTTCGAACTGGAATGGGGCCTGGCGCAGTTGCGCAGCGAGGCCGACACTGCGGAAGACTTGTTATTGGCCGCCGATGCCGATCTGGTAGCCAACCGCACCCGACGCAATCGGCCCGAACTGCAATTGATCGCGGGCGGCAAGGCGGTCGGTTTATAATTTGCGGCTGGCTTGTGCCAGTTCACCTGCAGCGCGCTGGCGCAAATCCATGAAGATTGTTCGCACTATTGAGGTTTGGGGCAAAGGGATGGAAGGCGCCTTTATTGGCCACGTGCCCGTTGCTGCGTCGATCTCCACAACTTTTCTCTACGGTTTGTTCGCTCATGAGCAAGACAAACCCGATCCGGACATGAAGTTGTCGTACATGCTGGACGCTGCGCGCGTGGCCTTGTTGCAGCCCTATGTGGCGCAACAGCTGGCACCGGATCAATACGACTACATTTTGACCGCTTATGGCGTTCCCGACACTGATTGAGGCCGCTGCAGGATAACGCCGGCAACTCAGTCCTGGCGCAGCAAGGCCGCCTGGTAAACCGCCAAGTCCCGCTCTGAAAAACAGCAGAACACGATCTCTTGTGGCATATCTGGCTGGCCCATCACTTGGCGCACACTGCGCACGGCGATATCAGTGGCTGCGGCCAGCGGATAGCCATAAACCCCGGTGCTGATGGCGGGAAAGGCGATGCTCTGTATATGGTGCGTCGCGGCCAGCGCCAGACTATTGCGATAACAGGCGGCCAGCAATTCTGCTTCGCCCGCATTGCCTCCGTGCCAGACCGGGCCAACGGTGTGGATCACATAGCGTGCAGGCAGCCTAAAACCACCAGTGATTTTCGCCTCTCCCGTAGCGCAACCACGGAGCGTACGACACTGCGCCAGCAATTGCGGGCCAGCCGCACTGTGAATTGCGCCGTCTACGCCGCCACCGCCAAGTAGTGATTCATTCGCGGCATTGACGATGCAATCCAGAGCAAGTGTGGTGATATCTGCCTGAATGGCACGCAAAGTGGACACAGCACCCTCCGGCAAGCGACCCGACTGATCCATTATGCAGAATCAGTAGCCGGATGAATCAATCTGCAGGTCCAAGACGCCAGGTCGCCACCCGTTTATGCAAGGCCGTCTGGCGCGTTTCACACAAACTTAATGACGTTGGCATAGAAAAAAAGAAACCCCGGCCCAAGGGGAGAATGACCGGGGTGTAATACGCCTTGGCATTTAGCCAAGGCACCCGCTCAGGGAGGAAAAGCGGGAGGTGCAGGGGCGCACCCAGCTATCAGAATAGAAAGCTTCGCGCAAAGTTCAAGGAATGCTATTCACCGTCCGTCACTTGGATGGTGAAAGCATCGAACCAGGCACCGACGATTTTTTCGACATTTTCGACACCTTGCTTCTTGGAGCTGGAGAAAAGCTGCGCGGTAACTTGCGGATTTCCTTCAAATTCCTTGAGCACGCCACGCAAGGCGTTGGTTTTTTCCTGGGTGGAAAGCTTGTCGGATTTGGTCAACAGACAGTGCACCGGTTTGCCCGAGGGCAAGAACCAGTCCAGCATGCGTCGATCCAGTTCGGTGAGCGGGCGGCGGCAATCCATGATCAGTACCAGACCGATCAGGTTTTCGCGCTCTTTCAGATAACGCCCAAGCAGCCCTTCCCAGTGATTGCGCACCGCGGCAGGCACGGCGGCATAGCCGTAGCCGGGCAAGTCAACCAGCCTGCGTTGCCCATCCCCAAACTCGAAATAGTTGATATGCTGTGTCCGGCCCGGCGTTTTGGATACGTAGGCAAGACGGGTGTGATTGGCGAGCGTATTGATCGCGCTGGATTTACCGGCGTTGGAGCGCCCGGCGAAGGCAACTTCGATGCCATCAACCGGCAACATACGAAGTTCATTAACAGTGGTCAGGAAGCGGAGTCCGCGAAACAGCGACATGGTGTGTAGTCTGGTATTTGGTCTTGATATAGAATATCAGGATTTGATCCGTCGCCCGGCCTTAAACGCCGACGGGCATACCAAAATTCATAAGGGAGCTAGTTATGCGCGTTGCGCCCGTCGCAGCCCTGTTTGCTGCACTGACGATGATGAGCACCGGCGTTTTCGCCGCCACAACAGCCAAAGGCGATCCTGCAAAAGGCAAGGAAATCGTCGACAAGGTATGTGCCGCCTGTCACGGCGCGGATGGCAACAGTGTCGTCCCGGCCAATCCAAGACTGGCTGGCCAGCATCCCGAATACATCTACAAGCAACTGACCGAATTCAAAACGCAGAAGCGCAAGAACCCGGTCATGCTGGGTATGGCCTCGCAATTGTCGGATGACGACATGCACAATGTGGCTGCTTACTTCAGCACGCAAAAACCGAAAGACGGTGGCGCATCGGACAAAGTACTGATCGCAGCTGGCGAAAAAATCTATCGCGGCGGCATTGCAGCCAAGAATGTGCCAGCCTGTATGGCCTGTCACGGCCCAAGCGGCGCTGGCATGCCAGTGCAATATCCGCGCATGGCTGGTCAGCATTCGGCATATATCATTACCGAGCTGAACCTGTTCCGCTCGGGGGATCGCACCAATGGCCCGGCCATGAACGATATTTCGGCACGCCTGTCCGACCAGGAAATCAAATCCGTGGCCGAATACATCCAGTCACTGCACTGATTTACCCGGTGCCATGCAATCTTAACCCAGGCACACTACTCTAGAGGGGCGGACAACCGCCCCTCTTTTGCTTTATGACTCAGACAGCCACCCGCAATCCTCGCCACGTTTCGTTCAGCCGCGCCCTGTTCGAACTCTTTTCATCCATGCGTTTTGCCGTCAGCCTGCTGACGGTACTGGCGATCGCATCGATTATCGGTACCGTGCTCAAGCAAGGTGAGCAGTACATCGATTACCGCATCGAGTTCGGCGAGTTCTGGTTTGGCATCTTCAAGCCACTGGGTTTGTTCGATGTCTACCATGCGGGCTGGTTCTTGCTGATTCTGGCGTTCCTGGTCATTTCTACCTCGCTGTGCATCTGGCGCCATACACCAGGCATGCTGCGCGACATTCGCAGCTATCGTGAACATGCCACCCGCAATTCCTTGCGCTTGATGGCTCACCACGCCGAGAGCACCGGCGCGGTTGATCGCGAAGCCGCGCAGAGTTATCTGAAACAAGCTGGTTATCGCTGGCGGATACTGGAAACCGAAGGTACCTGGATGCTGGCCGCCAAAAAAGGCGTGGGCCAGCGCCTGGGTTATTTCTTTGCGCACGCCGCCATCGTGGTGATCTGTATTGGTGGTTTGATCGACGGCAATCTGCCGCTCAAACTGCGCGAGATTGTCGGCAACAAAACCGCCGAACTGCGCGATATCCCGCAAAGCCAGGTGCCCGCACAAAGCCGGCTGGATGCGGGAAACCTGTCTTTCCGCGGCAATGTCACGTTGCCGGAAGGCTCAGTGGGCGACGTGGTGTTTCTGAACTCGGGCGAAGGTTACTTTGTTCAAGACCTGCCGTTTGCCATTCGCCTCAAGCAATTCCAGGTTGATTACTACAGCACCGGCATGCCCAAGCGCTTTGCGTCGGATATCGATGTACTTGATCGGCAATCGGGCAAAGTGGTGAAAAGCGGCACCGTTGAGGTCAACAAACCGCTGGTTTACGACGGCATTGCCATTTACCAGGCCAGCTTTGGCGATGGTGGCTCGCCGCTGCAACTGACTGGCTGGCATCTGAACCGGGCGGCGTCGCAAAAATTTGAGGCCCGCTCCAAGAGCACCCAGAACATCACGCTGGATGACAACAAGCAATACACGCTGGAGTTCGGCGATCTGCGCGTGAACAACGTGGAGAACATGGGCAAGGATGCCGGGGCGGATACATCCGCAGTGGCCGTCAGCAAGCTGGAACAAGCGCTGGCGTCGTCGCAATCGGTGAAATCCAGCCACAATGTGCGCAATCTCGGCCCCACCATCCAGTTCAAGCTGCGCGATTCGTCTGGCCAGGCTGTGGAATTCCAGAATTACATGGCGCCGTTTCTGGATGACGGCGCGCTGTATCTGCTGACCGGCGTACGCAAGGAAATTGGCGCCTCGTTCCAGTACGTGCGCATTCCGCTGGATAACGATGCCAAGGTCGACACCTACATGCGCTTGCGCAATGTAATGATGGACCCGCAAGCGTGGCCCGAGATCGCCAAGCGCACCACCGACAAGGCTTTTCAGAATGGCGGTTTCTCGGCCACCAAGCGCGATGAATTCCAGGCGGTAACGCAAACCATCCTGAACCAGTTTGCCCAGGGTGGCTTCGCGCGCATTGACCAGTTCATTCGCCAGAAAGTACCGGAAGACAAGCGTCAGCCAGTGGCACAAACCTATCTGAAGATTCTGCAAGGTGCGACGGTCGATGCCATGGATATCGCCCAGGAACGCGCCAGTCTGCCGCCTCTGGCAGTTGACCAGAATCAGTACCGGTTCTTGATGGACAGCCTGGTGGCCACCAGCGGTTTCTTTGAATATGGCTCGCCCGTGTATATCCAGATGACTGGCTTTACCGAGGTGAAATCCAGCGGTTTCCAGCTTACCCGCTCGCCCGGCAAACAGATTGTGTTCTTCGGTTCCATCCTGCTTGTCATTGGCATATTCTGCATGTTCTATCTGCGCGAAGAACGCGTGTGGTTGCGTGCCGCAAAAGACAGCACCTTGCTCGCACTGACTGGCAACCGTCGCTCGGGCGACCTGAGCAAAACGTTTGAACAGCACCGCACCGCGTTGCTTCCTGCACCCAAAAATGAAGAGTCCGCGACATGATGACGCTCCCCCTTTCCCGGCGCTCGCCGCTGGATTTCGTGTTTGCGATCCTGATGATCGCAGCGGGCGGCATTGCCTACGCCCGCTATGGCCAGTACATGGATTACTACGAGCACGGCATTTTGCTCGGCGCGACCATTGGCATTGTCTGGTTCGGCTGGTTCTGGCCCGCCATGCGTTATTTCTTGCCCGCCGCCGCGGTGCTGGCGCTGATCGGCACTGCCAGTTACCACGGTGATCTGGCGACGGCGCAGCATTCGTTCCTGCTGAAGTATTTCCTCGCCAGCCAGTCGGCCGTGATGTGGATGTGCGTGCTCTATGTGATCGCCACCGTGCTGTACTGGGTAGGGATGCTGTCGCGTTCCGGCACGGCATTGTCCATTGCCTCGGGCCTGACCTGGACCGCGGCGCTGGCCGCGCTGACCGCCATGCTGGTGCGCTGGTACGAAAGCTATCTGATTGGTTCGGATGTCGGGCACATTCCGGTTTCCAATCTATACGAAGTGTTCATCCTGTTCTGTTTGATTACCACGCTGATGTACCTGTATTACGAAGCTCGCTTCAAAGCGCGTGCGATGGGTGCCTTTGTGTTGCTGGTCATCACCGCCGCCGTCGGCTTCATCCTGTGGTATTCGCTGGATCGCGGCGCGCATGAAATCCAGCCGCTGATTCCGGCGCTGCAATCATGGTGGATGAAGATACACGTGCCCGCCAATTTTATCGGCTACGGCGCTTTTGCCCTGTCGGCGATGCTGGGTGTGGCGCAACTGCTGGTATCCAAAGGCGTACTGGCCAGCCGTTTGCCGAGCTACGAAACGCTGGGCGAAGTGATGTACAAGGCGGTGTCGGTCGGCTTCCTGTTCTTTACCATTGCCACCATCCTCGGTGCGGCGTGGGCGGCTGATGCTTGGGGCGGCTACTGGAGCTGGGACCCTAAAGAGACCTGGGCGTTGATCGTCTGGCTGAACTACGCAGCGTGGTTGCACGTGCGTCTGGTCAAGGGCTGGCGCGGCAACGTGCTGGCCTGGTGGTCGGTGATTGGTCTGGTCGTCACGACCTTCGCTTTCCTCGGTGTGAACATGTTCTTGTCTGGCCTGCATTCGTACGGCGGACTGTAGGCCGTTTGCATGTCGTTTCAGTATCAATAAAAAAGGCGGATTTCGAATCCGCCTTTTTTATTGCGCGCAGCAAACATCCGCTACTGTGATGCCGCTCTCCGCCGATTGGCGGTCGTCTGTCTCATTCAAATCACAAATCCCCATATCACCTTTCCGTTACCGCCCGATTGCAGTAAAAACCCTGTTTGCCAAGCATCAGCTTTTTATGAATTACGGCCTCGCCCAAGAAGCGCCGGATTCCATCGCATGGAAAGAACCAGGGGGAGTGCAATGCTGGACGTGATTTATCGCAAGACCGAATTAGGACAAGCGGAGATTCAAACCCGCGCCAGTGGCCTCTCGCTCAAGCAGCGGCAACTGTTGATCATGATCGACGGCAAGACCCCGGCGCATGGTCTGCCGATGACCATGCCGGAAAAAGATCTCGTCCATAAATTGCTGGAACTGGAATGGGATGGCCTGATCGAGCGCGCCGGCTCTTTGCCCTCCAAGTCCGCCGCCACCGCTGCTGCGCCCGTGGCCGCGGTTACCGCGTCTGCGCCGGTTGCCGGGGCCGTGACTGTCTCGCTGGGCACCACCGCAGTACGCATCAGTGCGGGCCAGGTAGCGCGCATCCGCTCGATTCTGCACATGACCAACCAGAATCATCTGTCGGGCGAACTCGATGACATGATCCAGAACATGGAAAACATCACGTCCGTGGCCGAGATCGAAGAACGCGTCAGCCGTTACATGACCGTCATGAAGCAGCGCGGCATGGAAAGCGCCGCGCAAACCTACCTGGCGCAGATTCGTACCGTTTTGCGTTAAACCGGCACGCCAGCGCCACTCTCACCCTCAGCACTGCCTGGCCGTATCCGTGCGGCCAGCAGGCGCGCTTCCAGTTGCGACCAGTCTGGTGCTGCGGCGGCCTCAACGATCACCTCAAAGCGACTGTCACGGCGGTATGCCGAGACGTTGGCCGACGGGTACTGGTCGACCCAGTCAAAGCGATACCAGTCACGCTCGGTATGAAACACGCCTTTGGCGCGTGACAAGCCCTGCAACGCGAGTGCATCGGCCTGGTTAAGCGCCTGAAACAAATCTGCCAGCGCACCGCTATCAAACAGGGTTTCCGGGGTAAAAATCCAGCCACAGGCATGTGAACCCAGGCTGGATTGGGTTTTACGCACCGGTTCATTACCCTGCGGCACTTCAGCCGCAACAGGCGCTTCAGCCCTGCGCCGCGGCGCCAGCGGGTTGTGACTACTGGCGTGCGCTTGCGGCTCTTGCCAGCGCTCGGCCAGTAACGGCGCATCCAGCAAGTCCGGATCAATCAGTCCCTGGCTCGTTTCGACCACGGCAATTTTGGGCGGAAAGGCCGCATTGGCCATCGCCCGGGCGCGTTCCAGTTGCGGCGCGTCAGCCAGGTCCGTTTTGTTGATCACCAGCACATCGGCCAATTCGATCTGGTCACGCCAGGTTTCATTGCGGGCGTAGCGGGCATCTTCCGGATGCCGGGCATCCATCAGCGTCAACACGGCGCGCACTTCAAACGTGGCGCTCATGAACGGGTCACGCAGCAAATCGATAATGCCCGCCGGGTGGCCGAGCCCCGACGGCTCGATCAGGATGCGATCCGGGCGCTTGCCTTGCACCAGCTTGTTGAGGTTGACCCGCAACATCGGGCTGGTGGTGCAGCAGATACAACCACCCGGCACTTCGGCAACCTGCAAACCTTCGCCCGCAGAAGACAAAGTGGCGCCATCAATACCCACCTCGCCGAATTCGTTGACCACCACGGCCCAGAATTCGTTGGCGGGCTTGTCGGCCAGCAAACGGGAAATAGCCGTCGTTTTACCGACGCCAAGAAAACCGGTGATCAGATTGACGGGGATGCGGGGTTGCGAAGCCACTTGGGAATTGCCTGCCATTGTTCAAGGTCACGCTCGAACCGCTTTGCTGGCAGATCGAACAACGTGAGCCCCTTGGGTTGAAGCTGCACATACAGTTGGGTGTTGCGCAGATAAGTGAGTACCGGAAAGCCGTAACCAGCGAGGAAGGTTTCCAGCTGGCGCGCGGCGTGAGTGCGCGGATCAACACGCATGCCGACGATGCCGATCTCGACCTGTTTTTTGCGTACCGCTTTTTCTTCGGCCAACTGGGCGAAGAAACCTTCCAGCGCCCACATATCGAAAGCTGACGGCACCACTGGCACCAGCACCCGGTCGACCAGCTTGAGTGCCGATTCAAGCTTTTTGCCATGCAAACCGGCGGGACTGTCCAGAATAGCCACCGTGACGCCTTTGGATGGGCGCAGCAACTCATCCGCCTCCACATCCCAATCGCCAATCAACGGATACTGTGGCGGGCGTTGGCCCAGCCAGTAACGCGCCGTGTGCTGTCGGTCCAGATCGCCCAATACGACCCGTTCACTTTGCCAGGCAAAATAGCCGGCCAGGTTGGTAGACAGCGTGGATTTGCCGCTGCCGCCTTTGGGGTTGGCGATCAATATGGATAGACAGGTCATGGTGCGGGCTTATGTGGCCTTTGTTTACCTTCATCGGTATGTAGTTGCTGCATGGCGATATTCATCTCGCCCTTGAGCATGCGGGGCAGCAGATTCTGGGCGCGGACCATGGCGTCGTCGATCAATTCCTGCTCTTCACGCCGCGGCGGTTTGAGCACAAAGCTGACCACCTCATTGCGATCACCCGGATGACCGATGCCCAGACGCAAACGCCAGAAATTGGGCGTCGATAAATGTGCCTGAATATCCTTCAAACCATTGTGGCCGCCATTGCCGCCACCTTGCTTAAGCTTGGCCTGACCGGGCGGAATATCCAGTTCATCGTGCACCACGAGGATTTCATCGGGCAGGATTTTGTAGAACTGCGCGAGCGCCACTACCGACAGACCACTGCGATTCATGAAAGTTTGCGGCTGCAGCAGCCAGACTTCCTCGCCATGCAGCCTGGCTTTGCCAGCCAGACCGTGAAATTTGCTGTCATGACGCAAACTGACACCGCCTTCGCGCGCCAGTTCATCCACCCACCAGAATCCGGCGTTGTGACGGGTGGCAGCATATTCGGCCCCGGGGTTACCCAGACCGACGATTAATTTGATTGAAGACATGGAGTATTTGATTTGACCGTAATGCGGGCAGGCGCGACGTCAGGCTTTGGCCCGATGCCGCGTGCTCAGGTATTTGAGGCAAGCAGCCATGATAAGGGTTCAATGCACTGCGCGCCAACCCGCAATGGCCAGATCACTTGGGTGGGGTTAGCGTCAGATGACGCACCACACGCGCATCGCCGCCCGGGCTTAGAAACAACGCGCTGTTTTGGGCAATCTGCGGTGACGCAATCGCCACGCGCCAGCCGCCAAACCACGCCCAGCCACTGTCTTGCTGCACCAGGCGCCAGTCACCCGTCCAGGTCGGCTTTTGATCTACCCGCTGCGCCCACTGCATTTGCCCCAGATGATCGGACAAGGTCACCAGGTAATGACGACCATCAGCATATTGCGCCACTCGCCAGCCAGGCCAGCTGCCGAGCAGATTCAGTGTGACGGTGCTCAATGGGGCGGTTTCAATGGCTACGTCTGGCAATGCCACTTCTTGCAACAAGCTGAAGTTGCTGTCGAAATCCACGTTGCGGGAATAAAACGGCGAATGTCCCCAGCGCGGGCCAAGCCAATACGTAAACAACACCAACGCAAGCAGCGCCATCGCACCACGAACTAGTGGGCGTTGTCGCGGTGACAGCACCGGCATGGAGGCCAGCCATTCCAGCGGGCTGCTGCGATATCGCTGGTAGATATCGGTCCGGCTATCGTTTTCCTGTTCGCTCTGATACATCGTCATCCTCGGTATTGTTTGTTGATGTTGTTTTCAAACAATAGCAGGACGGTGTCAGGTCTAGGTAGGCACGCTCGATCAACCGGGCAGTATGGGCATAAAAAAACCGGCTGGAATAACCCAGCCGGTTTTTAACAACGTACAGAACAGCTGCGAATTAATCGCTGCCCTTCGGTGCATTGTAGTTGGCCACTGCCAGATCTTCGCCGCGAACCAGGGACATCAGTTCGACGCCTTCTGGCAGCTTCAGATCGGACAAGTGGATGGAACCATTGCCAGCGCCCATGTTGCCCAGGTCGACTTCAATGAATTCCGGCAGCTTGGTTGCCGAGCAGCGAACCAGCACTTCGTTCAGGATGTAACCGATCGAACCACCGTCCAGCTTAACGCCAGGAGCGATTTCAGCGTTTGCAAAGTGCAGAGGCACCTTCATTTCAACGCTGGTGGATTCGTCAACACGCTGGAAGTCAACGTGCAGAATCAGTTGCTTGAACGGGTGGTATTGCACCGAGCGAACCAGAACCTGTTCGGTAGCGCCGTCCACAACCAGCTTGATCAGCGCGGTGTGGAAAGCTTCTTCTTTCAGGGTGTACCACATGCTGTTGTGATCGAGTTCGATCGCAACCGGGGTTTTGCTGCCACCGTAAACAATCCCAGGCAGCTTGCCGGTGTTACGCAGGCGGCGGCTCGCACCGGTACCCTGCGCCACGCGGGCCTGGGCTTGAATTTCGTAAGACATGGTTGTTGCTCCATTTCATGTTAACACTTTGCCACCCGCGACCAGACTGGCAAAGGACTTGAGGGAAAGCCCCTCAAATGACGAAGCGGCGAGTAGGCACCAGCCCGCTCACCGCTGTAAAAATCTGTACTACCGGATCAATCTACAAACAGCGAAGAAACGGACTCTTCGTTGTTGATCCGGCGCATGGTCTCTGCCAGTAACCCGGCAATCGACACCACACGAATCCGTTCACACTGGCTGGCCGCTTCAGACAACGGGATGGTATCTGTTACCACCACTTCATCCAGTTCGGACTGCACAATGCGCTCAACCGCTGCACCAGAGAACACCGCATGCGTGGCATAAGCGATGACGCGAGCGGCGCCATGGGCTTTCAACGCTTGCGCGGCTTTCACCAGCGTGTTGGCGGTATCGATCATGTCATCGATGATCACGCAGGTACGACCGGTGACATCACCAATGATGTGCATCACCTCGGCCACACCAGCCTTCGGACGACGCTTGTCGATAATGGCCATGTCGGTGGTCAGTTGCTTGGCCATGGCACGCGCGCGCAGCACGCCGCCGACGTCCGGACTGACAACCATCAACTGGTCGTGATTCTTGGCACGGATATCGGCCAACAGCACCGGTGTGGAGTAGATGTTGTCGACCGGGATATCAAAGAAGCCTTGAATCTGGTCGGCGTGGACATCTACCGTCAGCACACGATCAACGCCAGCTACTTGCAACATGTTGGCGATGACTTTGGCAGAAATCGGGACACGTGCGGAGCGAGGGCGGCGATCCTGCCGGGCGTAACCAAAATACGGTATCGCCGCAGTGATGCGACCGGCTGAAGCGCGTTTGAGCGCATCGACCATCAGCATCACTTCCATAATATTGTCGTTGGTAGGCACGCAAGTTGACTGCAGGACGAAAACGTCGCGACCGCGAACGTTCTCCAGCAACTCGACTGTCACTTCACCATCGGAGAAGCGGCCAACAGTGGCTCGCCCCAACGAAATATCCAGGTGATTGACGACGCTTTCGGCAAGCTTGGGATTAGCGTTGCCGGTAAATACCATGAGGCTGTCGTAAGCCATTTTTGTGCCTTGAAAAAACGAAAAGCGTGTAACTGGTGTACACGCTTTTCTATCTTCGAACTGGCAGGGGAAGAAGGATTCGAACCTTCGCATGTCGGAATCAAAATCCGATGCCTTAACCAACTTGGCGACTCCCCTATCGAAACTGCTGATCTACCTACTCATCAGCAAATTCGCTTAACTCGTGCCGCTTGAGTGACCTCGCTGTAAAACCGGTCATCTCGTCAGGAAGCCGGGATATTACACGATCCGCGGCGCTTTGTGAAGCGCATTTCGTGAAAACGCAGCTTCCTGATCCAGTCATCCGCGCATCCCCAAACTGGCTTAGCCAATCCAGAAATTCAGCAATCTGCGGATGCTGACTCACTGCCACCGCCTGCAGATCGTTCCTGCTTGCAGTGGTGTTGAGGTCGCGCAGTTTGAGGGAGGGAGTGTTTCTTGTCAAGCGTTCATCTTTAAAAATTGCTGGTGTCGACACGTGCACAGGCGGATGCAGCACGACATACCAAGCTTCAGGCGTGGTGATTTCCTGCATGATTTCGCCGATACCTTCAACAAACGCGTTGCGTCCGAAGATGAAAAATGGCACGTCGGCACCCAGCGCCAAGCCAAGCCGCATCAACTGCGCCCGTGACAGATTCACGCCCCACAACCGGTTCAGCGCCAACAACACCGTCGCCGCATCTGAACTGCCGCCGCCCAGACCACCGCCCATGGGAATGCGCTTGTCGACGCGGATATCCACGCCTTTGGTATAGCCCGTTTCCTGTTGCAGCAAACGGGCCGCGCGCACCGTCAGATCGGTTTCGGCCGGAACACCGGACAGCGGATTGTGATGAATCACCTGCGCGTCATCGCGTAATCGCAAATGAATGGTGTCGGCCAGATCAATCAGCTGGAATACCGATTGCAGCAGATGGTAGCCATCTGCGCGCCGTCCAATGACGTGCAAAAACAGATTGAGCTTGGCCGGCGCAGGAAAGGCTCGCCAGCCCTCTGCCGATACCGGAAAAGCCGACAAGAGCATCGAATGAGAAGAATTGGAGGAAGACACAGAAGTTACGGTTGCCATTGCCAATCAGATACCACAATACGCAGATCAAGCCCGTCACGGCTTGCATGAACTCGATAAGGCAGCTTGCCTTGCACACCCGCATCACGCAGGTCAGTGGCGTCAATCTGCCAGCCACTTTGCACAATATGCACGCCACCGTCGGGAATAACCGTGACCTGCGCGGGCACCGCAGGGTCCGGCTTGCCACGCAACCACCAGCGCATACCCTGCACCGGCAGATTCCAGCCGGTGCGCTGTTGCAGCAGGTCCTCGGCACTTTGAGCGACCGTTTCTTTGCCGCTGGAATCTTGCAGCTTTGCGCTATCAGCGGTGAAGGTCAGCCGGGCGACAGTCTGACCCAGCGGTGTACCCAGGTCGAGCGCGGCTTGCTGGCCATCATCACGCCAGGTGAAATTGGCCATTTGCGAATCGTTGGGCACTTTTACCGCCACCCGGCCGGTCGCGACCAATTCACCCGCTTTGGGCGCTGCCGGCGGCGTGGCACAGCCCGCCAGCAGCAGCACGGCACCAATCAACAGCCCTGTGGAAAACCGCCGCATCACGGTTTGCCGATTTCCTGGCCGATGGCGATAACCGATTCGTTATCCGGGTCCAGCTTTTGCGCTTCAGCCAGCACCTTGTGGGCGTCGCTCTTGTTGCCCAGTTTGAAGAGCGTTGCCGCCAGATGCGCGCCCACTTCCGGATCAGGCATGGCCTTGTAGGCTTTGGTCAGCAAATCGCGAGCCTCGGCCAAACGATTCTGCTTGTAGCGCAGCCAACCCAGGCTATCGAGGATCACCGGGTTTTCCGGGTCCAGCGCGACGGCTTTTTCCAGATAACCATTGGCTTCGTCGTAGCGATCCGTGCGGTTGGCCAGCGTATAGCCCAACGCGTTCAGACCTTGTGCGCTACCTGGTTGCAGCTCCAGATATTTATGCAAGTCGGCCTCGGCGCCCGGTACATTGTGCTGCAGATCGGCAATCAGCGAGCGCTCGTACAGCAGATCAGCATTCTTGGGCTGCTTGGCAATGGCCGCCGTCAGCACGGCATAGGCTTTGTCGTAATTCTTGGCTTCGCGGTAGATTTGCGACTCAAGCAATGCCTGCTGGGTTTGCTGCTCGGTAGTCAGCGCCACGTTTTCGTGGACCAGCGCCAAAGCGGCGTCGGTTTTGCCAGTGCGCGCATACAAACGGATCAAGCGCTGGTTGGCGGCATCGCGCATATCGCCTTCAACGCTTTGATACCAGGCAATGGCATCGTCGTAACTATTACGTTCTTCGGCAATCTGGCCCAGATAGATACGCAGGTTATTGGTTGTACGCGGGCTTTTCTTCACTGCCGCATTCAGCCGGATTTCTGCAGTCTGCAGGTCATGTTGCTCTAGCGAAACCAGGCCAGAACCAACCAGCGCTTCCAGGTTATCGGGCTGAACCTGCAAGACGCTGTTATACATCTGCAGCGCTTCTTTCATTTGCCGGTTCAGCACCAGTTCGCGCGCCAGCGCATTGCGGATGGGCAGCGAATCCGGATTCTTTTGCAGCGCACTGCGCAAATAATCAACACGTACTTGCGCAGGCTGATCTGACATCAACTGCACCCGGTAGAGCACCGCTGGCTCCCAGCCCGGGCGGATGGCCTGAGCCGCGTCGACTTCCTTGATCGCATCCGGCACACGCTCGATATTGGCGTACGCCACGGCGCGAGCAAAATGCGCTTCCGGCAAATTCAGATAAGGCGTGGTGACTTCTTCGGTGAGCTTGGCGGCAGCTTTGCGGTCTGTGTTTTTGTCCCACAGCATGTGCATCTGCATAAAGAACGACGGCACATCTTGCGGCTTGGCTTTGAGCAGCGCCTCCAGATGCGGCTTGGCTTCGTCCAAGCGGTTGGCACGTAGCAGCAAACTCAGCATGACTTGTTGCGGGCCGACGGCGTTGGGCGAGGCATCGATCCACTGGCGTGCGGAATCCATGGCCAGATTGAGCTGACCCGCGCCAATGGCGACTTCGGTCGCACGTTTGGCCACGCGTGGATCATGAGTGCGCCTGGCCAGATCGTTCCAGGTTTGCGCTGCCAGGCCAGGCTGGCCACGTTGCAGGGCGATGTCACCCACCAGGAAGCGCATCACCAGCTCGTCGCTGAGCTCCATATTGGGCAAAGGACCATCGGCATTGGCATCGGGTGCAGCCGCCGCAGCGGGGGCACTTGCAACGGCGGCGGTTTCTGCCGGCGGCCGCCCCATTGATGCGCAGCCGGACAGCACTAACAGGCTCAGACAAATGGGGGTAAGGATCAGCTTCCGTGAAAACGGCAGGGGCATGGCACAGTCCGGCGGGTAATGGAATGGGCGTCGTCTGCAAAGATGAGCGCGCAGGCGACAGATTGCTTTGACTACTTCATATTAAGGTAAATTCTGGCGGGAAGTCCAAGTTGCAAGGTGACGCGCACTGAGGATTTTCGCTGCCCATTGTGATATGCCTGTTGAATAACCATCTAACTATCAATTTTCTGTTCACTGGTCCGCCTTCATGCCTGAACTGCCGGAAGTAGAAACAACCCGCCGCGGCATTGCCGACATTCTGACTGGCCAAGCCATTGAAACCGTCACCGTGCGCGACCCGCGCCTGCGCTGGCCGGTGCCGGATCACCTGCAACAAACATTGCAGGGCCAACGTGTGCGCTCGGTGGAGCGGCGCGCCAAATATCTGTTGATTGGCTTTGAGCACGGCACGTTGATCGTGCACCTGGGCATGAGCGGCACCCTGCGTGTTGTGACCGCGGCCCGCGCAGTGGAAAAGCATGATCATGTGGATCTGGCCCTGGAAGACGGTCGCATCTTGCGATATCGGGATCCTCGCCGCTTTGGCTGCATCCTGTGGCACGAGCAAGCAACGGCGACGCATCCATTGCTGGCCAGTCTGGGGCCGGAACCTTTATCCGACACTTTCAATGCCGACTATCTCAAGCTGCAGCTCGCCCGTCGGCAAGCCGCAATCAAGCTGGTCATCATGGATCAACATGTCGTCGTTGGCGTGGGCAATATCTACGCTTCCGAAGCTTTGTTCCGCGCACGTATCGACCCGCAAAAACCGGCAGCCACACTGAAGAAACGCGAAATTACCGCGCTGGTTGACGCCGTCAAAGCCACACTGGCAGATGCCATCGCGGCGGGTGGCACTACCCTGCGCGATTATGTCGATAGCAGTGGCAATACCGGTTATTTTCAATTGCAAACCTACGCCTATGGCCGCGCTGGCGAGCCTTGCCGGGTCTGCAATTCGCCAATTATGGAAATCCGCCAGGGCCAGCGCGCAACATTCTTCTGCCCGAACTGCCAGAAATGACTGATTCCATTATCATTCGCCACGCTTTAGTGTATTAATCACGTTATCAAAAAACGATAGTATTGCGCGCGCAAAACCGCCGCACAGCCAGCCCGCACCGGGCATGAGGATTGAGATGAGCACCGACTACCTCCACCGCGATGAGATAGCCGTGAACGATGTAGATAGCACAGACCGTCTGGCCGGAGATTTCCAGGCCTACAGCGCATGGCGTGGCCAGTTGTCGCAACGCGTAGCGCAATTGTCGCGCTGGTTGTCCGAGCAAGACCTGGAAGACGCCCAGACGCAGATCCGTATTCAGTCGCTGCTGGAAAAACTCAAAGACGACAAACTGAATATTGCGTTTGTTGCCGAGTTCTCACGCGGCAAATCGGAGCTGATCAACGCCATCTTCTTTGCCCATTACGGCAAACGGGTGCTGCCTTCATCAGCGGGCCGCACTACCATGTGCCCGACCGAAATTCTTTACGATGCTTCGCGTCCGCCTTCGATCCAGCTGTTGCCGATCGAAACCCGCGCGCAGAACGTCACCACCAGCGAATACCGCCGTTACAGCGACGAATGGGCCACCACCGAGCTGGATATCAACAATGCCGACTCCATGCTGGCGGCATTTGGCCAGGTCGGCCAGACCAAGCGCGTGTCGACTGAAGTCGCCAAGAGCTTTGGCTTGTTTGATGAAGATGATCTCGATCAAGTGATCGCAGTTGGCGCTGACGGCACGGTAGAAATTCCGGCCTGGCGTCATGCGGTGATCAACTTCCCGCATCCGCTGCTGGAACAAGGTCTGGTGATTCTGGATACGCCAGGTCTGAACGCGATTGGTACCGAGCCGGAACTGACGCTGAACCTGCTGCCCAACGCGCATGCCATTCTGTTTATCTTGTCTGCCGACACCGGCGTGACCAAGAGTGACATTGATGTCTGGCGCAACCATATCGGCAAGAGCCAAGCTGGTTCGCGTGGCCGTCTGGTGGTGCTGAACAAGATTGATGGCCTATGGGACGAACTGAAAACCCAGGCGCAGATTGATGCCGAAATCGCCCGCCAGGTCACCGGCACCGCCACTTTGCTGGGCGTAAACGCCAATCACGTGTTCCCGGTTTCCGCGCAGAAAGCCTTGGTCGGTAAAGTCCAGCATGACGAAGCGCTGCTGGATCGCTCGCAACTAATGGCACTGGAAGCGGCGCTGTCAGGCGAGCTGTTGCCGGCCAAGCAAGACATCGTACGCGACAGCACCATCACCGAAGTCGATGACATCGTGCTGGCGACACGCAGTTTGTTGTCTACCCGTCGCACCAGCTTGCTGGAGCAACTGGACGAACTGGGCCGTTTGCGCGGCAAGAACCAGGACGTGGTCATGCAGATGATGGACAAAGTGCAGACCGACAAGCGCCATTTCGAACAAGGCCTGGTGCGCTTCCAGGCGCTGCGCAGCATTTTCAGCCAGCAAACCAACCAGCTGCTGTCGCTGCTGGGCATGGATGCACTCAAGGCCGAGATCGCGCGTATTCGCGATGAAATGGAACGCAGCTGGTTCTCGTTTGGCGAAGGTGGCTTGCGTTCGACGATGGAACGCTTCTTCAAAGACACCAACGCCAATATCGCCAGTTCGGCCGAGCAGGTTGCCGAAATCCAGGCGATGATGGCCGCCATGTACAAGAAATTCAGCGAAGAACACGGCTTGGGCCAAGTCACCCCACCACCGTTCTCCACGCTCAAGTACCACAAGGAAATCGCCCGGCTGGAGAAATCGTTCCGCGAGCATTTCAATACTGTGGGCAAGCTGCTGACGACCAGTCAGGGCCGCATCACCCGCAAGTTCTTCGAAACCGTCGCCAGCCGTGTGGTGTACGTATTTGAAGTGGCTAACCGTGATGTCGAAAACTGGCTCAAGGCGGTGATGGCGCCGATGGAAACGCAAGTGCGCGAGCATCAACTGCAATTGCGCCGCCGGCTGGAAAGCATCAAGCGCATCCATAAAGCCACCGATACGCTGGAAGGCCGCATTGAAGAACTGGAAGATATGGATCGCCAGCTCACCAACCAGATGAGCGACCTGGATCAACGCCATCGCCAGATTCTGGCTGCGTTGAACAGCGAGTTTGTGCGCCTGGCAGCCTGAGCCGCTGCCAATCTGCCGTAGCAATATTGCAGGATTTTGCAGTTAGACTAACAACGCCCGCAGGGTCATCCTTGTGGGCGTTTTTGCTTTTTCCCCTCCCGCTGCGTGTCAGTTTCGTTTACGCTTGCCCGACCCAATACAGGAGTGATCACCATGGCCAATCAAGACATTCTGCTGGAAATCTGCGCCGGCTCTGTGACCTCTTGCCTGGCCGCCCAGGAAGGCGGCGCCAGCCGGGTGGAGTTTTGCGACAACCTGCTGGAGGGCGGCACCACGCCTTCGCATGGCGCCATTGCTGCCGCACGAGACCGCCTGTGGATCACGCTCAACGTGATCATTCGCCCGCGTGGTGGCGACTTTCTGTATTCGGATATCGAATTTGAAGTGATGCGCCGCGATATTCTCGCCTGCAAAAAACTGGGCGTGGATGGCGTGGTGATTGGCCTTTTGACCGCCGATGGAGATATCGATGTGGCCCGCACCAAGCAGTTGGTCGAATTGGCCATGCCGATGCAAGTGACCTTCCACCGCGCTTTTGATGTGGCCAAAGATCCGCTCAAGGCATTGCAGGACATCATCAGCACTGGTTGCAACCGCTTGCTCACCTCCGGCCAGGCCCCCAGCGCGCCAGAAGGCGCTGAAATGCTCCGGCAATTGCGCGAAGTCGCCGGTAACAAGCTGGTGATCATGCCCGGTGCGGGTGTGCGCGTGAACAATATTGCCGATCTGGTGCGCGCTACCGGCTGCAGCGAGTTTCACACTTCAGGCCGGGCGCCCTTCCCCAGCGGCATGCGTTATCGCAATGAGCACGTGAAGATGGGTGCGCCAGGGCAGGATGAATACGCCATCGTCGAGACATCGGCCCTGCTGGTGCAGGAAATCCTCGCCAATGCCCGTGGCGCGCTGGCCGGATAAACCGGCTTTGCACCCACGCTCAAAACCCGCCCGCCATGCTTGATGTATTACTGGAAGTTGTTCTCGAAACTACTTCTCAAAATTAAGCAAACGGGCAGTTTGCAATCCGGTTGACGTTAGTACCATTTGTTTCTCCTGCGACACACACACTCACATACAAGCGGTGCCGCGCATGTAATCCTGCAGTTGTGGACGGGCCAGACAACAACCCGCCCAGTAACCCCACACAAGATTACTTTGGAGAAACACCATGAAAGCCCTGATCGCTATCGCAACTGCTGCTGGTTTCCTGTTTGCTACCCCGGTCTTCGCAGCGGATGCCAGCGCACCTGCCGCCAAGACTGCACCGGCAGCGGCTTCCACTACCGCTCACCATCACAAAGCTTCGACTAAAAAGCACAGCACCAAGAAGACCACAGCTTCTGCTGCTTCGTCGGTAGCCCAAAAGGCTCAAGCCAAACACCACAAGGCCAGCAGCGCATCCAGCGCCCACAAGGCCAAGGCACCAGCGGCTTCCGTAGCGCAAAATGCTCAGGCTAAACACCACAAGGCCAGCGGCGCTTCTTCTGCAGCACACAAGAGCACCAAGGCATCGGCTGCACAAAAAGCCCAAGCCAAGCATCATCATCACAAGCACCACGAAGCTCACCACAACGCTTGATCAACACGGCGTTCAGTAAAAAGCCCCATCCAATTGATGGGGCTTCTTGTTTTGGCGCCGCCAGCCAGCTATTTGCTGTCAGCGCGATCAGAGTGGTGTGTTCATGTAAACCGATTGGGTCGAAAACCCGTGCTTGTTGTAAAAGCGGATGGCGGTTTCGTTGAACGCAAACACTTGCAGATAGAGCGTTACCGCACCTTGCTCCTTTACCCATGTTTTTGTCGCTGCCACACCAGTTAGCCGCCTGTTTGGCAGACAAAAAAACCGGCCCCCTGATGGAGGCCGGTTGGTGTGCGCTTTGGCGAAACGCCTTCAAGGCAAATCAATACCGGTAGTGCGCAGCCTTGTACGGACCATCCTTGGGCACGCTGATGTACGCAGCTTGCTGGTCGGTCAGCGTGGTCAACTTCACGCCGATCTTCTGCAGATGCAGGCGTGCGACCATTTCGTCCAGGTGTTTTGGCAACACGTACACGCCCACCGGGTATTGATCCAGCTTGGTGAACAGTTCGATTTGCGCCAGCACCTGGTTGGCAAACGAATTGGACATCACAAACGATGGGTGGCCAGTGGCGCAACCCAGGTTCACCAGACGACCTTCAGCCAGCAAGATGATGCGTTTGCCGTCCGGGAAGATGATGTGGTCGACTTGCGGCTTGATGTTTTCCCACTCGTATTGACGCAGGCTGGCAACTTCGATTTCGCTGTCAAAGTGACCGATATTGCAAACGATCGCGTTGTTACGCATGGCCTTCATGTGTTCATGCGTAATCACCGACACGTTGCCGGTGGTGGTCACGAAGATATCGCCTTGCGATGCGACATCATCCATGGTCACGACGCGGTAGCCTTCCATGGCCGCTTGCAGTGCGCAGATCGGGTCAATCTCGGTAACCCAAACGGTGGCGCCCAGGCCACGCAACGATTGCGCGCAACCCTTGCCCACATCGCCATAACCCAGCACCACAGCCACTTTACCGGCGATCATCACGTCGGTAGCGCGCTTGATGCCATCCACCAGCGATTCGCGGCAGCCGTACAGATTGTCGAACTTGGACTTGGTGACCGAGTCATTGACGTTGATGGCCGGGAAAGCCAGCTTGCCTTGTTCGTGCATCTGATACAAACGATGCACGCCGGTGGTGGTTTCTTCGGTCACGCCGGTAATGTGCTTCAGGCGAGTCGAATACCACTTCGGATCTTTAGCTACTTGCGCCTTGATCGCGGCGTACAGCACTTCTTCTTCTTCGTTGGTCGGGTTAGCCACGACCGACAAATCAGTTTCAGCACGTGCGCCCAGATGCAGCAGCAGGGTTGCATCGCCGCCATCATCCAGAATCAGGTTGGCGAATTCGCCATTGGGCCATTCAAAAATTTGATGGGTGAACTGCCAGTATTCTTCCAGCGATTCGCCCTTGAACGCGAACACTGGCGTGCCCTTGCCGTTGTGGCCATTGGCGGCGATACCGGCAGCGGCGTGGTCTTGCGTCGAGAAAATATTGCACGACGCCCAACGCACTTCAGCACCCAGCGCTTGCAAGGTTTCGATCAACACGGCGGTCTGGATGGTCATGTGCAGCGAACCGGCAATGCGCGCGCCCTTCAGTGGCAGCGTGCTGGCACCTTGTTCACGTACGGCCATCAGGCCTGGCATTTCAGTTTCGGCAATGCGGATTTCCTTGCGGCCCCAGCTCGCCAGCGAGAGATCGGCAACGTGGAAATCGGTAAATTTGGTATCAGCCACAGCGTTCATGTGAACGTCCTTTACGTTGTGGCCGGTTCGGGGCGGGGTGAAACATCACCTGAAAACCTGCATGGCAAGTTTGAGCCCGTGTCCGGCACGGTTGTTCATCAGGTGAGCGCCGTTGAAACTCCGGGCCTGGGATGAGAACACATCTCGCAGCGCTCCCCGGAAGTGGGCGGATTATAGCAAAAGTCACTCGTTGCGCATGCGACAGCATGCTGAACGGGAATCGCAAGCTGGCTACATCACCGTAGGGCGGGTGCAACCCGCCCCGATTGCCACGCTAGCTCCATGAACTACATCAAATCCAGATTAGAAATCCACGCATAGGCTCGACACTTCACATAGGCCGACCGTTCAGATATGTCCAACTACCTGCGAACTCAAATCCCCGGAGGCACCTACTTCTTTACTGTAGTCACAGAACAGCGGCGGCCCATTTTGACCAACGCGGATGTTCGCAAGGCATTGCACGTTGCCATTGTTGAAACACGCAGAACACGGCCATTTCGTATCGATGGCTGGGTACTTTTGCCAGATCACCTGCACTGCATCTGGACGTTACCTGATGGGGATGCCGACTTTTCCACTCGCTGGAAGAAGATAAAACGTGATGTTAGCGTAGCGTGTGCAGAAAGCTATCTGCAACCCGATTTACTCAATCCACGCCGAAGGACAAAGGGCCACAGCACACTTTGGCAGCATCGCTTCTGGGAACACGCGATCGCCAATGAACAAGAATTCAAGAGCTATCTGGATTACCTGCACTGGAACCCGATGAAGCATGGATTGATCACCCGCATCTTAGACTGGCCGTGGTCTTCGTTTCACAGAGTATATGCAGCAAGGCGTCTATTCTGCGGATTGGTGTATTGCAAAAAACCATTGCCATTCATCAACCGGCGGGTTACACCCGCCCTACTTCATATTCGCAGCGCCTTAGTAGGGCGGGTGCAACCCGCCACCTCCATGACATATTCCCCTTGACCCGCATGAACGGCAGTTGCCAAGCGGGCGTGGGCTGCGCATAATCCGCCCGTCATGCAGGAGAGTGTTTTGTCCGCAATGGATGAAGCCGCCGAAGGCGCAAGCGCACCCGCAATCGCTCAGGCAAAAGGACTGTATGACATCGGCCGCAAAGGCCGCTGAAGAAAAGGGTTAGGGCAAGACGCCAGGCCGCAGACAGTACTTTGCTGTACGGCAAGGCCGGGCAACGCAGCCATCACCTTTTTATTCAGTGGCGGGCTGGAAAAACTCTGGAGAGCGGCGCGGTTGTTGCGCGCACACCGAAGGGGCTAAGGGCGACAGTGCGTGCATACGCCATCGCCTGAAAATCTCAGGTGCCGGGACAGAGGGGTGTGGTAAGCCGCAGATACGGTGTACGTATTTGCAATCCACACGCCCAGGAAATCCCGATGACCGCTCCACGCACCCCGCTGCAACCCGACTCAAGCACATCCAGCGCCACTGTGGGGGTACCCCCGAGGGGTACACCGCTGTACCAATCCCACCTCGACGCTGGCGCGAAGATTGTCGACTTCGCGGGCTGGTCCATGCCGATTCATTACGGCTCCCAACTCAAAGAACACGAAATCGTGCGCGCCGATGCAGGCATGTTCGATGTTTCGCACATGGTGGTGCTCGATATCACCGGTGGCGATGCCAAGTCCTGGTTGCAAGGCATTCTGGCTAACGATGTGGCCAAGCTCGGTTACATGGGCAAGGCGTTGTATTCGGGCTTGCTGACGCCTGAAGGCACGGTGATCGACGATCTGATCGTCTATCTGGCCGAAGACGGTTATCGCATGGTAGTCAATGCCGGTACGCGAGAAAAGGACTTGGCATGGTTGCGTAAAACCAGCGAAGGTCGCGAGGTCATCCTGACCGTGCGTGATGATCTGGCAATGCTGGCGGTGCAAGGCCCCAACGCCATCGACAAAGTCTGTAGCGTCAAGCCGCAATGGGCAGATGCGATCCGCGCGCTCAAGGTATTCCAGGGTGTAGCGATGGGCGAATGGTTTGTGGCCCGTACCGGCTATACCGGTGAAGACGGCCTGGAAATCATGATTCCGGCGGCTGAGGCCCCTGCGTTTTTCTCGCAACTGATCGCTGCCGGTGTCGCGCCGTGTGGTCTGGGTGCACGCGACACGCTGCGGCTGGAAGCAGGCATGAATCTGTACGGCCACGACATGGATGAAACCATCAGCCCGCTGCAAGCCGGTATGGGCTGGACTATCGCCTGGGAACCCGCCAGCCGCGACTTTATCGGCCGCGCCGCGCTGGAGGCTGAAAAAGCCGCTGGGGTTGCCATGAAACAAGTCGGCCTGGTGCTGGAAGGCCGCGGCGTGCTGCGTGAAGGCATGCGAGTGGTGGTTGCAGGCGCTGGCGAAGGCGTCATCACCAGCGGCACCTTCTCGCCCACGCTCAAACACTCAATTGCCATTGCCCGCGTACCTGCCGCAACCGGCAGCACCGCAGAGGTGGATCTGCGTGGCACACTGACGCCTGTGCGCGTGGTCAAGCTGCCATTTGTGCGCCTGGGCAAGAAGGTCTTTGACTAAATCAATCTGCGTGGCGAGCCGTGGGCAACGGCTCGCCCGCTTGTAATCCGGATTTACTGGTTCTGAATTTTTCTGAAGCAGTAACAAGCATTTAAACCCATTTGAATCGAGAGAGAACCATCATGCTGGATATCCCTGCAGAACTGAAATACGCCGCCAGCCACGAGTGGATGCGCCTGGAAGCCGATGGGACCGTCACTGTGGGCATTACCCACCACGCGCAAGAATTGCTGGGCGATCTGGTGTTTGTGGAGTTGCCAAAAGTAGGCACGACGCTGGCTAAAGAAGAACAAGCCGGTGTGGTTGAATCCGTAAAAGCCGCGTCTGACGTGTACGCACCAATTGCCGGTGAAGTGGTCGCCATCAATACCGAACTGGAAGCCGGCCCGGAAATCGCCAATACCGAGCCGTACACCGGCGGCTGGTTCTTCCGTCTCAAGCCGGCCGATGCCGCCGATCTGGACGGCATGTTGTCCGCCGAAGACTACGCCCGCGAACTGGGCGCGTAATACCTGTAGGGCGGGTGTAACCCACCGCCACCCGCCCTACATGTTTCACCGATTTGCCCTTGCCCACTTGCCGCAGCTTGCCTGGATTTGCCCTAAATGACGACGCTCTCAGAATTGTTTAATCACGACGATTTCATCAACCGCCATATTGGTATTGATGAGGCCGACGCTACCGCCATGCTCGCCACGCTGGGTCTGAAATCCAGCGCAGAACTGGTCGACCAGACCGTGCCAGCCGGTATCCGCTTCAACCAGAAGCTGGCCTTGCAGGATGCAATTTCCGAAACTGAGGCGCTGATCCGCCTGAAAGAAATTGCTGGCAAGAACCGCGTCAACAAATCGTATATCGGGCTGGGTTATCACCCCACACGCCTGCCTAACGTCATTTTGCGCAACGTACTGGAAAACCCCGGCTGGTACACCGCCTATACACCGTATCAGGCCGAAATCGCGCAGGGCCGACTGGAAGCATTGCTGAACTACCAGCAAATGGTCATCGACCTGACTGGCCTGGAATTGGCCAATGCTTCGTTGCTGGATGAAGCCACCGCTGCTGCTGAAGCCATGGCCATGGCACGCCGTGTGTCCAAGACCAAAGCCAACCAGTTTTTTGTGGATGAGCGTGTGCTGCCACAAACCCTGGACGTATTGAAAACCCGTGCCGATCACTTCGGCTTTGAACTGGTGGTGGGTCATGCCGAAGCGGCCGGTACCAACGAATACTTTGGCGCGCTATTCCAGTACCCGGGCGAAAACGGTGAACTGGTTGATCTGACTGGTTACATTGCCGCCGCCAAGGCCAAGGGGGCCGTGGCGATTGTTGCAGCCGACATGATGGCGATGGTACTGCTCAAATCCCCGGGCGAAATGGGCGCGGATGTCGCCATCGGCAACACGCAACGCTTTGGCGTACCGATGGGCTTTGGTGGCCCGCACGCTGCGTATTTTGCGTTCAAAGATGAAATGAAACGCTCGGCACCAGGCCGCATCATTGGCGTGTCGGTCGATGCCGCTGGCAAACCGGCACTGCGCATGGCGCTGCAAACCCGCGAGCAACATATCCGCCGCGAGAAAGCCAATTCCAATATCTGTACCTCGCAAGTGCTGCTGGCCAATATCGCCGGCATGTATGCGGTGTACCACGGCCCAGCGGGTATCAAGCGCATCGCCGCGCGCATCCATCACCTGGCCGCGCTGTTTGCCACTGGCGTACAGAAAAGTGGCGGCAAGTTGGTGTTCAACAAATTCTATGACACCGTGCAGGTCGATCTGGGCAGCAAGGCCGATTCCGTTTACCACGCGGCGTTGGGCGCGGGTATCAATCTGCGGCGCGCTGGCAACGGCGTGCTGGGTGTGGCGTTCCACGAAAAAGCCACCGAGCGCGATCTGGAAACGCTGCTTGGCCTGTTCACCGGCAAAGTGTTTGATCTGGCTGATCTGGATAAGGCCGTCAGTGCCGACTTCATTCCGGCTGGGCTGAAACGTGAATCGGCCATCCTCACGCATCCGGTCTTCAACACCCACCATAGCGAGCACGAAATGCTGCGCTATTTGAAGAAGCTGGAAAACAAAGACCTGGCGCTGAATCACTCGATGATTTCGCTCGGCTCTTGCACCATGAAGCTGAACGCCACTAGTGAAATGATCCCGGTCACCTGGCCGGAATTTGCCGAGCTGCATCCGTTTGCGCCGGTCGATCAAACCACGGGTTATCTGGAAATGATCGACGGCTTGGCCGAACAACTCAAAGCCATCACCGGTTTTGATGCGATCTCCATGCAGCCGAATTCCGGCGCGCAGGGCGAATACGCCGGTCTGCTGGCGATTCGCCGCTATCACGACAGCCGTGGCGACCAGAAGCGTGATGTGTGCCTCATCCCACGTTCCGCCCACGGCACCAATCCCGCCACCGCCCAGATGATGAGCATGCGCGTGGTGGTGGTGGCGTGTGATGACAACGGCAATATCGATATCCCCGATCTGAAAGCCAAGACCGAAGAGCACGCAGCTGATCTGGCCGCGCTGATGCTCACTTATCCGTCCACCCATGGCGTGTTTGAAGAAGCCGTGAAAGAGATTTGCGATCTGGTGCACAGTCACGGCGGTCAGGTTTACATGGATGGCGCCAACCTGAACGCGCAGGTCGGGCTGTGTCGCCCGGCTGATATCGGTGCCGACGTATCGCACATGAATCTGCACAAAACGTTCTGCATTCCGCACGGCGGCGGCGGTCCGGGCATGGGCCCGATTGGCCTGAAAGCGCATCTGGCGCCGTTCATGGCCAGCCATGTGGTCACGCCGGTACCGGGCGCGCAGAGCGGCATGACGGCGGTATCCGCCGCGCCCTTTGGTAGCGCCAGTATTCTGCCGATCAGCTGGATGTACGTGACGATGATGGGCGCGGAAGGTCTGCGCCTTGCCACCGAAGCCGCGCTGCTGAACGCCAACTACATCGCCACCCGCCTGGCCGAGCATTACCCGGTGCTGTACACCGGCAGCAAAGGCCGCGTCGCGCACGAGTGCATTATTGATCTGCGCCCGCTCAAGGCAGCATCCGGCGTGACTGAAGTCGATATCGCCAAGCGCCTGATGGATTACGGCTTCCACGCCCCGACCATGAGCTTCCCGGTTGCAGGCACATTGATGATTGAGCCAACCGAATCCGAATCCAAAGCCGAACTCGATCGCTTCATCGACGCCATGATCAGCATCCGTGCTGAAGCCGCCAAAGTGCAAAGCGGCGAATGGCCCGCCGAGGACAATCCGCTGCACAACGCGCCGCACACCCAGGCGGACGTAGTTGGCGAATGGTCTCACCCATACAGTCGTGAGGTTGCGGTGTTCCCGCTGCCGTACGTGGCGACCAACAAGTTCTGGCCAACCGTGAAGCGCATCGACGATGTGTTTGGCGACCGCAACCTGGTTTGCAGCTGCCCGAGCATGGATAGCTACGCTTGATAGTTGTCGTTGCTTGCCGTAATACAAAGGCCACCCGCTGCGGTGGCCTTCTTTTATCCATTTTGCATTACCAAGTCACTCATTGCGACAAAGCAATTGGGATGGAAATGCAGGGGTAAGCAACGACAATGATGGATATGCTTGCATTTTTCATTTTGTATTGTGCATATGACCCAGATATTTTTGCGCTCTTTGCTTGGCGCAATCTATGCCCTGGCTGCGATCAGCATTCAAGCCGGTACGCCTGAAATCTCCCATTCACAGTTATTTGAAGGGGTATGGGAGACGCTTCCCTCAATGCCCAATGGTGTAATGGCGTTCCAGTCCACAAATACTCCCCCTTCTACCAGTTATCCACGCAGCGGCTTTTCGATCAAACATGGCACAACCGGCGAGGTATTCAGCAGTTATATCTACACGACTGCTGCCGACGGCACCCAAACCAAACAACCTGTCTTTACTGATTGTCCGGCAAAATTTGATGAAAGCGGGCTACTAGTGAAATGCTCGGCCCCGGCAGCGAATGTATCTCGCCATTACCAACTACGCCTGGATGAAACGGGAGTATTGGCCGTGCTGGGCTCGGAGACTGACGCCACCTACAGCGGTAGCTATGTCCGCTATCAGCCCACCTGGCTTCGTGTAAATTTGCCACACCAGCACTTGAAATTAACGATTCAACTTTGTGAACTCAAATTGGCGGGCTGTGAGACAGATACAGATACAACCTCAATCCACGCCACTCATATCGAATATCAGCCACCAGGTCATCCGGTGCAGCATTGGGAAACCACTTTGGGGAGTGTGCCAATTCCCGACAAACTCGATTACGGTCGAACCAATCTAGTCCACTCAGCCAAGCCGGCAGATTACGGTTTGAGTTTTGTTGATTTGAATTTTGACGGCACACCAGACTTGCTGATCAACTCCTGCAGTAACTGCGCGGGCTATGGTGGCCCCACCTTCGACGCCTGGATAATGGATAAAAGCGCCCATCGCTATTGGCCGCAGGCGCGGATGAGTGAGTTAATGTCAGAGCAAGGTACATTCAGTTTTGATGCGCGCCGAGGGCAATTCGCGGTATTTGGCAAAAGCGGATGTTGTTACCATCAGGTAGATACATATCGTGTCGCCAAGACGAAGCAAGCGACATTGACACTGATCCAGATAGTGATACAAGAGGTGGACATCAAGCGCTCAGACATGTGGGTCAATACACAGAAAGATTTGGTGGGCGGGCGCTGGAAAATCCACAAATGGCGGGAAAAAATTTCGGGGGGGTAGTATCCAGCCAAGACGCATCTCATCTGGGCGCGCTGCAAACACGAGCCGTGGCTGGTAGTTTATTACCTGATTGGATCGCAAGAACCGGATATTTCTCCCCGGCCAGTCGCGCTTGAATACGGTCATCAATTCGTTGAGGACTGCATCATGTCATTTCGCATTACAGGCGTCGACCCAACCCCGTTTACCCATCTTTATGGATTGTCTGACGCCGAACTCCCCATTCACGGCGCCGTGCGACGCATCGCCAACGCGCCATCGGGCTTTCCCGAACGCACGCAATTGCGCGATGCGTATGTGGGTGAGTCACTGCTGCTGGTCAATCACACGCATCAACCCGCCAACACACCCTACCGTTCCAGCCACGCGATATTCATTAGCGAAGGGGCTGAAACTGCCGCATCGGTGGTCGATACAGTCCCGCAGTCACTCGCCAAGCGGTTGATCTCATTAAGGGCGTTTGACGGCAACGATATGATTGCCACGGCAGATGTGGTCGAAGGTCGTGACCTGGCGGCTTTGATAGCGCGGTTCTTTGAGGACCCTCAGGTACGCTATCTACATGCCCACTACGCGAAATATGGCTGTTTTGCGGGGCTGGTGGAGCGGGCGTAGAGTGGATTGCTGCGCGAATCCACCCCACGTCAGTTGCGGATCAAATACCGCCGCCCGCGCTCCACTCGCCATTACGTTCCGGTGTGCGGCTGTTTTCTGGCACGTACACTCGTGCTTCACGTGGCAGCAGGTAGACCGATTCGCCCACTTGCCAGTTGCCCGCCAGATGGCGCTCGCGGGTCAGTTCGACTTCTACCGACTCCTGGTTGGCCACATCCACTTCCAGCCGCACCGTCGCGCCCAGCAGGCGAATATGATGGACCACGCCTTGCATGGCGCCTTCGCCACCGGTGCGGGAGAGATCGATCTCGTGCGGGCGCACATAGACCACGGCTTTGTCGCCTTGCGCATCCGGTGCGGCAAAGCGGGCCTCACCGACTTGCGTCCAGCCGTCATGCACGCGGGAGTGGAACAGGTTCACATCACCGAGGAACTGGTACACGAACGGCGAGGCGGGTGTGTCATAGACTTGTGATGGCGAACCGAGTTGTTCGATCTTGCCTTTATTCATCACCACCACGCGGTCGGCCACTTCCAGCGCTTCTTCCTGGTCGTGGGTCACAAACACGCTGGTGATATGCATTTCGTCATGCAGGCGGCGCAACCAGCGGCGCAATTCTTTGCGCACTTTGGTATCGAGCGCGCCAAACGGCTCATCCAGCAGTAACACTTTGGGCTCTACCGCCAGCGCGCGCGCCAGGGCAATCCGTTGGCGTTGACCGCCCGATAACTGCGCCGGATAACGATCCGCCAGCCAGTCAAGCTGCACCAGTTGCAGCAAGTCATGCACTTTGCGTTTGATTTCAGCGTCGGATGGGCGCGTGTCTTTTTTGCGCACGCGCAGGCCAAAAGCGACGTTTTCAAACACGGTCATGTGACGGAACAGCGCGTAATGCTGGAACACAAAACCGACATTGCGTTCACGCACGTGTTTTTCGGTGGTGTCTTCGCCATGAAACAGAATCTGCCCTTCGTCCGGCACCTCCAGGCCGGCGATGATGCGCAGCAGCGTGGTTTTACCGCAGCCAGACGGCCCCAGCAGTGCCAGCAGTTCACCGGTTTTCACTTCCAGATTGATGTTGTCCAGCGCCGTGAAGTTGCCAAAGCGTTTGGCGATATTGCGAATTTCGATACTCATAGGTGTTCCTGTGAGGTTTAGCGGAAAGGCAAGAGGTTCAAGGTCATCTCAATGCCTTTCCACACCGTAGGGTTTGCACGCCTCGCGTGCGAACGCGTTCAATGCAGGTGCGCATAAATGCGCACCCTACGTCACTCGTACATCAAGTGAGCGTAATGCGGCATGTGGCGTTTTTCCGGTGTCATCATAGTGCGTTGGCCCGATCCCGCGCGGCCTGTTGTTCAGTCCGCCATTCCACCCAGCTCTTCACGCCCAGTGTCACCAGCGCCAGCAAAGCCAGAATGGAGGCGCAGGCAAACGCGCCGACAAAGTTGTATTCGTTGTACAAAATCTCGACGTGCAACGGAATGGTGTTGGTCATGCCACGAATGTGGCCCGACACCACCGACACCGCGCCAAACTCGCCCATCGCCCGCGCATTGGCCAGAATCACGCCGTACAGCAAGCCCCATTTGATATTGGGCAGCGTGACGCGCCAGAAGGTTTGCCAGCCCGAAGCGCCCAGGCTTAACGCCGCCTGTTCTTCTTCCGAGCCTTGCGCTTCCATCAGCGGAATCAGCTCACGCGCTACAAACGGGAAGGTGACAAACACGGTGGCCAGCACAATGCCCGGTACGGCGAACACGATCTTGATGTTGTGATCAGACAGCCACGGCCCCAGCCAGCCTTGGGCTCCGAACAACAGCATGTAGATCAAACCCGCCACCACTGGCGACACCGAGAACGGCAGGTCGATCAGCGTGATCAGTACGCTCTTGCCTTTGAAATCGAACTTGGCGATCGCCCACGCTGCAGCCACACCAAACGACAGATTCAGCGGCACAGCAATGGCGGCGGCAATCAAGGTGAGCTTGATGGCGGACCAGGCGTCGGGCTCTTTGAGTGCCTCGAAATACAGGTCGAAGCCTTTACGCAGCGCTTCGGTAAACACCGACACCAGCGGCAGCACCAGGAACACGGCAATGAACAGCAGCGCCAGCGTAATCAGCAGATATCGAACCGGACGCGATTCAGTGGTCACAATTGAACGAGGAGTCTGGGCCATGATTATTTCCTCCTCCCCAGACGTTTGGCCGACCACCACTGCAGGCCGTTAATCACCAGCAGCAACACGAACGACACCGCCAGCATCACCACGGCAATCGACGTTGCACCGACGTAATCATATTGTTCAAGCTTGGAGATGATCATCAGCGGGGTGATTTCCGACAGAAACGGCATGTTGCCAGCAATAAAAATCACCGACCCGTACTCGCCAATCGCCCGCGCAAACGCCAGCGCAAAACCGGTCAGCAAGGCGGGCAACAAGGTCGGCAGGATAACTTTCCAGAAAATCTGCAAGCGACTGGCACCCAGGCTGGCGGCGGCTTCTTCCAGTTCTTTTTCCAGGTCTTCCAGCACCGGCTGCACCGTGCGCACCACAAACGGCAGCGTCACAAACGTCAGCGCAATCACCACGCCAATGCGGGTAAACGCAATCTTGATATCCCACGGTGCAAACAACTGACCAACCCAGCCGTTGGGCGCGTAGATGGTCGCCAGTGCGATACCGGCTACGGCAGTGGGCAGCGCAAATGGCAGATCAACCATCGCATCGACAAAGCGTTTGCCAAAGAACTGGTAACGCACCAGTACCCAGGCCAGCAGCAACCCACCAAACAGATTGATCACCGCCGCGAGCAGCGAGGCACCAAAGGTCAGTTGATACGACGCGACCACGCGCGGGTCGGACACGGTATGCCAGAACTGCGCCCACGGCAGGCTGGTACTCTTTAAAATCAGCGCCGCCAGCGGGATCAGCACGATCACCGATAAATAAAGCAGCGTGTAGCCCAGCGCCAGGTTAAAGCCTGGCAGCACGCTGTGTTGTTTGAAGGCCAAAAGAGTGTTCCTTGTTTTTATTGCTTATGTTTTGAAGTACGTTCTTGCGGGGTTTGGCGGCGCCTTCGGCACTGGTTTTCATACCTGGCTGTGACGCCAGTTGGTCAAAAAGGCACAGCGGTTGTTAGCCTGCTGTCGTTATTTTTTTGTTGTCGCTACTAGCAACCACTGTTCCATTGGATTCCCGCCAAGGGGACCGCCCAGGTCGGGAATGTCGAAGTAAAGAATTACGCAATGCCGTTGCTGTTGTTACAACTCCCCCTGGCACGCCACCCAGCAAACCACGCCGACCGAGAGCCGGAGACCCTCAGGCTCCGGCCGACCGAGGGAACGCAGGATGCGCGCAGAGAACACTGGTAAACAGTCTGTTCGTTTCGGCTTTTGACCTTGGGCCCCGTTTGCGCTTGCGCTGTCGGGTCGCCTTTTGCTACCCCGCTCTGCGGGACTTTTGGTTTCTTTTCTTTGGCGACGCAAAGAAAAGAAACGTGCTCCCCGGCACCCCGGGGTATCAAATGCCTTTAAACACCCGTGCCGAAGGCACTAACATTGCCAGTATCGCGCCCCGGAATGCTGCGCGAATCCGGGCTACATCCGACGGCCTTACCGCTTCGCCACCGACGCCGCAATCTTGTCGTACACCCCACCATCCGCAAAATACTTCGCCTGCGCTGCCTGCCAGCCACCGAAGTCGTTAATACCAAACAGCTTCACATTCGGGAACTGGCTGGCGTGCTTGGCAAACACGGTTTTGTCACGCGGGCGCAGATAGTTTTCAGCGGCGATCTCTTGCGCTTGCGGGCTCCACAGCCAGTTCAGATATTCCTGCGCAGCTTTGCGAGTGCCTTTCTTGTCGACCACTTTGTCGACCAGCGCTACCGGCGGCTCGGCTTCAATCGACACGCTTGGGTACACCACATCAAAGTTACCGCGACCAAACTCGCGGGCGATCATTTCGGCTTCGTTTTCAAATGTCACCAGCACATCGCCAATGCCACGCTGCATGAAGGTGGTGGTGGCGCCACGGCCACCCGCTTCCAGCACCGGCACGTTTTTCAGAATGGCGGCTTCAAAATCAGCGGCTTTTTGCTCGTTGCCACCCGGCTGGCGCAGCGCATAACCCCACGCGGCGAGGAAGGTGTAACGGCCATTGCCGGAGGTTTTCGGGTTCGGGAAGATCACCTGCACACCGGGCTTGGCCAGATCGTTCCAGTCCTTGATGCCCTTGGGATTACCCTTTTTGACGATCAGCACTTGCATGGAGGTAAACGGTGCCGAGTTATCCGGCAGACGCTTGGCCCAGTCGGTAGGCAGCAGCTTGGCTTTATCCGAAATGGCGTCGATGTCGTTGTGCTGGTTCATGGTCACCACGTCGGCTTCCAGACCATCAATCACCGACCGCGCCTGCTTGCTGGATGCGCCATGCGACATCTGGATCGTCACTTTGTCTTTGAACTTGTCCTGGTAGTACTTGGCGAAGGCCGGGTTGTAATCCTTGTAGAAGTCGCGCATCACGTCGTAGGACACGTTCAGCAAGGTGACATCGGCGAAAGCAGGGACAGCGATGGCGCCAGCCAGAACAGCGGCGATCAGCTTGGTGGTGATGCGGGACATGGAAACTCCATTTATGTGCGGTTGGCAGCGATTCTCGCCGATTCTTATATTCCTACAAAGGCTGATTCGCTACTTGTATATATCCAACCACTAAAAAGCGAACAGGGACGCGGTCTGCGTCCCTGTTTGGGTCTTGCGGTTGAACCTTCGGATTCGTCGGTTTCCCCTCAAGGAGGGGACGGAAGGACTGGGAATCAACCAACAGATCGCGCCGATTAGCTGTAGGGTGTGCATTCATGCGCACCGAAAGATCATGGTGATAGCCCTTGAACGCGTTCGCTCGCCAGCGAGCAAACCCTACAATTGCTTGCCCCCCAAAAACGCACAAGGACGCGGTCTGCGTCCCTGTTTGGGTCTTGCGGGTGAACCCGAAGCTTCATCCGATTGCCTCTGTCAGAGGCCCAATCACAACGTTGCGATCGAAACCTCAGTCGATTTCACGAACGCAATGACCTCTGTGCCAGGCTTCAAATCCAGCTCTTTTACCGAGCGAGTGGTGATCACCGAAGTCACAATGCCCGAAGGCGTGGTGACGTCCACTTCTGACAAAACCGGGCCTTCAATGATTTCTTTGATGGTGCCGCGGAACTGATTGCGAACGTTGATGGATTGGATTGCCATGGTGTGTTGCTCCAGTAGATAGATGTGATGTTTTTTGCGCCGCCCGACGGCTTGGTGCCTGAAGCATTTTGCTGGCGGCGTTCAAAGCGGGTGGTGACAAACCCAGCGTAACAGCCCCTTTTTATACATCAAAGTAATTTGATTTTTGTTTTATATAACCATTAGAAATTAAAGAGCCCACCGTAATGCCGACGGCACAATCGGTTCTATCGCTACTAGCTCATGCGGCTGGCCAGCGGGTTCCGGCAAAGACAGCACGCGCGCCAGGATACGTTCTTCCAGCGCGGCAAACGCCGCCGTACCGCGTGAACGGCTGCGGGGTAGATTGATGGGTTGATCCAGCCCGATACGGCCTTCTTCAATCAAAATCACCCGGTCTGCCAGGGCCACGGCTTCTTGCACATCGTGCGTTACCAGCAACACGGTAAAGCCATGTTTTTGCCACAGGCGCTCTATTAATTGGTGCATCTCTATACGGGTGAGCGCATCGAGCGCGCCTAGTGGTTCGTCCAGCAACAACAAGCGTGGTTGATGGATGAGCGCCCGCGCCAGTGCCACACGTTGGCGTTGCCCGCCAGAAAGCTGGCTGGGCCATTTGTTGGCGTGTTCAGCCAGGCCCACTTCCGCCAATGCGGAGATGGCTTCGTCATGCCAATCGCCTTTCAGCCCCAGGCCCACGTTCTGTACCACGCTTTTCCAGGGCAGCAAGCGCGCGTCCTGAAACATCAAACGGGTGTCTTGTTTGAAGGCAGCGTGCGGTTTGCCATTGGCCAGAATCTGCCCTGACGACAATTTGTCCAGCCCGGCTATCAAGCGCAACAAGGTGGATTTGCCGCAACCGGAGCGCCCGACCAGCGCGACAAACTCGCCCGCATTCAGTTGCAGATCCAGTTGGTGCAGCACCGCTTTGTCATCAAAGCGTTTGCTCACGCCGGTTAGTTGCAACGCCGCGCCGGTCTGGCCCAATACATGGTCTTGCAAAGGTGCGTTCATGGCAGATCTCATCCCTTTTGATATGCCGGATGCCAGCGTAGCCAGCGCCGTTCCAGCCAGCGGGCGAACACATCCGAGAATTTGCCCAGCAAGGCGTAAAGCAGAATCGACAACACCACCACATCTGTCTGCAGAAACTCGCGGGCGTTGGTGGCGAGGTAACCGATGCCGGAACTGGCCGAGATGGTTTCGGCCACGATAAGCAAAATCCACGCAAAGCCCAGCGCAAAGCGCACCCCAACCAGAATCGACGGCAGCGCGCCGGGCAGAATCACGTCGCGAAACAGCGGCCAGCCTTTAAGGCCGTAATTGCGCGCCATTTCTACCAGACCGCTATCTACCGATTTGATGCCGTGATACGTGTTGATATACACCGGAAACAGCGTGCCAAACGCCACCAGAAACAGCTTGGCGCTCTCATCAATGCCAAACCACAAAATGACCAGCGGAATCAGCGCCAGCGGCGGAATGGTGCGGATCATCTGCACCGTGCTATCGAGCACCAGCTCACCCCGGCGCGATAAACCAGTGATCAGTCCCAGCAGCAAACCAATGCTGCCGCCAATGGCAAAACCGGCCATGGCGCGGACAAAACTGATTTTCAGATGCAGCCACAATTGGCCAGAAGCCGCGAGTTGCTCACCAGCCTTAAGCACACCCAGCGGCGCGGGCATGACGCGGCTATCAATCTCACCCGCACTGGATGCCGCTTGCCACGCCACGATCAGCAGCAGCGGCACCAGCCACGGCGTGGCTTGCCGGGCCAGGTGGGATGTCCATTTATTTGCCATTTAAAATTTCTCCAGAACGTAGAGCTGCTGGTCTTCAAATCATCTCTTGCGATGTCAGCCGGATTGGCGAGGCATCCCCAACCTCGGCGGTCCCCTTGGTGGGAATCCAGTGGCAGTGCCTGCATGACAGCCCTCCGCTCACATTCTCACCTCCGCCCCCCAGCGCAAACCTAAGCTGCCCACGCGCGCGCTCATTCTTAGCAGCGCCGCAGCTGGATTCCCGCCTGCGCGGGAATGACGAATCGGTTTCGTAGCCCGGATTCCCGCTTCGCTCCATCCGGGCTACGGAAGCCATGCGATCAGCTTTGCGCAACCTTCAGCACCGCAGGTGGCAAATCATTGGCAACGATCTCGCCAAATGGTCCGGTCAGATTTGCTTTGGCGGGTCTTTGCGATTGTTCAGATAACGGCAGCAGCGGGAACACCAGTTCGGCAAAACGGTAAGCTTCTTCGAGATGCGGATAACCGCTGAAAATAAAGCTCTCAATACCAATGTCCGCGTATTCCTTGATCCGGGCGGCGACTTCTTCCGGGCTGCCGACCAGCGCGGTACCCGCACCGCCGCGCACCAGACCGACGCCGGCCCACAGGTTAGGCGAGACTTCGAGTTTGTCGCGACGGCCACCGTGCAAGGCGGCCATGCGTTGCTGGCCCACCGAATCAAAGCGCGAGAACGCTTTTTGCGCCGCGGCGATGGTGTCGTCGGTGACGTGGCTGATCAGCTCGTCGGCGGCGGCCCAGGCGGCCTCACTGGTTTCACGCACGATCACATGCAGGCGAATGCCAAATTTCACGGTTCGGCCCAGCTTGGCTGCTTTCTCGCGCACGGCGGCGATTTTCTCGGCCACAGCGGCAGGCGGCTCGCCCCAAGTCAGATAGACATCCACTTGTTCGGCGGCCAGATCGACCGCAGCGGGTGATGAGCCGCCAAAATACAGCGGCGGATACGGCGATTGCACTGGCGGGTAGAGCGTTTTGGCGCCCTTGACCCTGATGTGCTTGCCTTCAAAATCCACCGACTCGCCTTCCAGCACGCCGCGCCAGACCTTGAGGAATTCATCCGTCACTTCATAACGTTCGTTGTGATCCAGCCAGATGCCGTCACCGGCCTGTTCATCCGGATCACCACCAGTGACCACGTTGATCAGCACGCGACCGTTAGAGATGCGATCCAGCGTGGCGGCCATGCGAGCGGAGACGGTCGGCGAAATGATGCCGGGGCGAATCGCCACCAGGTAGCGCAGGCGTTCGGTCAGCGGTGCCAGCGAACTGGCCACCACCCACGCGTCTTCGCACGAGCGGCCGGTGGGGATCAGTACGCCGTAGTAACCCAGTTCATCGGCGGCCTGGGCGATCTGCTTCAGATAAGCATGACTAACGCTGCGCGCGCCGTGGCCGGTACCCAGATAACGGCCGTCGCCGTGGGTCGGCAAAAACCAGAAAATATTCAGACTCATGATGTATTCCTTGTGGCCTGGCCTGACGCCAGGCGTATCAATCAAAAACTCAAAATGGAATGGGGCGAATCGACGGAACCGTGTTCAATGACGCACCACGATGTCGGCCACGTTCACCGGATGCGGAATCAAGCCTTGCGTGGCAAAACGATCGGCCAGCTTTTGTTGCTCAAGCACGGTTTTGTCATCCAGCCAGCCCACGCGATAGTTCGGATGGCGCGCCAGTACTTGTTCAAAAGTGGCCTGGTCGAGCCCGACATAAGCCGACAGCAATTTCGCGGTGTCGCTTGGGTGCTGTTCCATAAACTCGCTATTGCGGGTCAGTTCTTCAAACACCGTGTTCAGCAGTGCTTTGTTGCGCTGGGCGTATTCGCGGCTGGCGAGGTAGAAGGTCTGGTTACTGGTCAAACCTTCGGCGGTCGCCAGCACGCGCGGGTTGAGCGCTTTTTCAGCCGAAGCGTAATACGGGTCCCAGATCACCCAGGCATCCACGGCGCCACGCTCGAAAGCAGCACGCGCATCGGCCGGAGCCAGATATGCGGGCTGGATGTCTTCCCATTTCAGCCCGGCTTTATCCAGCGCGCGCAGCAGCAAAGCGTGCGAACTCGAACCCTTTTGCAAAGCAATGCGTTTGCCTTTCAGGTCCGCCAGTTTTTTGATGCTGGCGTCTTTGGCCACCAGGATTGCCGCTGCCTGTGGTTTGGCCGGTTCATAACCCACATAAACCAGCTTGGTCCCAGCCGCCTGGGCAAACAGTGGTGGCGTGTCGCCGGTCATGCCAAAGTCCACCGAGCCGGCATTGAGTGCTTCAAGCATTTGTGGACCAGCCGGAAACTCCACCCACTTCACGGAGGTCCCCGCGCCCAGACGTTGTTCCAGCACGCCCCGGCTTTTCAGCACAATCAGATTGAACGAGCTTTTCTGGAAGCCAATGCGTAGTTCATCAGCATGAGCCGGAAGTGCTGCGGCTACTGCCACGACCAGCCCCGCCATCAGTCCTGTCAGTTGTCGCAGCAACATCGTTTTCTCCCCGCCTTATTTGAGCAGCGCGTCTTGCACTTTGACGGCCACCGGAATCAAACCCAGATCGTGGAAGGTATCGGCGATCTTTTGCTGTTGAGCTGCCACTTGCGGGCTGACTGACTGCAGACCCAAGGTATTGCGCGGCAAGGTGCTGGCAACCACCTCCACCGGCAAACCGATCTGTTGCGACAACTCTTTGGCCGCTTCAGCGGTATTGGCATTGGCCCATTGGTCGGTGACTTGCAGTTCGTTCAGCACTGTTTTGACAATGCCTGTCTGGCTGGTAGCAAATTTGCGGCTGGCCAGAATGAACTGATAGTTGTTTACCAGCCCTTTACCGTCACGCAGCGTACGTACGCTCAGTTGCGCTTCGGCTGCGGCCAGGTATGGATCCCAGATCACCCACGCATCTACCGCGCCTTTGGCAAACGCGGCACGAGCATCGGCGGGCGGCAGGTAAACCGGCTGGATATCGCTCAGTTTCAACCCCGCTTCTTCCAGCGCTTTGACCAACAGGTAATGCACGTTGGAGCCCTTGTTCAGCGCCACTTTCTTGCCCTTGAGGTCTTTCACCGATTTGATCGGCGAATCTTTGGGCACCAGGATCGCTTCGGCTTGCGGCGCTGGCGGCTCGTTGGCCACGTAGACCAGTTGCGCGCCAGCGGCTTGGGCAAATACGGGCGGGGCTTCGCCGGTCAGGCCGAAATCCACCGCGCCGACGTTCAGCGCTTCCAGCAATTGCGGACCTCCGGGAAACTCGGTCCAGCTCACTTTCCAGCCTTGGCCCTCGAGTTTTTTCTCCAGCGTGCCGCGTGCTTTGAGCAGGGTGAATACACCGTATTTTTGATAGCCAATCCGTACGGTCTGGTCGGCGGCATGGGCCGGAGCAGTTAAGGCCAAACCGAGCGCCAACGTGGCGATGGGGGCAAGCAATTTGCGCAGCATGAGCGTTTCTCCAGCGTGTTGTTTTTGTGATGTTGAGTTGTTGTTGGTGGTTCTGCAGGTGCAATCAGAGACTGACGCGACCAAGCCGCAATTGCGCGTGCAGGGTGTTCGGGTCCAGCTGAACATGGCCCGGGTTGGGCAGGTGAGTGATAAACCGCGACAGCGCTACATGCAGGCGATCATCAATTTCTGGCGACAAATGCAGCACATCGCCCTCGCCCCAGGTCAACTCTTTGTCGGTGGCGTAGATACCGCCAAGCACATGCCGCGCTTTAAGTGCCGTGAGCACCGGCTGCAGCGAGTAATCCACCGCCAGCATGTGGGCCGGGCTACCGCCAGTGGCCAGCGGCAATACCGCGTGATGCGCCAGCGCCCGCTCTGGCAACAAATCCAGAATGACCTTGAGTGCGCCGCTATACGCCGCTTTGTAGACCGGCGTGCTGACGATCAGGCCATCAGCATGAGCGACTGTCTCTTGCAGGTATTTGATGGATGGGTGATCGAACTGCGCATGCAGCAGCGCCTCAGCCGGAAAATCGGCCAGCGTAAAGGTTTTGATCTCAATACCCTGCTGCGCCAGCACTTGCGCCGCACGATTGAGCAAACCTTGCGAGCGGGAGCGAACACTGGGACTGCCAGAGATTGTCACGACGACGGGCATTTAAATTCCTTTTGGGACTATCAGTCAGGATTGATGTGTCGAAAACGGAATTTAAAGCGATGCCTTTATTTCCACAAAGACTTTTGAATATTCTTTTTATTCTTAAACGAGATAAAGAATTGAGCAGTTATATGGAAAGTGCGGGAATGGGGGAGGAGAGGCGGAAACAGAGCGGGAATCCGGGGAGTGACGTGGGCAACTTCAAATGCCAGCGGGTACTGGCGCATTGCCCCCGGATTCTCGCTGACGCTTCATCCGGGCTACGGGGCTGTAATGCCTTATCGTGCAACTTGCCTCGCCGGGAAAGAACTGCCGCAGAAGAAGTCGTACCCAATCCAGCGCTCAAGGGAGAAAAGCACATCATCCGTTGGCCAGTTTTTGTAGCCTGGATGGAGCGCAGCGGGAATCCGGGAGCGATGTGGGTAATTTCAAATGTCAGTGGATATTGGCGCATTGCTCCCGGATTCTCGCTGACGCTTCATCCGGGCTACGGGCGGCTAGCAAACAAAGCGACTGAACACGCCGACAGAGAGCCGAAGACCTTAGGCTCCGGCCGACCGAGGGAACGCCGGAGGCGCGCAAACAATCCTGCCATACAGACGCTTTGCTTCCCCCTGCAACCTGCACACAAAGCATTCCGCATCGTTGTGGGGGTACCCCCGAGGGGCACGGCTTTTGACCTTGGCCCCCTTGCGGCAGCGGGGTCGCCTTTCTTTGGCGACGCAAAGAAAGGGGTCGTGCTCCTGGTCACCACCGGGTATCAAATACCTTTAAAACCCGTGCTGCGGGCACTAACAAAACAAGCTTTTGAAGTTGAGTCCGAAGTTGCGGCGGGTTACATCCGCCCTACAAACCCCTCACGAAAAACCTCATGGCTTCGCCCGCCGAAACTCATCCAGTTCCCGTTGTGACCTGGCCAGATCGCGCTCGTCGTCGTCCAGTTCTTTCTGCGCTTTGCTGATTTTCTTGTTCAGTTTGTCGATCAACTGATGGTCGCCATCATCGCGTGCCTGGCGCAGGTTTTCCTGATGACGGCTGAGTTTTTCGCGTTCTTCGTTCACGTCACGCTGATCGTCATCCACTTCCGCCACCAGCTTGCGTTCATGTGCGTCGCGCTCGGCTTGCATGCGTTCGGGGGTGCAATACTGGTTAACGTTGGCCAGCGCGCTACGCAAACCAGCAGCCTGGTGGCTGTTGTGATGGGCTTCGGCGTATTTCAACTGCTGCTCAATCGATTGGCGTTTGGCATTGCAGTCGGCTGGCGCGGAGCTGGCAAAGGTTGGAGCGGCAAACAGCAGGCAGGCGACGGCGCCGGTATGGGTAGCGAGAACGCTGATATTCATGAGATTCCTTCTGGAGACACGACCCGTTGTACGCGCCTGTTATCCAATATGACAGGCGTGAGCCCCATCAGGCAGCCAAACCATTGAATCCGTTCATGGTTTTATTTACGTTCGGTCAAATCGCCGACGCGCACATCTTCGGTAAACCGCCGCCACTTGCCACCGCCCACGCGCTGGGACTTGTAGATACCGGTATGGCCGGAGAACAACCAGCTCATCACACATGCTGCAGCGGCATACACGCCAATCTCGCCGCCAAACAGTTCAACCGCCATGACGGCTGAGGCAATCGGTGTATTCGCGGCACCGGCAAACACTGCGACCAGCCCCAAACCAGCGAATAAACCGATCGGCATATGCAGCAGCGGAGCCAGCACGTTGCCCAAGGTTGCGCCGATAAAGAACAGCGGCGTCACTTCACCGCCTTTAAAGCCGCTGGCCAGCGAAGCTACCGTGGCGACCAGTTTGGCAGCAAAATCCCACGGCAAAACCGGGTGCTGAAATGCCTCTACAATCACCGGCACACCCAAGCCAAGATAACGTTCGGCGTGGCACAGCCAGGCTACCAACGCGAACACCGCGCCGCCGACCAGCGCGCGCAGCGGCGAATATGGCAGCAGTCGTTTCAGCAAGGCAGTGAGCCGATGCGTGCCTTGCGCAAACACCATGCCGGTGATGCCAAACAGGGCGCCCGCCAGCAAAGTGGCAGTCATGCCCCAAGCGGAAACCGCCGGAATCGCGCCTACCACATAATGGGTATGGTGAGCGCCCCAAAGCAGACACACTTGATCCGCCGCGACGGCCGCAATCAGGCACGGAAATAGCGCGTCATAACGCAGCCGACCAATTGCCAGCACTTCCAGCCCAAACAAAGACCCGGCCAGCGGCACCCCAAAAATTGAAGCAAACCCGGCGCTCAGCCCACTCATAAGCAGAATGCGGCGGTTTTCCGGGGTGAGCTTGAAAATGCGGGTGAGTTGGTCGGCGAGAGCCCCGCCCATCTGCACTGCTGTGCCTTCACGGCCCACCGAAGCGCCAAACAGATGCGAGATCACGGTGCCGATCAACACCAGTGGTGCCATGCGTAAGGGCACCATTTTTTTGGGGTCGTGGATTTCGTCGATCAGCAGGTTGTTGCCGGCCTCGACCTGCGTACCGAACTTGAGATACACCCACGCCACGACAAACCCGGCCAGTGGCAGCAGAGCCAGCAACCAAGGGTGAGTGAGCCGCGTGCCGGTCGCCCAATCCAGCGCAAATAAAAACAGCGCCGAAGCGGAGCCCGACAGCGCGCCGACGACCAGCGCCAGCGGCGTCCAGCAAGCCACGTAGGCCAGCAGGCCTCGTAATTCAGTCAGAAAGGGATATTTCATGGGGCGATCCGGGTGTTCTGGTTTGGGTACTCAAACATCCCGGACGAGTGGCGCGCCTGCGGCTCCCGTCCGGGAAACCGTAGGCATCATCAGCCCTGCAAGAAGTGCCGGGCGGTTCAGGGAGGCATGCCATCTCCCAAAGTCAAACGAGTATAGCGGCAGCGCCACTTGGCGAGCAATCCCGCTGCGTTGCGCCGCGCTATCCGGGATACAGTTCTTTGGCCATTTGCCGCACCAGCGCCCACACCACCTCGGCCGCTGGCGAGAGCGAACGGTTGCGCCGACGCGCCAGCATGATCTGCCGGTTCACCTCTGGCGCCAGCGGCCGCATGGTCAACCCTGAAGACTCTGGCAACGGCAGCGCCAGTCTTGGCATCACCGAAATGCCGATGCCGGTTTGCAGCATGCGAAACACGGTGGTCGGGTGACCCAGTTCCTGCACCACCGTATAACTCACGCCATGGCGCGCCAGTTCCTGGTCAATGAGCGGGCGACTGCCGGAGGCGTAATCCAGCAGCACCAGCTTTTGCCGATCCAGTTCTGCCCAATGCACGCTCACTTTGCGCGCCAGCGGGTGAGTCTGCGGCAGGATCAGGCAGAACGGGTCTTCCATGATGGTTTCGGTGTGTAGTTCATCGGCCGATTGCGGGTCAACAATTACCCCAAAATCCACCTCGCCGGTCAGCACGCTCTGGATGGTCAGCCGCTGCACCTGGTCATGCAACACCAGCGAAATTTGTGGATAGTGCTTGAGCGAGCGCGCCACACAAGCGGGCATCAGATTGGCCGAAATAGTCGGGCTGCTGGCCACGCGCACTCGGCCCCGGCGTTGCTCGCCCACATTGCGGGCGGCTTGCAATGTGGTTTCCAGCTCATCGAGCAAGCGCCCTACTTCGCCCACCAACCCGGTTCCTTCGGCAGTGAGCAACACTTCACGCGTGGTGCGATCCAGCAACTTGATGCCGATTTCGTTTTCCAGCTCACGAATGCAACGGCTCACCGCCGGTTGGGTCAGGCCGATGACATCGCCCGCCCGGCTAAAGCTGCGGTGTTCGGCCACCGCCAGAAAAACGCGCAATTGCCGCAGGGAGACATTCATACGTTTAAATCATGAATAGATCAGATAAATGAATTTGTATTTTATACCTCGTTTTGATTCAATGAGTTGCAAATTGCATAACCTCCCGGCCACCGAACTGGATTCACCATGAAACGCCCGCGCTTTCTGCCTGATAACTTCACCCTGGCGCTGATCGCCACCGTGATCACCGCCAGCTTCTTGCCGGTGCAAGGGCACACTGCCGTGGCCTTCGGCTGGGTAACCAACTTTGCGATCGGGCTGCTGTTCTTTTTGCATGGCGCCAAGTTGTCACGCGAGGCGGTGATTGCGGGCGCCACGCACTGGCGGCTGCACGCGGTAGTCATGCTTTCCACCTTTGTGATGTTCCCGTTGATCGGGGTAATGCTCAAACCACTGTTGTCGCCGCTGGTCACGCCCGATCTGTACATGGGCGTGCTATTCCTGTGTGCGCTGCCCTCCACCGTACAATCGTCGATTGCGTTTACCTCAATGGCGCGTGGCAATGTGCCTGCGGCCATTTGCAGCGCGTCGGCATCCAATTTGTTTGGCATTTTTCTGACGCCGGTGATTGTCGGCCTGATGATCAGCGGCACTGGTAAAGGCGGATTCTCGTTTGATTCGATCCTGAGCATTGTCGAGCAACTGCTACTGCCGTTCATTGCCGGCCAGATCGCCCGCAAATGGATAGGAGGCTGGGTTGATCGCAACAAGGGCGTGCTCAAATATGTGGATCAGGGTTCTATCTTGCTGGTGGTATATGCCGCGTTCAGTGAGGCCGTGGTGCAAGGTTTGTGGCACAACACGCCGGTGAGTGCACTGTGCGCCATTGTGGTGGTTAACATCGCCGTGCTGGCCCTGGTGCTGACGCTAACCACTTATGGCAGCCGGGCGCTGGGCTTTAACAAAGAAGACGAGATCACCATTGTGTTCTGCGGCTCCAAAAAGAGCCTGGCCAGTGGCGTGCCGATTGCCAATGTCTTGTTTGCTGGTCACGCGGTAGGTGCCATCGTGTTGCCGCTAATGTTGTTCCACCAGATTCAGTTGATGACCTGCGCGGTACTGGCGCAAAAGTACGCCCAGCGAAAAATGGCCAAATCAGCAGAGGCACCGCTGGCTGTGGCGACGCCAAAGTAAAATCACGTATAGGGTGGATTCGGCGCAGCCAATCCACCCTGCGGCTTCCCGCCTCTTTCTACCCTCCCTTACCCCGCACCGCACCATCGAAATTTATTGCACTTGGCAATGAATGCTCCTAAAAATGTAATCGATTACATTTGACTACATTTTGATGCCGCGAATCAGCCAAGCCACCTCTGCCAGTCCAGTATCCATTGCCGCTGTCGCCCGTCACGCCGGGGTTTCGGTGGCGACGGTGTCGCGCGTGCTGAACGGGCAAGAAGTGGTCAAAGCCGATACCCGCGACAAGGTGATGGCGTCGGTGGAAACACTGGGCTATCGCATCAACGAACTGGCGCGCAATCTGCGCACCGCCGAAAGCCGCTTGTTGCTGACCATGGTGCCGGATGTCGGCAATCCGTTTTACGCCGAGATCGTGCGCGGCATTGATAGCGTGGCGCGGCAGCAGGGTTACTTTGTTTTGCTGTGCGATACCGGCGCGGATGTCGGGCGCGAACGCAGTTATTTTGATCTGCTCCGCCGCCGCCGCGCCGACGGAGCCATCTGCCTTGACCCGGACACCGTGCAGCACGCGCTGGCGCAAGAAGCGGCCACGCTGCCGTGGGTAGCGTGCTGCGAGTTTGATCCGGATATGGCCGTGCCGTACGTCGGCATTGATAACCGCGCCGCCGCATTCGAGGCCGTGCAGCATTTGCTGGCACGCGGGCACCGGCGCATTGCGCTGATCAACTCGGATGAAACGTACCTCTATGCCCGGCAGCGCAAACAAGGCTGGCTGGATGCGCTGAGTGCAGCCGGAATCACCGCTGATCCGGCCCTGAGCGTGAACGTGCAAAGCCTGGATTACGCGGCGGGTAACGCGGCGATTCGTGAACTTATGGCGCAAGCAAAGCCGCCGACCGCCGTGTTTGCGGTGTCGGATACCTTGGCGATTGGCGTGCTGGCCGGTTTGCGCAGCATAGGAAAACGGGTGCCGGAAGACGTGGCCGTGGTGGGTTTTGACGATATCGCGCTGGCCACGCAAAGCGACCCGCCGCTCACCACCATCGCCCAGCCCATGCGTGAACTGGGCGAAACCGCCGCGCGTTTGTTGCTGGAACGGCTGGCAAACCCGACAGCGCAATTGCCCGGCGTGCTGTTAAACCACCAACTGATCGTGAGAGCGAGTAGCTGATATGAGCCTCTCAGTGCGATTTGATGCCATCAGCAAACGCTTCGGTCCGGTCGAAGTGCTGCATGAGGTGAGCTTTGAAATTGCACCGGGCAAGGTTTACGGCTTGTTGGGGGAAAACGGCGCAGGCAAATCCACGCTGATGAAAATCCTCGCGGGCTATGAGACAGCCAGCGGCGGCGAGATATTCGTCAACGACGAACCGCTCAGCTTTGCCAGTTCACGTCAGGCCGAAGCCAGCGGCATTGTGCTGATCCACCAGGAACTGAATCTGGCCGAGCACCTGACAATTGCGCAGAATATTTTCCTCGGACACGAGCTTAAACGCGGCTGGTTGCTGGATGAAACCAGCATGGCCAGCATCACTCGCCAGCATCTGCAGCAAGTCGGGCTGGATGCCGCGCCGGATACGCCACTGCGCAATCTGATCGTGGCGGAAAAACAGATGGTGGAGATTGCCAAAGCGCTCTCGCGCCACGCCCGTTTGCTGATCATGGATGAACCCACCGCCACGCTCACCCCGAGTGAGACGGAGCGCTTGTTCGGACTGATCAACAAGCTCAAGGCCGATGGCGTCACCATTTTGTATATCTCGCACAAGCTGGATGAAGTTGAACGCATTACCGACGAGATCATCGTCATGCGGGATGGCCGCTTTGTGGCGCGCGAACAAACCGTCAACGTCAGCCGCCAGCAAATGGCCAATTTGATGGTCGGGCGCGAGTTGTCAGATATGTTCCCCACCAAAACCCCGCCCGCTGCCGACGCGCCACGTGCGTTGCGGGTGACTGATCTGTGCGTGCCCGGTTGGGCGCAAGACCTGAGCTTTGAAGTGCGCGCCGGGGAGATTCTGGGATTCGCCGGGCTGGTTGGCGCGGGCCGGACGGAATCATTCGAGGCCATCGTCGGGCTGCGCAAACGCACGGCGGGGCAGATTGAATTGGGTGGCCGCGCCGTGGCGATGCGCAACCCGCGTCAGGCCATGCAGCAAGGGCTCACCTATCTGAGTGAAGACCGCAAAGGCAAAGGCCTGCACGTGAATATGGGCCTGCGCGAGAACCTGACGCTAATGACGCTGGAGCGTTATGCCGCGCCCTTCCTGAATGTCGGTGCGGAAACTGCCGCGCTGGCCGGAGCGGTGCGCGAGTTCGGCATTCGCACCGGCGATCTGGACAGCAAGGCCCGCATGCTCTCGGGGGGCAACCAGCAAAAGCTGGCGCTGGCCAAGTTTCTGCATCCCGACCCGAATGTGATCGTGCTGGATGAACCCACGCGCGGCGTGGACGTGGGCGCAAAGCGCGATATTTACTTCCAGATTCACGCGCTGGCCGCCAGTGGCCGCGCGGTAATTGTGATTTCCAGCGAATTGATTGAATTGATTGGCCTGTGTCATCGCGTTGCCGTGATGCGCGCGGGCCGCCTGCAAGCCACGCTCGGCATCGAGCAACTGACCGAAGAGGCCTTGATCGCACATGCAACCGGCACCCACTGAAACCGCGCGTCCTTCTACGCACTGGCTGTCAAAACTGCATGCGGTTGGCCCGTTGCTGGGGCTCATCGTCGTGTGCATTGGCGGCACCTTGCTGAATCGCGATTTCGCCACGCTGGATAACCTGATGAACGTGCTCACGCGCACGGCTTTCATCGGCATCATCGCCGTGGGCATGACCTTTGTGATCATTTCTGGCGGCATTGATTTGTCCGTCGGCTCGATGGCGGCGCTGATCGCCGGCAGCATGATTGTGCTGATGAACAAGCTGGCCAGCAGCGGGCTGGCGGGCATCACCATTGTGTTGCTGGGCATTGCCCTGGCGCTGATCTTGGGTGCGCTATTTGGCGTGATGCACGGGCTGCTGATTACCAAGGGGCGGATCGAGCCGTTCATTGTCACGCTGGGTACGCTGGGCATCTTTCGCGCCGTGCTGACCTGGCTGGCCGACGGCGGCGCGCTGACGCTGGATAACACGCTCAATGATCTGTATGGCCCGGTGTATTACGCCAGTTTTCTGGGCGTACCGGTGCCCATCTGGGTGTTTTTGCTGATGGCGGCAGGCGGCGTGATCATCCTGAACCGCACGGCATTCGGGCGGCACGTACAGGCCATTGGCTCCAACGAACAAGTGGCGCGCTACGCGGCCATCCGCGTTGATCGGGTCAAGATCATTACCTACGCACTTCTCGGTTTGTGCGTGGGTGTCGCCACCGTGCTGTACGTGCCGCGGCTGGGTTCGGCCACGCCCACTACCGGCTTGTTGTGGGAGCTGGAAGCCATTGCTTCGGTCGTGGTTGGCGGCACTGCACTTAAAGGTGGCGAAGGCCGGATGCTGGGCACGGTAATCGGCGCGATTCTGCTATCGGTGATCAGCAATATTCTTAATCTCACCAGCATTATCAGCGTGTACCTGAACGCAGCCGTTCAGGGCGCGGTGATTATTGTGGTGGCGTTTTTGCAGCGCGGGCGCCGCTAGTCTGGGGTCCTCCAGAAAACTGCCCTGGCTGTGTTATCCGCCCAGGCCGTATCGAAACAGTTTTCTGAAGGACTCCGTTTAAGGAGCAATGAAGTGGCAGTAGATGGGTAATACGCAATAACAACGACTCTGTGCAGTACCCGGGCGCCAACCGCGCCAGCCCAATCCGGTTTTTGCCTATGCGGCGAGCCGGGAAAACAGGAGAGAGAACACCATGAAAGGCTTTACTCAAGTATTGAGCGCCGGTGTATTGGCGCTGGCAGCCACGGCAATCAGCCCGGCTTTTGCAGCAGAAAAAGTCACGTTGGGCGTGTCGATTCCCACCGCTGACCACGGCTTTACGGGCGGGATTGTGTGGTGGGCGAACGAGGCAAAAAAAGATCTGGAGAAGAAATATCCCGATCTGAAAGTCATCGTCAAAACCGCCGCCAACGCGCCGGAACAAGCCAACCAGTTGCAGGATCTGGTGACGGTCAACAAGATCAACGCGCTGGTGATCTTCCCGTATGAATCCGCCTCGCTCACGCAACCGGTGGGGCAGGTGAAGAAAAAGGGCGTGTATGTAACCGTGGTTGATCGCGGCCTGACGGATACCAGCGCACAAGATGCCTATGTGGCCGGTGACAACACCGCTTTCGGCAAATTGCCAGCGGAGTATCTGGTCAAACAGTTGGGCGGCAAAGGCAACATTGTGGCACTGCGCGGCATTCCGACCACATTGGATAACGAGCGCTATGACGCGTTTTCTGGCGTGATCAAAAACTCGCCAGATATGAAGATTCTGGATGCCAAATATGCCAACTGGAATCGCGACGATGCCTTCAAAGTCACCCAGGATTTCCTGACCCGCTTCAAGAGTATCGACGCGGTCTGGGCGGCGGATGACGACATGGCCGTGGGCGTGCTCAAAGCCATCGACCAAGCCAAACGCACCGATATCAAGATCGTGTTTGGCGGCGCGGGCTCCAAAGGCATGGTGAAAACCATTCTTGATGGCAGCAACAAGCTGATCAAGGCCGACGTCTCGTACTCGCCCAAGTTTATCTACGACGCGGTCAAACTCACGGCCGAAGCGCGGCTGAAAGGCGACAAGCTGCCAGCCACCACCATCATTCCGTCGGTGCTGATCACCAAGGACAACGCCAAGGAGTTTTACTTCCCGGATTCGCCGTTCTGAGGCGTGAAGAAGCGTAGCCCGGATTGCGCCGCAATTGCTCCGGGCTACGTGCTTTGAACAGCGGAACGAGGATTTTCATCATGAAAACCATCAAGGGCCCGGCTATTTTCCTTGCCCAGTTCATGGGCGACGCAGCGCCATTTGATACGCTACCGCGACTGGCGCAATGGGCGGCTGGGCTGGGTTATGAGGCGATCCAGATTCCGGCCGACCCGCGTTTGCTTGATTTGCAACTGGCGGCCACCAGTCAGACTTATTGCGATGACCTGCGCGGCATGTTGGCCGGATATGGCATTCAGATATCCGAGTTATCTACGCATCTGCAAGGGCAACTGGTTGCGGTGCATCCGGCCTATGACAGCCTGTTTGATGGCTTTGCTGCGCCAGCCGTGCGTGGCAATCCACCGGCGCGGACCGCGTGGGCGATTGAGCAACTCAAGCTCGCTGCGCAAGCATCGCAACGCTTGGGTTTAAGCGCGCATGTCACATTCAGCGGCGCACTGGCATGGCCTTATTTTTACCCGTGGCCGCAGCGCCCGGCTGGGCTGGTGGAAGCGGCATTTGCTGAGGTGGGTAAACGCTGGCTGCCCATTTTGCAGGTGTTTGACGAGGCGGGTGTGGACGTCTGCTACGAGCTGCATCCCGGCGAAGACCTGCACGATGGCGTGACTTTCGAGCGCTTTCTGGATGAGGTCGGCCAACATCCGCGCGCCAATATCCTGTTCGACCCCAGTCACATGGTGTTGCAACAAATGGATTACCTGGCGTTTATCGACATCTATCACGCCCGCATCAAGGCGTTTCACGTGAAAGACGCCGAGTTCCGCCCCGATGGCCGCCAAGGTGTTTATGGCGGTTACAACGGCTGGGTGAACCGTGCCGGGCGGTTCAGATCATTGGGCGATGGTCAGATCGACTTCAAGGCCATCTTCTCGAAAATGGCGCAATACGACTTTCCCGGCTGGGCCGTGCTGGAGTGGGAATGCGCGCTCAAGCATCCAGAAGACGGCGCACGCGAAGGCGCTGCGTTTATTCGTGAACACATTATTCGCGTCGCCGAGCGGGCGTTTGATGACTTTGCCGGTAGCGGTGTGGATCAAGCGCAATTAAAGCAGTTGATGGGCTTGTGATCGCAGGTTGGATGGGCGATGCCATCCTGGTAACGCAACGAGGACATACAATGAATCGACGTTTACGTCTTGGTATGGTCGGCGGCGGGCAAGGCGCGTTTATTGGCGCGGTGCATCGGCTGGCTGCGCGGATTGACGACTGTTACGAACTGGTCGCGGGAGCCTTGTCGTCGGACCCACAACGTGCCGCTGCCAGCGCAGCAGACACTCGTATCGACCCCGCCCGCAGTTACACCGATTACCGCGAAATGGCTCGCGCCGAAGCCGCGCGCGAAGATGGCATTGATGTGGTCGCGATTGTCACGCCCAACCACTTGCATGCTCCGGTCGCGACGGCTTTTCTGGAAGCAGGCATCCACGTGATCTGCGATAAACCGTTGGCGATTTCGCTGGCAGAAGGCTTGGCGTTACAACAACTGGCGCGCAGCAAGAACAAGCTGTTTGCGCTGACTCACACCTATTCCGGTTACCCGCTGGTACGCCACGCCAAACAATTGATCGGTGACGGCGCGCTGGGTGACATCCGCGTGGTGCAAGTGGAATACGCGCAAGACTGGCTGTCCGAGCCACTGGAACTGACCGACAACAAACAGGCCGGTTGGCGAGCCGACCCCAAACGCGCCGGGCCCGCCGGATGCCTGGGCGATATCGGCACCCACGCGTATCACCTGGCCGGATATGTCAGCGGGCAATACCCGAACTCCATTGCCGCCGAGTTGCATACCTTTGTGCCAGGTCGCCAGCTGGATGATCACGTGCAAGCCATGTTGCGCTATGCCAATGGCGCGCGCGGCATGTTGTGGGCTAGCCAGGTTGCCGCAGGCGAAGAAAACGCGCTGTATTTGCGCATCTACGGCACCAAAGCCGGGATCGCCTTCGACCAGCAAAATCCTAACGAATTGCTGTTTACGCCTTTGGGCGGCGAAACCCAGCGGCTCACCCGAGGCCGCGTGCAAAGCGCAGAGGCCATTCACGCGACCCGCGTACCACCAGGGCATCCGGAAGGTTATCTGGAAGCGTTCGCCCAGCTATATCGGGATGCCGCCTTGCAGATTCTGGCGCTGGATGAAGGCCTGGCTATCCCGCCCGCCAGCCGTTTATTGACGACGGTGGATGACGGCGTGGCTGGCATGCAGTTCATTGACGCCGTGCTGAAAAGCCACGCCGCCGACGGGCGCTGGGTGGAAGTCGCACCGTAAATAGCACTACGGCGCAGGGTGGATTGCCTGACTGAAAATCCACCCTGTGTGTCCTGGCTAATTACCCGTAAAAATGCACGCCCACGTAAACCGCGAACACCGCATACAACAGACCAACCGCCACTAGCTTGCGACTGTCTACCTGGCCACGGCGGAACAGATTCCATAGCACCACGATGGCACAGGCGGTGATGATGCCCGATACCAGCAACGGGCCATCAAAGCGCCACGGCGTGAAGAACAAGCCAAGTGCGCTCGGGATGGTGGCCTGAATCATCATGGCGCCAGAGATATTGGCCAGCGCCAGCCGCTCTTTGCCCTGGCGCACCCAGATCAGCGTGTTCATGATTTCCGGCAACTCAGTGGCGACCGGGCTCAGCAACAGCGCCACGATATGCGGAGCGATCCCCAGCGCGGCACCGATACTTTCCAGCTGCGCGACAAAGGTATGCGAGGCCACGGCGATCACGCCCAGCGCCAGCAACGATTGCAACGCTGCCCAGCCCATCGAGGCGTTTTGGGGCCGCAACTTTAGTGGTTCGAGTTCTTCCTCTTCTGGCGCAGTTTCCGCCGAGGTAATTTCACGCCAGACGTAGATCGCGTACGCCGCCAGGAACAACACCCCCAGCCACGGTTTGATGGCAAACGCCACCAGCCCCAACGCCACCTTGAATACAAAGATGGAGAGAAACGCCAGTTGGTCGTGCGCCAGCCGTTTGTGATCGACTTGCACCAGCCGATCCGCCCGTTGCAGACGGCGACGATTGAGCCACAGCGCGCCGCCGACTACGGCATAAGCCACCGTCGCCAGCACCAGCGGGCCACCCATGGCCGCGCCCACGCCAATATCCCGCGCCTGGTCGGTTTTACCGAAAACCACGGCGGTGAAGGTCACGGCGCTTTCGGGCAAGGCGGTGCCAAACGCCGCCAGCACAGTGCCGACGGCAGTGGCGCCCAGCTTCATATGGCGACCACACCACTCGATGCCGTTCACGAAGTATTCACAGGCCAGGTAAATGGCCAGCGCAGAAATAAAAAACAGGAAGATCGTCAGGATCATGGGAGCACGCAAGGCCGGGCAAGCTAGAGATAACCAATGGCGCAACGATGCGGCTTGCCCGGCGCGGGTAAGCACATCGTGGCCAAAGGTCTCGCCGGGCGTCCGGTACAGAACCGGATGCTGATCACGCCATGAAGCAGTGCGCTTCAAGTTTGTTGACGTGACCTCTTCTCAACGCGAATCGCGCGGAAGATAGCTACTCCCCAATGACAACGGGGCGGATTCTGGCAGCGTTTGGCGACACGCGCAAGCCTGGCAGGACAAGCGCGATATTTGCGATATATGCTACGCCCTGCCCTCGCCTCTTACGCTATACGGACACACACCTGATGGATCGCCACCTGATTGCCTTTGCCGACGCCTCCGAGCCGGATTTGATCACCCCCGCGCTGGATGCCCGCTTCAAGGTGCGCAATGTCACGCTATTGGCCGATGCGGGCAATGTCAGCCGCGCCAACTACATTGCCAGCGTGTGCCGCGATGCCAATCTCAATACCTCGGTGATGCCCATCCCGCATGGCTGGCACCCGGAACCCATCCGCGTGCGGCTGAAAGAGATCATCGCGCGCGGCGAGTTACCGTATTTGTTCAATCTGTCTGGCGCGAACCCGATTCACAGCGCCATTGCCCACGAGGTTGCACTGGGCCATCAAGTACCGGCGTTTGTGGTGAACCCATCCAGCGACCAGATCCACTGGCTGGCCCACGCGCCGGGTGATTTGCCCAGCGATGATGGCAACGTGCAAGACCGGCTGACGCTGGAAAGTTTCTTTGCGGTATATGGTATCGAGATTGTCTCGTGCAGCCGCCGTTTGCATCGGCCCAAACCGCAAATGGATGCCGCCGCCGACGTGCTCGCCCACCTGGCCGTGCAGCACCCGGAACTGATCAACAAGCTCAACGGCGTGTGCTCGTTGCTGACCGCCGAACATGAAACACGCAACCCCATCCCCAACCATCCGGCGTTGTTGTCGGCCCTGCGCGCCACTGGCCTGTGCCGCATCCTGCCGGATTTACGACTCAATCTGGCCCAGTTTGATTCGCGCCAGTTTCTGGGCGGCGGCTGGTTTGAATGGTGGTTGCTGCACCAGGTAGAAAGCCTCACCCCGGGCATGCCGATCCAGGACGCCGCAGCCAGCGTACGGGTGCGTTTGCCTAATGATGTTTCCAACGAGTTTGATGTGGCGATCCTCAGCAATAACCATCTGTATCTGATCGAAGCCAAAACCATCAACGCCGGTATGACCGACAAAGGCATCGGCCTGCCAACGTTGTTCAAGCTCGATAGCGTATCCACCCTCGGCGGCTTGCACGCCGACGCCATGATCGCCAGCTTGTCTCTGCCCACGCTGCGCGAAGCCAACCGGGCAATGGCGCAGGATATCGAAATCGTCGCCGGGCATGCGTTAACGCTGGTGCAATCGCATTTGCGGGATTGGTTGCGGGAGTAATAGCTCAAACCCTAGCCCGGATAAAGCCAGGCGAGAATCAAGAGCACAAAAACTGAAGACGCCCACCCCGCGCCCGGAATTTTGCATGACTGCCAATCCCTCAATCCAGCCTGGGCGCCATAACGGCCTGGATACGTTACGTGCCTTAGCCATTACGCTGGTGTTTATGTATCACTACGCCGCGTTCGTGAGTGGTGAATACACCTTTGGTCTGGGCAGCGAATTGGGCTGGATGGGGGTGGATTTATTCTTTGTGCTCAGCGGTTATCTGATTGCCAATCAGCTATTGGCTGGTTTGGTCGCTCGGCGCAAATTATCACTTAAAGCATTTTATGTGCGCCGTGCTTTGCGTACGCTCCCGGTCTTCTGGGTGGTATTGGCGCTGTACTTTGCCTTTCCGTCAATCATGGGTGGCAATACGCCGCCCGCGCTCTGGCGCTTTGTCAGCTTTACCCAGAATTGGCAATTGCAACCTGGCACGGCGTTTTCGCATGCCTGGTCTTTGTGTATTGAAGAACAGTTTTATCTGGTGTTGCCGCTGATTTTGCTGGCCGGCGCCAGGTATGGCACAAGCCGCACCCAGGCGTGGCTGGTATTGGCGGGATTAATCATCAGCGGCATCGTTAGCCGAACTCTGCTCTGGCAGGCGTATAGCCAAGGTAGCGCGAACCACACGGACTATTTCTATTACGCCAATATCTATTACGCCACCTTATGCCGCGCCGATGAATTCCTGCCCGGCGTGGCAGTCGCGCTGATCAAGCATCTGCATCCCGCGTTCTGGCAAAAGCTGATCCAGCGTGGCCAGCGCAACTTGTTTGCCGGCGTAGTCGCAATCACCCTGGTCATGTGGGGCATGCACCAGTCGTACTACGTGGCGAATCATGGCTACGGCTTCTGGATGACCACCTTTGGCTATTCGCTGGGTGCAATGGCCTTTGGCTTGCTGGTTATAGCGGCGCTGAGCCCGTCTAGCTGGCTTGCCCGCGTGCGTATTCCGGGTGCGTATACCTTGGCCATCTGGTCGTACTCGTTTTATTTGATCCACAAACCCGTGGCGCATATCGTGCAGCAACTGCTTAAACCAATGGGTGTGCCCGGCTCGCTCTTGCTGGTTGTGTTGACGCTGGCGTGTTTGCTGGCGACATGGCTGCTTCATCACTGGATTGAGCAACCCGCAATGCGCTGGCGTGACCGGCACTTGCCAGGCAATTTTGAAAAGCCGGTGATACCCACCTTGGCCGTCCAGCAAACTTGATAGCGGGGCTGATTCGCCAGTCGGCGGAGTGCTTGCCACAATTGGCGATTTTCATGGCAAACGCATAAAGTGGGTTCACGCACGTTTTGATAACGCGCTCGAACGGAGAAGCCCACGGCATGGCGCGTTACACGATCAATCTCGGTCTGCATACGTATACCTTCGACGACCTGCGCGCATTGATGGCCCGCGCTACGCCGCAACGTTCGGGCGATGAGTTGGCAGGGGTAGCGGCGCGCAGTGAGGAGGAACGCGCCGCTGCGCAGATGTGCCTGGCTGATTTGCCCTTGCAGGTATTCCTGAACGAGGCGCTGGTTCCCTATGAAGACGACGCCATCACCCGGCTGATCATTGATCGCCACAACGCCCAAGCCTTCGCGCCGGTCAGCCATCTCACGGTCGGAGGATTGCGCGATTGGTTGCTCTCTGATCTGGCGACTGAACTCAGTTTGACGGCGCTTGCGCCAGGTTTGACGCCAGAGATGGTGGCAGCGGTCTGCAAAATCATGCGCAATCAGGACTTGATTCTGGTGGCGCGCAAATGCCGCGTAGTAACGCGCATGCGTGGCACGTTGGGCCTGGCCGGGCGTATGTCGACGCGGCTGCAACCCAATCACCCGACCGATGATGCGGGCGGTATCGCCGCCAGTATTCTGGACGGCCTGTTGTACGGCAACGGCGATGCCATGATCGGCATCAACCCGGCGACCGACAACGTGGCGCAAGTCGCGCATTTGCTCGAAATGCTCGATGCCGTGATCACCCGCTACGAGATTCCCACGCAGTCATGTGTGCTCACCCATGTGACCAATACGCTGCACGCCATGGACCGCGGCGCACCGGTGGACCTGGTGTTCCAGTCCATTGGAGGGACTGAAGCCACCAATCGCAGCTTTGGCGTGGACTTTACTCTGTTAGCCGAAGCCCGCGATGCCGCGCTGTCGTTACGCCGGGGAACCGATTTTGACGGTGTACGCGGCGACAACATCATGTATTTCGAAACTGGCCAGGGCAGCGCGCTCTCGGCCAACGCACATCATGGCTGTGACCAGCAAACCATCGAAGCTCGCGCTTATGCCTTGGCGCGTGAGTTCAAGCCGTTTCTGGTCAATACCGTGGTCGGCTTTATCGGCCCGGAATACCTCTACAACGGCAAACAGATTATCCGCGCCGGGCTGGAAGACCACTTTTGCGGCAAGTTGCTGGGCGTGCCGATGGGCTGCGACGTCTGCTACACCAATCATGCCGAGGCCGATCAGGACGATATGGATTCCCTGTTAACCCTGTTGGGTGTGGCCGGTTGCAACTTCATCATGGGGGTTCCCGGTGCCGATGATGTAATGCTCAATTATCAGAGCACCTCCTTCCACGACGCCCTCTACATGCGCCGGGTATTGGGCCTGCGCCCCGCGCCGGAGTTTGAAGCGTGGCTGGAACGCATGCAGATTTTTGCTCCGGGCGGACCGGCTTTGCTGACCAACACCACCCCGCCGATATTTGCCCAGGCCTTGGCGGGCGATTCCCGATGACGGCCAAAGACCCACTCGCCACCGACACCGAAGAAGCGGTGACGCTCAACCCTTGGCAAGCGCTACGCCAGCTAACGCCCGCTCGCATCGCCTTGGGCCGCGCGGGGATCAGCCAACCCACCGCCGTGCAGTTGGCGTTTCAGTTAGACCACGCCCGCGCCCGCGATGCGGTGCATGCGCCGTTACCGGTTGAAGCTGTCCGCGCCGCCATCGCCGCGCTCGGTTTTGACACGCTGGCCTTGCACAGCGCTGCCGCCGACCGGCACGTCTACCTGCAACGACCTGATCTGGGGCGACGTCTGGACGATGCTTCAGCCGCTTTGCTGGCCACCAACTACAGCGCGCCTGATCCCGCCCGCTATGACATCGCGTTTGTGGTGGCAGATGGTCTTTCGTCATTGGCGATTGAGCGCCATGCGGCACCGCTGCTGGACAAGATGCGGCAGGCCCTGCCCGCGTCATCCCGCATTGCGCCGGTTTGCGTAGTCGAACAAGGCCGCGTTGCCATCGGTGACGAGATCGGCGAGGCGCTGGGCGCGCGCATTGTGGTGGTCATGATCGGCGAGCGGCCCGGCCTGAGTTCGCCCGACAGCATGGGTTTATATCTGACCTGGGCTCCCCGACGGGGACTGACCGACGCCGCGCGCAACTGTATTTCCAACGTGCGGCTCGAAGGGCTGAGCTACGACGAAGCCGCACGGCGTTTGTGCTATTTGCTGCGCGAGGCCCAAGCCCGGCAGTTATCTGGCGTGTTGCTGAAAGATGAAACCACAACGCTGCAAGGCAACCTGGAAACCGGGGCCACAACCTTGGTACCGGGACCTACGCCCGCGGATGCGGGTGATTATTGAGTAACCAGTCACCCTCGCGGCCCCCATCTCCCGCGTGGGCTGACTGCATCCAATAAAGCTGGTTGGGGTCTATCCCTTTAGCCAAAAAATCGCTGAAGGTATGATGACCGCCGGGTTCCACTGTTCGCCATACCGCTGTCAAACTCCTCCTATGCCAGAGCGCTTCCAGGATTTTCCAGGATAAAAATAATGACCACTCTGTACAAAGACCCATCCAAACCTGTTGCCGCGCGGGTTGAAGACCTGCTGGCGCAAATGACCCTGGCCGAAAAAATCGCCCAGATGCATGCGTTCTGGCTGGTACTGGACGCCGCTGGCAACCACCGGCCACGCAACGATGCCTTCACCGGTGCCAGTGACGTTGAAACCTTGCAACGTCAGCTGCAGCATGGTTTGGGCCAAATCACCCGCCCGCTGGGCACGCATCCGGTTGATCCACTCGAAGGTGTGCGGGCACTGAACGCCCTGCAACGGCATCTGGTGGAATCCACGCGACTGGGCGTCCCTGCGCTTTCGCATGAAGAATGTTTGTTGGGGCTGATGGCTGTGGGCGCCACGCTTTACCCATCAGCACTGGCCATGAGCGCCACCTGGAACCCGGATCTGATCGAACAAACCGCGCAAGCCATCGGCGAAGAAGCGCGCAGCGTCGGCTGCCACCAGGGGCTGGCACCAGTACTGGATGTTTCCCGCGACGTACGTTGGGGGCGTACCGAAGAAACCTTTGGCGAAGATCCGTACCTGATCGGCGTGCTGGCAACCCGTTACGTGCAAGGCTTGCAAGGGCCCAAGCGTGATCTGCTAGCCACACTCAAACATTATGTCGGGCACTCGTTCAGCGAAGGCGCACGCAACCATGCGCCGGTGCATCTGGGCTGGAAAGAACTGAACGACATTTTCATGCTGCCGTTTGAAATGGCCGTTAAACAAGCCAACGCGGGCTCGGTGATGCCGGCGTATCACGATATCGATAACGAGCCCGTGCACGCCTCGCACCATCTGCTGACTGAAGTGCTGCGCGAGCAATGGGGGTTTGATGGTCTGGTGGTGGCGGATTATGTCGGTATCAGCCTGTTGTACCAGCATCACGGTGTCGCGCAAGACCGGGCCGAAGCCGCCGCGCAATCGTTTAATGCCGGGCTGGATGTCGAACTACCCGGCGACGATTGCGCCACGCATCTGCAAGAGGCCCTGGAATGCGGCTTGATCTCCCAGGGCAAGATTGATGAAATTGTGCGGCGCGTACTGACCGAAAAATTCCGCCTGGGTCTGTTTGAACGCCCCTACGTGGATGAAAGCGGCATCAATCTGCGCAGCCCCAAGGCGCTCGCACTGGCGCGCAGCGTGGCGCAGCAATCTGTGGTCATTCTGGAGAATAACGGCATCCTGCCGCTGGCGGCGAATGGTACCCAAAACATCGCCGTCATCGGCCCCACCGCAGATGACCCGCTGGCTTTGCTGGGCGGTTACAGCTTTCCGGTGCATTTGATTCTGAGCGAAAGCAGTAGCGGTGCCGAGCATGTGATCACCCCGCTGGCCGGGTTGCGCACGGTATTTGGTGAATCGCGCATCAGCTACGCGCCTGGCTGCAAGATTCTGGAACAGCGCGAATACGGTAGCCCGGTGTTTCCCGGAGATGTGGAAAGCACTACCGATCTGCAACGACAGTCGCCGGTATCCACCAAGACTGACCTGATTGCCGACGCCGTGACTGCCGCAAAAGAGGCAGATATCGCCATCGTCTGCGTCGGTGATCTGGCTGGCCTGTTCCAGACCGGCACAGTGGGCGAAGGCTCGGATACGGACTCGCTCAATCTGCCGGGCGTGCAGCAGCAATTGCTGCAAGCAGTGGTTGATACCGGCAAACCGGTGATTGTCGTCGTGATGGGGGGTCGTCCCTACAGTCTGCAGGGGCTGGAATCACACGTGGCGACGTATGTGATGGCGTTTACCGGTGGGGAACAGGGCGGCGTAGCGCTGGCCGAAGTGCTGGCCGGGCTGGTTGAACCATCGGGCCGCATGACCGTGTCTATTCCCAAGAGCGCGGGTGCAGTCCCGTATTATTACAACCACAAACTCAAAAGCGCCGGTACGCCTATTGCCTTTCACTTCGGCAGCGCTTACCCGTTTGGCTATGGCCAGAGCTACACCACGTTTGAATACGCTGATCTGGTCATCGCGCCGGGCAGCGTGGATATCCAGACCGGTGATGTGGCCTGCACGTTCAGCATCACCAACACCGGCACCCGGCCAGGCGTGGCGGTGCCGCAAGTGTATATCCGTGACCAATTAGCCAGCCTGGTCCGCCCGGTGCAAGAGCTGAAAGCCTTTGGCCGCTTTACGTTAGCGCCCGGCGAGCGCCGCCAGGTATCTGTGCGTATTCCGGTTGATATGCTCAATTTCACCGGCAGCGCAGGCGCGCGCATTGTCGAGCCCGGCGATTTCGATATCCGCATCGGCGCATCGAGTGCCGACATCCAGTTGCGGGGTGTGGTCACCGTGGCGGGCGCAGTGCGCACCCTGGCGCGAGACTGGCGCATGCAGAGCGAGTGCAAGTGACTGGACTTGTCTGATAGATAGCCGCGTTCCCCGCCATTTGATGGCAGGGGATGCGGCTGCAGGATACTCCTGGCATTTCCCGGTTTAGTCGAAACTGCTACCGAGTCGAGCCCAGGCCGTTGCAGCGGCCAGGCCCGAAAGCGCCATCTCAGGCTTTGGCTTTCTTCGCGGATTTCGATTTGCTGGCCGCATTGAGCGTAATCGCCTCTTGAACCAGTGTCTTGAAGGCAGATTCGTCGACTGGCTTACCCTCAAAGATATCAATCGCGCGGCGGGTGTTGCCGTCCAGGCTCGAATTGAAGAGCTTGTGCGGATCAGGCAAAGAAGCACCTTTGGCAAAGGTGAGCTTCACCTTGTCTTTGTACGATTCGCCGGTGCAGATAATGCCGTTGTGCGACCACACCGGCGTGCCCATCCACTTCCATTCTTCCAGCACATCCGGCACGGCCTGGTGGATCAACTTGCGCATTTTGCTGAGGGTTTCCCCCCGCCAGTCGCCAAGGTCCGCAATGCGCTGCGAGATAAGTTCGGAGGCTGGCTGGCCGTTACCGCTATCGGTTTTACTCATCTGTTCATCCTGGTAGTTCTAGATCAATGCCGCCCTGGTGATACACGGCGATCACTTCTGACCGATTTCAACGTTCAGCCGATCCAGGTTTTGCTCGTTGGCCGGCTCGACAATGGGGCGAACGGCATTTGCTACCGCCGCATCTGCAAACACCTGTTCCCAAGTCACCATTGTGCCGCCAGCAGAAGGTTCGAGCGCGATGGTAAGCACAAATTGCGGTGGCGAGATGTGCTCGATCACCACTCGCCGATCCTCATCAATGCGGGTAAAGGTAGACGCATTGGCGTACGTGGTTCCGTCTGGCCCGATCATGCTGAAAACCCATTGGCCGCCGGGTACAAACTCGAATGTCTCGAAGCGATTGGAAAAACCGTTTGGACCCCACCACCTGGCAAGCCGGGCCGGGTCTTTGATGACCGCGAAAACGGCTGCGGGGTCCGCGGCCAATTCCCGGCTGGTTTTGAATGTATTCACGTTTGCCATCCTTCTGCCATTGCGTTCATCAATTGAAACGCCAAGGTTTTATGCGACCTGGGCCGCCGTGGTTATACGGGGTGCTACCTGTCGCACCGGCATAAAGCGTGCTGCTGGCAAGTCTTGCCATGTGCAAAGAATCAGCGCCAGTTGCCGGCAATTGGCTCTCCCCCAGCACGCGGTGCCGACTTGTTTGTGCCAACAGGCATAAGCAACTTAGCGCAAAGGCCAGCAACTCGCCATCAACAAACGATTTTAACGCTCGCTCATCCGGGCCAAAGCGACTTGCTCTTGTCCGCTGCGATGCCAAGGCGGTGCTCGTACAAATACAGCGGGCAGAATTTCTTTATTTGCTCACCACATTAGAAATTAATTATTTATTAACGCTTATGTCGCCAAAACAACATTGCTTGTATCAGCAATTAATCCATCAAAGCCAATCCCCGCTCAGATCATGGCCATTTGCGCGGCAATTGCTTGTATCGGCAAGCATTAGGCAATTTGGGGCAATTTTGTTTTATATCAAATAAATGACGTAAATGATTACGGGAACCGTGTGAAATAAGGAACTTATTTGACTTCGGCAATGGCCTCATAATCAGCATTCAAAATTACGAGAATATGAGAAGAGAGAATGATGAGATTTGCTTTGGCCACCCTGGCAGTGGGATTGACAGCAACTCAGGCCAGCGCCGAATTGATGAATTACGATGCATTAAATGGCGAGCACGTCCGCTATGTTGAAAGGGTGATGTTCTCAAATGGCTTTCATCAGAATCGGGAATATCGTTCCGGGGTGGACTATTACGAATCGTTTCTGAACGATCAATTCGGTGAAGAAGTAACAATGAATTTCCATGACGGCGTGCTGCGCTCGCACGACATAACACCGGCACTACCCAAACAGAGCAAGCATCATCACATTAGCGACTGGAGTCAAAGCGATGGAGATCAGCCGGTCGCTGCGGATATGTCGCGTGCGGTTGATATTTCAACGTTGGCCGGTGCCCGCGCGGCAGGTGGCGAACAATATCTCACCAACAATGGTTTTGTATTGGCACGGCAATCTGGCCTGGTTACTTACTGGCGCAACAATGCAACGCACCAGTGCGCGAAGGTAAAAACAAATAACGGGCGCTATGCCGATGTTGAGTTGGTTCCACAGAACAGTTGCCGGTAACGAATAAACATATCTGCAGTGGATTTGATAGCGCCCAGCCAATAACAAATCCACCAATCACTTGCGCCAGTTTCAAATAAATAAACCTCGCATTTATATTCGACAAAAATTAATCCGTAACTTTAAATTACGGCACCTCAGGAAATGAGAAATGATGCGCCAAGTCGTGCTTTTTACCGGTTTATGCCTCATTGCATCGCAATCCATTGCGGATGTGGTTGACTATGACAGTCTGGATGGTCAACGCCTGAGCCGCGTTGAACGCACCATGTTTAACAACGGTTTCCATCAAACCAGCGAATACAATTCCGGCAACACTTTCCATGAAGTTTTTTATAACGACGATGCCAAAGAAGAAGTGGCCATGGATTTTCGCAATGGTCGGCTGGACTCACATCACGTGACTCACAAGAACGATGACCATCACGACAATGGCTCACAACATCGGGTAGCGGAGCGCAACAAGAATGTCGCCATGGGTGTGGCCCTGGCTGCGGCATTGGGCGTTGGCTTGTATGCGCTGAATCAGCACAAAAAAGATCAGCACAGCGACCAGACAAGCGACACCTCGGGCAGCCGGGTTCAATTGAGCACCCTGACCGGTTCACGGGCCTCTGGCGGAGAACAGTTTCTCACCAATAACGGCTTCGCCCTCTCGCGCTCGTCCGGGCTGACCAATTACTGGTACAACCAGTCGACCGGCCAGTGCGCGCAAATCAGAACCAGCAATGGCCGCTATAGCGATGTCGCGGACGTGGCGATCGAAAATTGCAAATAAGGCGCGCCGTGCGCTTCAGCCGCGCCGGGCCGCTTCGATTGCCGCGATGTCGATCTTGCCCATCGTCATCACGGCTTCGAAAGCGCGTTTGGCTGCGGCGGGATCAGGATCGGTAATCGCCGCGACCAAAGCACGTGGCGTAATCTGCCACGACAGACCCCATTTGTCCTTGCACCAGCCACATGCGCTTTCCTGGCCGCCATTGCCGATAATCGCGTCCCACAAGCGATCCGTTTCAGCCTGATCATCGGTGGCAATCTGAAACGAGAACGCCTCACTGTGCTTGAACGTCGCGCCGCCATTCAGGCCCAGGCACGGAATACCCGCCACGGTGAATTCCACCGTCAAGACGTCACCCTCCTTACCTGAGGGATAATCACCCGGCGCCCGATGGACCGCGCTAACTGCGCTATCCGGAAAGGTGCGGGCGTAAAACTCGGCGGCTTCCAGCGCCGTTCCGTTGTACCAAAGACAAATCGTATTCTTGCTGACCATCCTGGTTCTCCTGAATTGAGAGAGGGGAAATCGTCCTTGCTAGTGGTCATCAGTATGCCGCTGATTGCCACCACCGAGAACGGAGGGCATGACAAGCGGACCGATCACGAGCCGTTGCCGGGATGCTCAAGAGTGCGCAGATTCTGGACCGGTGCGGTTGTTTTCAACAGACAATCGAGCACCACATAACGCCGCAATTCAGTTAGCGGAATATCTACAAGATCGTCATTTGGGGAATAGGTCACGCCGCAGGTTGATGGCAAACCACTTCAACATTGTGTCCGTCCGGGCCGATGACGAAGGCCGCATAGTAGTTCGCGTGGTAGCGCGGGCGCAGGCCAGGCGCGCCATTGTCTTTGCCGCCTGCTTCCAGCGCCGCGCTATGGAAAGCATCGACTTGCTGGCGATTTTCAGCCACGAACGCCAGGTGTAGATGCGCTGGTTTCTCTTCGGTCTGGAACAGGCACAACGAAGTCTTGTCGTCCGAACTAAGCTCGATACCGTGCGGCCCTTCCTGGACAATAACTATGCCGAGCGGCGCAAGCGACTGCAGGAAGAATGCTTTGCTGGCTGCGTAGTCACTGACACCAAATACCACGTGATCAAACATGAGTGCTCCTGAAGTGCGTGGGTGAATTGATCAAGCACGACATTGCGAAGGGCGGACTGGATAAAGCAGGCGGGACTTCAGCCGTGCGCAATGTCAGCCAGGTGCGATGAGCCCTTGATATCAAAGCGCGTGACGCGTTCGTTTTCGACCCGAAAAACGTGCCGTATGAATTCATCTAGAAGCGTTACTCCCTGCAGATCCCGCACCGTCTGGTGGACTTCGACTTCCAGCGCACCGTCCTCGGTGGCAGATATCTTCATCGGCGAGACGGATGGATCAATCACCGACCACTGATAAGTCCAGTATTCCCTGACGGCCTGTCTGCCATGGACATAAGTGCCTTCCATCCCGTTGGCCCAGATGACATCCTCGGCCAGCGAAGACAGCACCGCGTCGATATCACGATGGTTAAAACGGTCATACAAATGCCGGATCAGTTGCTCGTCAGTCATTTCGTATTCCTCGGCCCAGAATGTCTTGGCATTCCATACAACGGGAAACTGCAACGCAGTAGCGCAATTCACGGCGCCGCAATGGATTCGGTCCGCAATGACGACAACGACATCAATCATCCGAGCCCCGAACCTGGTAAAGAATAGCCGGTCCCCGCATATTTAGCCCAAGTCCGCCTTGGGCCAAATACGAAAATTGCAGGCAAATCAGATGCGCTCAGCAGAGCTACGGGTCGAACCCGGCTCCATGGTCTGGCCCGGCCTCGATGGACACTGACTTAAGGTGGATAATGCCCACCCAGGAGTTGTGTTCATGACCAAGACCAGACGTACTTACCCCGAATCCTTCAAACGTGATGCAGTAAACCAGGTGCTGGCCGGCACCCC